>JAZRVB010000087.1:0-1412 GCA_045598885.1 Bacteroidales bacterium
GCTAACGCAATAAGTATTCCACCTGGGGAGTACGTTCGCAAGAATGAAACTCAAAGGAATTGACGGGGACCCGCACAAGCGGTGGAGCATGTGGTTTAATTCGAAGCAACGCGAAGAACCTTACCAAGTCTTGACATCCCATTGACCGCTCTTTAATAGGAGCTTCTCTTCGGAGCAGTGGAGACAGGTGGTGCATGGTTGTCGTCAGCTCGTGTCGTGAGATGTTGGGTTAAGTCCCGCAACGAGCGCAACCCTTGTCCTTAGTAGCCAGCAATTCGGTTGGGCACTCTAGGGAGACTGCCCGGGACAACCGGGAGGAAGGTGGGGATGACGTCAAATCATCATGCCCCTTATGAGCAGGGCTACACACGTGCTACAATGGCGTAAACAAAGTGAAGCAAAACCGCGAGGTCAAGCAAATCACAAAAATAACGTCCCAGTTCGGATTGTAGTCTGCAACTCGACTACATGAAGCTGGAATCGCTAGTAATCGCGAATCAGAATGTCGCGGTGAATACGTTCCCGGGTCTTGTACACACCGCCCGTCACACCATGGGAGTCGATAACGCCCGAAGTCAGTGACCTAACCGAAAGGAAGGAGCTGCCGAAGGCGGGACTGGTAACTGGGGTGAAGTCGTAACAAGGTAGCCGTATCGGAAGGTGCGGCTGGATCACCTCCTTTCTATAGGAAATGAAGAAGTAAGTGTTGGTTATGCTGTTCAGTTGTCAATAGACAAGCTTATAGCTCAGTGGAAGAGCAGAGAAGACAAATGGTTCGATTCCATTTTAAGCTATTCCGGTGGCGATGCGCCTGGGGGAAACACCCGTTCCCATCCCGAACACGACGGTTAAGACCCAGACGGCCAATGATACTATGCTGGAGACGGTATGGGAAAGTAGGAGGCTGCCGGTTTAAAAGAAAGAAACGCTTTTGCGATGAATAGGGTTTGAAAGAGATTTCGGACCCGGTTGACTGCAAAAGCAGTCACGTAAGGAGACTTACGTAATGTACCTTGAAAATTGCATATAAATTCAAGATCTTACTTAAATAAAAAATTTAAGTACGACATCCGAGGATGATACGAAAGTATCAAACAAAGAAAAAAAGAAGAACCAATTCAATTTCATCGTTAACAATGAAAATGATAAAGCTACAAAGAGCACAGGGCGGATGCCTTGGCATTGAGAGCCGATGAAGGACGTGATAAGCTGCGAAAAGCTTCGGGGAGGTGCACATAACCGATGATCCGGAGATCTCCGAATGGGGAAACCCAGCAGAGAAGAGCTCTGCTACCGTATGATGAATCCATAGTCATACGGAGGGAACCACGTGAACTGAAACATCTAAGTAGCGTGAGGAAGAGAAAGAAAACTCGATTCCGTCAGTAGCGGCGAGCGAAAGCGGAAGAGCC
>JAZRVB010000088.1:0-11705 GCA_045598885.1 Bacteroidales bacterium
TGCTCGGTAACGAGGACACGTACTGAGTGCTCAGAAGAGTCAGTATGAGTTACCATTGGCACGATGCTTGAAATCATGCCACCCTTAGCCATAGATGGAGTGGTAAAGATAGAGAGGAAGGCGTTACGAGCAAAGTCTGCCGAACCACCGATACCGTTCATCATCTTGGTGCCAAGTACGTGAGTAGAGTTGACGTTACCGAAGATATCGGCCTCGAGTGCGGTATTGAGAGCGATAATACCGAGACGACGGATACACTCAGGATGGTTAGTGATCTCCTGTGAACGGAGCAATACACGCTCACCGAAGACATCCATATTCTTATACATCACCTCCAATGCATCGTCGGTCAACGAAAGCGAAGAACCAGTCACATAGTTACAACGGCCCTTAAGCATAAGGTCGATGACTGAGTTCTGGATCACCTCGGTGAACATAGAGAAAGCAGGTACATCAGGATTGTCGCCCAGAGCACCGATCACGGCATTGGCAATGTTGCCAACACCACTCTGCAATGGGAGGAACTCCTTAGGAATGCCGCCACGCTTCAACTCTGAAACAAGGAAGTTCGAGACGTGTGCACCAATGGCACGTGTATCATCGTCGAGAGGCTTGAAGCCTGCCTGATTGTCGGTCAAATTAGTTTCTACAACGCCGAGCACCTTGCTTGGGTCAACCTTGACATAGGTAGTACCGATACGGTCACCAGGTGAGGTGATCATAAATGGCTTGCGATAAGGAGGCATCTCTGGCAGATAGATATCGTGCATACCGTTAAGCTTACCAGCATGAGCGGCATTGAGCTCGATGAGGAGATGCTTGGCCTTCATAACCAAAGTAGGACTGATACCTACCGAAGTAGAAAGAATGATATTACCCTCTTCGGTGATCTCTGAAGCCTCGACGATGGCAATGTCAATATCGCCAAGGAAGCCATAAGCCACATCTTGACCGATCATTGAAAGATGACAGTCGAAGTACTGCACCTGGCCGCTGTTGATAGCGCCACGCATATCAGCATTACTCTGGAACGGGGTACGGAACTTCACAGCCTTAGCCTTAGCCAGCATGGTGTCGATCTGCGGACCGGTAGCGCCACCGGTAATGAGACCTACCTTGAATTCGCGACCTGCAGCGTGCTCCTCCTCGGCATAGCCTGCCAATGCAGCAGGGATGACTTTAGGAGTACCTACAGAAGAGAAACCACCGATACCTATCACATCGCCGTTCTTAATGAGGCGCGCTGCCTCTTCGGCGGTAAAACGAGGATAATTAACCATAACTTTTATTTTTGTTTGAGGGGAAGTTTTTTATGCGAGTTGATAAATACGGTGCAAAGATACGATTTTTTTACAAAACAGACAAAAAAAATGCAGAAAAGCCATCTCTTTCCTGCATTTTATGATTAGAATATTCGATTGTCACATAAAGTGAGCAAACTGAAAGTATTACTTGCGCTGGAAATCAGCGTTAGGATACCACTTTGGCATTGCCTCCTGATTGGCTACCTGAATAGCGATGGCATGGAGAAGCGCCTGGTTCTCAACGACGCCGTCCATCTTCCAGTCAGCACTCCACTCGTCCTTTGGGTGGTGGTAGTAGCGTGGCTGCTTCATCTTCCACTCATGATACTCCTTATCGACATAGTCGTTGCCGCCGCCTACCATGATGCCAGGGACACCGAAGCGTACGAAGTTGAACATATCGGTGCGATAGTAACCACCAGCAGGATCTGCGGTGACGGTCTTGAAGGTACGGTTCTGGGCAGCTGCAACGGTCTGTGCGATGACCTCAAGATCGGTCTTGCCAGCAGCGCGGAGCACTACGTCGCGGGTGCGCTCTGAAGGGACACCACCGTCGATGTTGATGTTAGCAGCGGTTTTCTCAAGTGGCATCAATGGATGACGGCCATACCACTCCGAGCCGAGCAGGCCACACTCCTCAGAGGTGACAGCTACGAACATCAGTGAGCGACGGGTCTTGAATGGAGACTTGACGAACTGACGTGCGTGCATCAGCATGGCAGCTACGCCAGCAGCGTTGTCAGAAGCACCGTTGTAGATGCTGTCGCCTTCGAATGGAAGGCCAATGCCGAGGTGATCCCAGTGAGCGGTGAAGATGACACACTCGTCCTTAAGGTCGGTGCCAGGAAGGATACCTGCTACGTTGTGTGACTCACCAATCTCTACCTTAACGTCCATGGTAGCCTTGGTGCTTGCCTTGAGGCTATATGCCTTGAAACCTGGGGTCTTAGCAGCCTCAGCCTCCTGATCGAAGTCCTTGCCACAAGCCTTGAAAAGGCGACGGGTAGCGTCCTCGGTGATCCAGCCATTGATTGGCATTGAGTTGACGTTGTCCTCTGCGTCGAGGAGGGAGATCTGGGTGCCTGAGTGTGAGTTGACAGGTACGCTGAAGTCGTATGAAGCAGCAGCGGTATTGTGGATGACGAGACAGCCGATAGCTCCCTTTGCCTGAGCGACGCTGAGCTTGCAGTCCCAACGGCCGTAATAGGTCATGTTCTTGCCACGGAGGAGGTTGTCATTGTAGAAGCCAGGATCATTGACCATGACGAGGATGAGCTTGCCCTTGACGTCCATGCCCTCAAAGTCGTTCCATTTGTACTCAGGAGCGTCGATGCCGAAGCCGCAGAAGACGATGTCTGAGGTTGGCACAGAGATCTTCTGCTGGTTGCGATGTGTCCAGATGACTACGTCCTCGCCGCACTTGATGTCTACCTTGCCCTTAGGAGCCTTGATCGAGAGCTTGCCGCCCTTGACCGAGGTGATAGTAGAGATCTCGCGCACTGGCTGGAAGTAGCTATCGCCATTGGCTGGCTGGAGGCCGAGCTCCTTCATCTGATCTGCGATGTAGTTGATGGTCTTCTGCTCGTAAGGACCCATTGGCTTACGGCCGCCGAAGTCATCGCCACTCAGGGTCTTCACCTGGCGAGTGAGGTAGTCGATATCCGACTCCTCGGTCTGTGCTGATACAGGCTGTACCAAAGCCATGGCAGCCATCATCAGCGAGAAAAATGCTGTTTTTTTCATAATCCAATATAATATGTAAATGAGTATTCAATCTTGAATAACGCAAAATCGCATATTTTATTGTTTCTCAAGCAACAAATCTCTGATATCCCCAGTATGCTACACTCGCCAGGACAGCATCAAGCACGAGAAGGAATACGCAAAGGATAGCATAATCATCATCAATCTGCACGATAGCATCGACCAGCCATACAGCAGCGATGGTGAGGAGCAAAATGACAAGTACAGAGAGGATAAGATAGTGATTCTTCTTCATATCAGTTTATTTTGGAAATGACGCTGCAAATGTAAGAAATATATTTATAACTACCAAGTATCTCATCCTGAAGAATTAGATATTCCTTTTCATTTTGTTGTTTCAATAATTTAAATACATAATCTGCAAATCTCTGCGTTTTTTGTTTTAATTAAATCGAATGAAACTGCAAAGATAATCATTTATAGGCGCAAATCACGTATTCTCATCAACTTTTGATGCAAAAAAAATAGCGGTACATTAAGAAAATCTGATGTACTATTCCTCAACTTTTATATTTACCACTCTGTCATCAATTGCTTTATTTTTTGCAACAACCATGAATGTTCTGTCATCAATATCAACAAGGCAAAAGTGATTGACAGGAAGTTCTTTTATCGAGAAACGTTCCATTCGATTAAATATAGGATAGGAAATCAATTCGGAAGGGCATAGTATGAACTTTACAGAACGGATGTCGTCATCTTTATTCCATTCACGCACATAATATAAATAAGGAGAAGGGTACTCGAAATCTGTAAATTCTTTTCCTGAACGAATATCATTAAGCAATTCTGATTGCAGAAATGTTAATGGTTCTACACCATAGTATCTAGCAACATTTGTATTAAATCCATCTGATTTATCAAAACCAGTACCCTCTTCATAATTGTCATAATGCAATACAAATCGCTCAAGAATAATAGGCGTTGAAGTAATCTCAAGCGGAATTAATCCATCGGAAGACATTGCGACCACCTTTTCCATGTCTTTGAATGCATTGTAATTGTGAAAGCAAAAAGGGATGGAAGAAGTCAAAACGATAAAACTTATTCCCGACAAGAATATGGCCATACTATTTTTTATTTTTCCGAGATTGATTGCGCTCAGCATAATGATAAGTGCAAACATTTCTATACCAAATCGAGAATGACCAGAAGCATGTCCTGTTAGAAGAACAAAACAAAAGGACGTTAGCATTGCTACTGTCCAATGTGTTCTGCATTCTTTCCTGATTATCAATAAAACAAGTGCAATGAAGAATAATCGCATATTTGTCATTTGAGACAAGTTCAAAGCAAGTTTCCACAAGAAAGAAGTCGGCAAGAAAGATTCATTACTAACACCTGCGCGATGAATGGAACCTGGCGATAGACATAAGAAACACGCTCCTACGATTAATCCGCACAAGAGAAAGATTTGGTTTGGTTGAATACTTGCCCTATTTTTGTATACATAAAAAAGCATGCAGCAACAATAGCCTGCAATGTATGCTTCATTTGTCCATCCACATAAAACTCCTACTAGAAAGAGAATAGGATATATGATTTTCTTTTTTGTATTTTTCCCAAACAGATAATTAAACACTAAAAGAAAAGTAAATCCCCATAAATAATTGAAAGCCCCGCTCATCCATAAAAAAGCATTCTTAAATCCGCAAGAAATCACAAGTATAGAGAATGCTGTGATTGATGCCGACTTGAAATACATATTTCTATCTTTTACAAAATTGACATTTATCATGTGTAGCAATAAAACAAACATCAATGTATTAGCTATGTTAAATGCACTTTTCCCCAATATGCCATCAAAATACTGCATCAAGAAATGGGGCACAAACCTGCCATTATTCTCAAAGTAATGGGCATATTGACTAATGAGGACATCCGAAATAGATTGTATGTGGGTAGATGTTCCCCACATAAATCCATAATGCCAATCGTCAGAGAACAAAGGAGTAAGCATATTTATTACAAAGAATAAAATGCCTAAAACAAGTAGCAATCCACAATATGCAGTGTTACTCTCTAATTTTACTTTTCCCAACAACATAAACAGGTCTATTTTTTGCTTCGTTAAATATTTTTGCCAGATACTCTCCAATAATTCCCAGGCTAAGCAACTGTATGCCGCCGAGAAACAAAATAACAACCATCATTGATGGATAGCCCGTTACAGGATCTCCCCACAAAAGTGCTTTTACAAAGACAAAGCACATATAAGTAAATGCCACTAATGAAACGAGTATTCCTGAGACAGTCGCTATTCTTAATGGTGCAGTCGTGAAAGATGTAATTCCATCGATGGCTAAATGAAATAAGCTTCCATAGTTCCATGCCGATTGACCCTTTTCCCTGTCGTGCCGTTCGAATACTATTTCTTTTTTTTTTGAAACCAATCCAGGCAAATAGTCCTTTCGTATATCTTTCCTTTTCACGAAGTTCTTTCATTCCCTCAATACATTTTCTGTCGAGCAGGCGAAAATCTCCAACATTGGGTAACATGTCGATTTTTGAGGATTTTTGAAGCAAACGATAAAATGAAAGACTTAGCGTTTTTCTTATTAGACTTTCTTTTCCTCGATTGCTTCGACGGGCATAAACATCTTCATAACCTTCTTCCCAGTACTTTATCATTTCAGGAATAAGTTCGGGAGGGTCTTGCAGATCTGCATCAATTATCACTATGCAATCACCTTTTGCATAATCAAAGCCTGCAAGCATGGCACATTCTTTCCCGAAATTACGCGATAGGCTCACATAATCTATTCTGTCGTCTTTTTCAGACAACATTTCAATTACCTCCTGAGTTTTATCGGTACTGCCATCGTTGACCAGTAGTATTTGAAACGAATATTGATGGTTTTCGCATAAACAACCTTTACTATTGCATAAAGCACCCATTAAAAGAGGCAAATTATCTTCCTCATTATAACATGGAACCAAGATGGTTACTATAGATTTCTTTTCTGAGAAACACATGTCTTAAAAGAATAAAATTCAACGGAGATGAAGTTGCTGACGAAACACACTGCATACCCAATTGTGTATGCAATGGATTCTGGCTGAAATCTGAGTAATAGCAGATAGAGCCAATAGTGTATTTAATGTTGATTCTTCATAATTAGATCTTTGCATCACGCAACTATCTAATCAATTCTGTATTTGGCTTTATCATGGTATTTGTTCATGACAGGACACAAAAAGGGTGTGAACCTTCTTATGGTATTCCGAGGCTAAGCTACCAACAGAACCTCTTGACAAGATAAGAAAATGCTCACACCCAAGGTGCAAGCATCATCTATCATTCTTGTCGAAGGTTCATTGGCAGTTTTAAACGCCAAAGCCAACCATCATTGCTGTGGTTTTATTCTGAATTTAGTTGGTAGCTTATTCTGGAATACCACAATGATAGTCTGATGCTATTATATGTTATGTATGTTTATCTTTTGTTTATTATCTGAGTTTTTTAATCAGTGTTTTAGGGTTTTGTCTCATATCCCAAAGATCAGCAATTTGCACGCCTTCCGGAGACGAGAACAATATTATTTTACTATGCGGTTTGATAACCACACTACGATATTCATGTTTCTTATGATGTAAGAGCATTGGCTCAATTCGAGCCATTTCTGGATTCTCAGAAATCCATGAATCCCATTGCTCAATTTTTGCAATAAACTTTAATGCAGCTGACGCTCCAAAATTATCAATTATATAATCGATAGTTTTATCTAATGATTCTGCCGCAGTTGGAGACCAGATGCATTTCATAACTTGCTCATAACGTATGCACGAGCCCTTGCGAAGACGACGTCCGAAGGTATCCCTAATCCAGCTTCGAGCTCACTCTCAGCCTGTGCTATACGAGCATCTATTTCCTCCATTGTATATGGACGCAATGTAGATCCTGTAGAGCATGTGGCTTCATATTCCAACACGGTATCGTCCTGAACCATTTGGCCCAAGCACTCCTTCTCGGTCAGATCATATTGCTTTTCCATATTCTAAATGAATTTATATTTTTGCGCGACAAAGATACATACATTTCTTTGTATCTCCAAATTATTGAAACACTTTTTAATCTAGTTAGGGAAAAATATTTTTTCAATGAATTTTTCATTTAACTTGCCACTTGCCACGCTCCCTTGTAACTCGCTGATTTTCGCGGCATAACAAGCGTGGCAAGTTAGTGGCAAGTTGCCACAACTTGCCACGCACTTACCACTTTGAATACCAAACGGATAAGTGGGGTGGCGTGGTAAGTGGCAAGTTGAATGAAAAAAGTTGTGATAAAAAGAGGGATGGTGTGTTTTTGATCCAGAATTGGACGCCGCGAATGCAGAATGTCCGATGCCACGGTCGTGGATTTTGACGTTGCGTACGTAACGTCAATTTTTCGTGTCGTAGAAGCTTATCTTACTTGCTCAGATCCACTGCGAAGTAAGCCACGCGGCCCTGTGGAGTAACAGCTGCGATGAAGAGGACTGGGTCCTGATCGGCTGAGCGGTTGGTGGTGAGTTCGTTATAGATAGCCTCAATCTCCTTGTCGCTCTTGACCGGGCGGTCGTTGACCTTGACGATGACCATCTTCTCACGGAGGCCAGCCTTGGCGAAGAGACCACCCTGCTCGAGCTTCTGAATCTGCACGCCGCTGCGTACACCATACTTATAGAGTTCCTGCGATGAGAGGTTCTTGAAGGTCACGCCGAGTTGGTCGATGCCCTTCTTCTGGATGACCTCGGTGTTGCCCATGCTGTTCTTGAGGGTAGCGGTGAAGCTCTTGGTTTCACCCTTGCGGTTGACGGTCACCTTGACCTTGTCGCCAGGACGGAAGCGTGCGATCTGCTCCTGGAGCTGAGCCATTTTGTCGATCTTCACGCCGTTGATAGCTGTGATGACGTCGTCCTTCTTGATGCCAGCCTCCTTGGCTGCACCATCCTCGGTGACTTCGGCTACATAGACACCTTCGTTGACACTGAGTTCCTTCTCCTCAACGACCTGTGCATTGACGTCGCCTCCTTGAATGCCGAGGAGTGCACGCTGCACGGTGCCGTACTGCTTGAGGTCAGTCACTACCTTGCTCACGATGCTCGATGGAACGGCGAAAGAATAACCGGCGTAGTTTCCTGTCTGTGAATAGATAGCGGTGTTAATACCGACGAGTTCACCAGCAGTGTTTACTAAGGCGCCACCAGAGTTGCCCGGGTTGACTGCTGCATCGGTCTGGATGAAGCTCTCGATACCGAGCTGGTTGCCGCTCATGCCGAGGCTACGGGCCTTGGCGCTGACGATACCTGCGGTGACGGTGCTGTTGAGCATGAATGGGTTACCTACGGCCAATACCCACTCGCCGACCTTGAGCGCATCGCTCTCGCCGAAGCTGACGACTGGCAGATCCTTAGCGTCAATCTTGATGAGTGCAATGTCGGTGGTCGGATCCGTACCTACCAGTGTTGCCTCGAACTGACGCTTGTCATTGAGCGTGACGGTGAGCTGGTCGGCCTTGTCAATCACGTGGTTGTTGGTGACAATGTAGCCGTCGCTTGAGATGATCACGCCAGAGCCGTAACCCTCACGAGGCTTTGGCTGTTGCTGCTGACCGTAGCCGCGGTTGCCGAAAAAGAAGTCGAAGAACGGATCGTTCATGCCGCCATACTGCTGCTGTTGCGCCTGCTGGGTGTTCTTGATACCGACGACGGCGTTGATGGTCATCTCGGCGGCACGGGTGAAGTCATTCTCGGTGACAGAAGTATGGTTGGCCATTGGGAGGAAATCCACGTTGTGGAG
The DNA here is from genome assembly GCA_045598885.1 of Bacteroidales bacterium. GTDB lineage: Bacteria > Bacteroidota > Bacteroidia > Bacteroidales > UBA3663 > Liminaster. Next base: position 8,850 of record JAZRVB010000088.1, read on the forward strand.
GTTCCCGTCGGCTGTCAGTTGCTGTTCGGTGGCAGCCACCATCTGAGGCTCCATCATCTTAAAGGTTCCATAAGCGGTCATTGCGCTTACACCTACCATGGCTCCAAAGAGGAGCACTGCATTTTTTACGTTCATAGTTAAATATGTAAATTAATAATACTTGTTTTCTTTCTTTCGATTTCTTTTTTTTTGTCCTTTTGACGCTGCAAAGATAAGGAGGTTTAATGGATTTAAGTTAAAAACCTCCGAAGATTTAACATTTTCTATTAAATTTCGAGCCAATTCTTAAAATTTTGGATTTCGTTTATATAGTTTTTAAATATTTTTACTTATCTTTGTTCCCGCAGTAGGCCCTTCTGTCGCTCACGCATACGCGTGTGAGGAAAGTCCGGGCAATGCAGGGCACCATGCCGGCTAACGACCGGTAGGCGGCGACGTTTAGGACAACGTAACAGAGAATGACCGCCCGCAAGATAGGCGCGACCGGAGTGTAAACGAAGGTCAACCCTAGATTGGGGTAAGGGTGAAAAGGCGAGGTAAGAGCTCACCGCACACGTGGTAACACGGCGTGGCTGTACGTCCCATGGATTGTAAGATCATGTATACTGGCGCTTGAGGGCGGCCCGTCCGATGCCAGGGGGTAGATTGCTAAAGCCTGTCAGTAATGGCAGGACAAGATTAATGACAGATTCAAACAGAACCCGGCTCATGAGCCTACTGCTTTTTTTTTGAATACACTTTTCCCCTAATAGATGGACTTCAGCGAATACAAAACATTTGACGACTTTTACGAAGAGATCAACTCTGCACTCAGCGACACTGAACTTTACTATTCACTGAAAGCATTGGTCGAATACTTCGAGACGAAAGATGCCGAGGCACCTGTCCTGGCGTCTTTTCGTACGTTGTTTTCGGCATTCAATCAGCTGCTCGCATCCATTAAAGAGCTGACCCCTGAGGTCTACAAGGAGAAGCAGGATCAGATCTATCGTGAGACTTGGCAGCTGGTCGATCAGGAGCGTTGGAACCGCATGGAGCATAACCCCATGATCTTTGCCGTTGATGATCTGGTCAATGAGCTCGATCCGCAGCACCTGGCAGAGATCGGCGATGCCAAGCTGGAGTGCATCTTCAACACCATCCGCACCACCTATCCGTTCGGCAAGGCGCAGCGTAACGCGCTGCATCACGCTATCCTTTCAGATCAGGTGCCGATGTATCTGCGTGCCACACTCCTCTCTGCGATGACGCTCAACGTGCTCAACTGGTTCGATGTCGATCTGCTGGAGTGCATGTATACCTATACGCTCGACGATCAGCCCGTACAGCTGCGCCAGCAGTCGTGGACGGCGCTCTTCCTCTGCGGCATGGTACACGACAAGCGCATCATTCATTATCCTCGTCTGAGTGAGCAATACCTCCTGCTCTGCGAGATAGAGCCGTCGCAGCTGGCACAGTTGCAGCGACTCCTGCTGCCACTCCGAGAGTATAAGTCGTTCAGTCGCGACCTGCACAAGCTCATTGACAATATGCAGCAGTCGTCATTGCAGGAAGGCGAAGAGGAGCAGGAGCTCCATTTGACGCCAGATTCAGACAACTTCAAGCAGTTCATCGACCTGATGCACTCCAACGTCGATACCGGCTACTCTCAGTTCCGCCTCATGTCGAAGCTCGGCTTCTTCTCGATGGATGGCACCGACCATCACTGGCTGATGCCATTTGACCGCGAGTGTGAGATCGTCAAGAAAGCGCTTGAGGAGACTCCCGAGCTCGAGAAATGGTATCAGATGCTGCTGCACAACCAGGCGCAGACCAATACCGACAAGTACGCCACCTTCCTCATCATGTCTACCATGCCACGTCGCATGAAAGACCTCAATGAGAAAATCGACAGCCTCAAGTTGCCCAAAGGTGAGATGGTCGAACTCGGCGCCGACATGGTCATGCAGATACACCTGCAGGATCTCTATCGCTTCTTCACGCTCTCAAAGACCGGCATGACGCTCAAGAATCCTTTTGACCTCACGCCTGACCTGAGTTCTTACCAGTGTTTCGGCAAGGCTTTCTATACAGCCGAGAACCTTCGCACGGTGGCCGAATACCTCTTCAAGGCTGAGAAATACGAGGACGCCGCCTTTACTTACGAGCGACTTCTGGAACTCGAGATTACGCAGCAGCACCTCAAGAACGCCATCACCAGCATGCAGAAAAGCTCAAAGCTTGGCCTCCATAAGGTCAGGACGCTGGTTGTCTTGTGCAACAAGTTGTTCCCTGGCGATGAGGAGACCCTGAAACAGCTGATCATCTCTTTCGGCTTTGAGGATCCGCTTCTAGAACCTTATTATAAGGAGGCTCTCGAATACTTCCCTGATTCCATCGCCTTCCTGGAGGATTATGGCAAGTTCCTCAATGAGGCCAAGCGCTATTCCGAAGCACTTAGCCCGCTTTACAAAGCATATATGCTCGATGAGAGCAATACCAATATCGTTACAGAGATTGCCAAAGCGCATCTTCGTCTCGGGCAGAAAGACAAGGCGTTCAATATGATCCGCCGTCTGGAGAAACCGTTATACGAAGAGCTCCTGATCAACGAGATTCTATCGAATATTTAAAACTTCAATATATAATGGAATACAATTTCAGATCAATCGAGCCTAAATGGCAGGCTCAGTGGGTCAAGGACAAGACCTACCAGGTAGAGATCGACGCAAAGAAGCCTAAGTTCTATGTGCTCGACATGTTCCCTTACCCATCAGGCGCAGGCCTCCACGTAGGCCATCCACTCGGCTACATTGCCAGTGATATCTTCAGCCGTTACAAGCGCCTCAACGGCTTCAACGTGCTCCACCCAATGGG
>JAZRVB010000089.1:0-6184 GCA_045598885.1 Bacteroidales bacterium
CAGATTATGCCAGGCAAGTCTACCATGTTCCGTATCCAGTCTAACTCTGATGCTAAGCTCGTTTCTTACATCGCACAGGGTGAGTTCCTTGACGTTGATCCATGCTCATTCGGTGGCATCGGTATCCACGCTATCCCAGGCTTCGCTCGCTTCTATCGTCACGTCCTCGTTGGCAAGCGCTTCCCACACCATGGAGCTTATGCATTCGAGCACTGCGGTAAGGTTCTCTTCGAGGCTCTCAAGATGCTCGGCGTTGAGGATATCAATACTCCTCTCCCAGCTGGTCAGCTCTATCCTGGTGAGAATCCATTCGCTATCTAATTTAGATTCGAAATCAATAACTTTAGATAATTGTAGTAACAAGCCTTCCTCTTTACGGGGAAGGCTTTTTGTTATATTCTAATAAACATAATGACACTCGAGACTTTTTTTACTTTTATCTGAATATCATTGTAAACTCCGTGCACATTTCATCACTCCTGGTCAGATCCAATGTGCCATTATGAGCACGCATAATCTGTCTCGAAAGACTCAATCCGATTCCGGATCCTTCCTGCTTCGTAGTAAAGAATGGAATGAATATCTGTTCCTGACTTTCTGGAGTAATCGGATCGCCATCATTCGCTACATGGATCAGCGTCTGTTCATTATTGTTAATCTCTGCAGTAATCCAGATATGTTTGGCACCTGCCTGGATGGCGTTCTTGATCAGGTTGATAAGAATGCGGCTGATCTGCGACTCGTCGGCATAGATGAGGATGTCCTCGGTCTTAGGCTGATACGTGCAGCTGACCTTATTAGTAGCACATTGTTCGCTGGTCAAATCTATGACCTTATTTACCAAATCATTCAGCATCAAAGCCTTCAGGATAGGTTTAGCAACACCAGCCAATTCACGATATGATTCCACGAAACGGATGAGGTCTTTTGACGAGGAGGCGATGGTTTCTAGTCCAGCCTTTACGTCCATCTCCCTCTCTTCCTCAGGGACATTTGCCGAATGGCTCAAGGCCTCGCTGAGTGATGCGATCGGACTTACCGTGTTCATGATCTCATGGGTAAGGACACGGATCAGCTTTGTCCATGACTCTTGCTCGTGCTGCTGACGACGGCGCTCCACGATCCACTTGATACGGTTCAGTGTCTTGTTGAACTTTGAATTCTCCTGAAAGCGGAAATTGTATTCCTCGTCCTCAAAAGCATCAAGCATGTACTCCAGCTTTTTTCGATCCTTTTCTCGAATATAAACAACGGTAACAAAGACAGCAACAATGATGATCAATATGTAAATCAAAGACAATATCATCTGTTCAAACTAATGCTTACGAATTAATGCTCACGAATGTTTCGACCCACCAAGCGTTGTTCACTGTTAATTGTTCACTGTTAATTGTTAACTAAATCCCATATTTCTTTAGTTTACTGTATAGTGTCGGACGGCTGATGCCCAACTCTTTGGCCACCATACTGAGGTTGCCATTGCAGCGAATCAATGTGTCTCTGATTGTCTTCTCTTCTGCTTCATCGAGCGTCTGGTTGATAGTGGATGTGGCCTTTGCTGGAGTATTTATCGACAGGTCTTTCAACTGCAACGCTTTTCCTTCCGACAGGATCACTGCCTTCTCAATCACATTCTGAAGCTCTCGGATATTGCCACTCCAAGCATGTGAGGTCAGTCGCTGAGCGGCCTCTGGAGAGAGGGTTTCTACAGGGCGATGATATTTTTCGGCATACTTCCTCAAAAAAATATCGGCCAATGGCAGGATGTCTTCGGCTCTGTCCCTGAGAGGTGGCAGGTGCATCTGCATCGTATTGATGCGGTAATAAAGATCTTCGCGGAAATGTCCATCATGAACCATCTTCTCCAGATTCATATTCGTGGCACAGATCAGGCGGATGTCAATCTCAATCTGCTTCTCCGAACCCACTCGGGTCACGGTTCTGTTCTGTAATACGCGCAGCAGCTTGGCCTGAAGGTGTAAGGGAATATTACCAATCTCATCCAGAAACAGTGTTCCGCCATTGGCCTGCTCGAACTTGCCAACATGGTCGGTGTGAGCATCGGTAAATGCTCCTTTTACATGGCCGAACAGTTCACTCTCGAAGAGTGTTTCGGTAATGGCACCTGCATCGACACACACCATCGGATGAAGACGGCGGCTGCTCAGGGCGTGAATCTCACGAGCCAGTACATCCTTGCCGGTACCGTTCTCTCCGGTAATCAGCACAGTCGCATCCGTTGGGGCTATCTTCTCCAAGCCGTGACGGATTTCCTGCATCTGTACGCTATTGCCCCAATACATTATCGAATCACTCTTATTCTCTTGAGATTTCTTTGCCTTTGGCGTGGCCTCGTAAGCTGCACGAAGCGTCGCAATCAGCTTCTCATTATCCCAAGGCTTCACAATGAAGTCAAAGGCTCCTCGCTTCATTCCCTCTACGGCCAATGCAATGTCTGCGTAAGCAGTGAACAGTACAATCTGCACATCGGGATACATCTTCCGGAGCTCGCTCGTCCAGTACAATCCTTCATTGCCCGTGTTGATGTCCGTATAGAAGTTCATATCAAGCAATACCACATCGGGCATGAAACTCTCCATAGTGCTGACCAGCGTCTTAGGCGATGCGATGAGCTGCACCTCTGCAAACTGAGGCGTCAATAACAACTTCAAGGCACTTCGTATGCCTTGATTGTCATCTACTACAAGGATTTTGCCGTGTTTCATAATACCTATATTTAGACCGATGGAGTAATAACTACATGCCAGCCTGCTCCATCCGGATTAGGAATAATGTATTTCTTATCGTTGCATTGCTGGATGAGTTTTTGCAATGCCGAGCGGTTGATACCTGTAATTTCCTGCAGTTCCGAATATGAGGCAGTTGGATTAACGCGCAGTTCTCTGAGTATCTTGTTGTAATTTTCTGTGCGGAACTGTACTCGTTCTCCGTCGTACCACCATACATTGTCTTCAGGTTCGCTAATGAATCTTACATCTGTCATTATTTCATCGGCTATCAACTGAATGAAGTATTTAGCAAAAGATTCTATTTCCTGTAGGGTCGCATGCGATCCATCAGAAGGTGCGGTTCCGACTTCCAGATCAGCCATATGCAGCGCCTCAAGATATTCATTTTTATTTCGGCTCCTCACAACAATCATCGGATAGCCGTGACGAGCAAGGATATAATTAACCATCAGACGAGCAATGCGGCCATTACCATCCTCAAATGGGTGGATTCGGATATAGCGATAATGAAATAATGTGGCTAGTTCAAACGGTGTAAGATTTCCCTTTTGCTCCTCTTCATTATACCAATTTACCAGATCTGACATCAATGCCGGTGTTTCTTCAGGTGATGCATATTCGAAGCGATCTCCATAACGAGTAATCACGGAGTTCGGCCGTGTCTTGTACTGACCGGCATGTATCACGTAGCTTGTCTGCATACCTCCAGGCAGATTCCGATAAACAGTATAATCCTCTCGCAAAAGAGTCTTATGCAGTGTGCGAATAAAGTTCTGCGTGAGTGGCATATCCTTCAGATTCGCCTCTTCTGTCATCATTTTCAGACCTACATTGCTGGCTTTCATTTCCTCGAAATCCCTCATATCTGCGGTTCCAGAAACCTTGCCAAAAAGCAGAAGTATTTCGGTTTGGCCATAAGTCAAAGTGTTTCCCTCAATGTGATTGCTATTGTAGTTGAATTCTACCGTAAACTTTCTGCTCAAGCGGTCACGTTGCTTCTGGCTGAGCGGTTGTAAGGCCTCCCATGCCGACAATGCCTGTTGTATTGTAGTTCTTGCCATATTAATCTGATGTTTGACTAAAAGGTGGTAAGGTTACCACCATTCTCGGCGGCAAAGATACTACTTTTCTATGTATTTTCAAAGAAATACACCTTAAAAGGTGGTAAGGGTACCACCTTTTAAGGTGTTTCTTTGCAAAAAACACCTTAAAAAGGTTAACGTCGTCAACCTTTTTGAGCAAGTTGCTTGCCTGAGACAAGGATAAAGTATAAAATGCCATTTTACAAAAAGAGTGATTTTTATTAAATGGCATTTTATAAAATACACTTGCAATCTGTATTAGTGCTGTTCAATATTTACTCTAGATAGCGCATCGTCTTGACCAATCGTCCCTTGCAGAAGAGCAGATAGCTTGCATTTTTTGCAATATTATGATTGAACTATTCCGCCTTTATCACCTCTCCAGGATTACTCGTGGCCGCTCTCCAGCTGCGCACCACCACAATGGCAAGAGTCACAATGAGGACAATGGCTAGAGCGAGGACGAAGACCCACCAGCTGATAGTAGTGCGATAAGCGAAGGTACTGAAGTAGCGGTCAATGATGAGATAGCTGATAGGAGCAGCAATCACGAAGCAGAGGAGCACGATGACCGAATACTTGCGACTGAGCAACTGCAATACATCATTCACCTCAGCACCCATCACACGGCGGATAGCAATCTCCTTTCGGCGATGTTGCGTCTCAAAGAGCACCAAGCCGAAGACACCCATGAGTGAGAGAATAATAGCCACGAGCGTAAAGGCTGTCATCTGCTTGCTGAGCTTGTCTTCCAGTTTGTACTTGCGGGCCAGCTCCTCATTGAAAGTATGCAATACAATACCGTCTGGATCCATATCAGGACACAACTCCATGGCTGCATCTCTGATGAAAGTCATTACCTTGAAAGGATCTGCACCCGCAGCCGTCCTCAGATAGATATGAGTAAGTCCGGCAGGTTTGAATGAGTGGTCAGTGCCGAAGACATAGAATGCAAACGGATCACTGCCATACTGCAGAGGACGGAATTGGAAGTTCTTGCAGAATCCTGCCAAAACAGCATTCTCTTCTGTATGACTCGGAATGTTTGAGTCAAGTGAGAACTCATACGTGTCTCTTGCCTCCTCATTGAAGATAATCACTCCACTCTCCGAAAGCTCATCACTTTTTGTGAAGTTCCTGCCTTCAACCACCTCAATGTCCATAAAGTCAAGGAAATTATAAGCAACAGGATACACATCAAAATTGATGTTTCTTCCATTGTCAGTATATCCCCAACCCATCCGGGATTGGCTGACCATCTGGCCGGATCCCCAGGTCAGATCAACAATATCCGGATTGCTACGGAGCTTATCCTCAAAGGCAGAATTCTTACGGTTCCACCAAGCTACATCGCCAGGAATCATGCCCGATATCAACTGCTCCATGTTGAACCCCATGTCGAACTGCATCATGTAATTGTGCTGCAGTTTCACAAAGGCGGCACAGATGATGAGCGCAAGCGAGATGGTGAACTGAATGCCGATGAGCAGATTGCGCAAAGCGCGTCCCGACCTCGATGTCCCGAAAGAACCCTTCAATACCAATGCAGGTTGGAACGAGGTGATATAGACGGCTGGATAGATACTGCTCAATGCCGCACCCATTATTGCGACAACAATGGTCAGAACGAATATCGGAGTGCATGAAGCAGGATCGATAGGGGCAGCAAGGATTTCGGTAGCCGATGTCTTACCGAAAGCCAGTACAAGTAATGCAGCAAGCACCAATGCCAGTGCAACCATACCCACCGACTCGAGGATGAAGTTTAGTATGAGCGATGCCCTGGTCGTGCCGAAGACCTTATAAGTATTGACACTCTTGACCCTTGCAGGAACAAGCGCAAAGAAGAAGTTCACGAAGTTGATCAGAGCAATCAGTATGATAAGGATTGCAACCACAAGAAGCGAAATGTCTGTTGTCTTGTTCCCCGAACGACAGATAGGGTGTTTTGCGGTGACGTCTTCACGGTAATACAGTTCCTCCATAGGAATCAATGTAACACTCAGCATCGCCATGTTTTCCTCTATCTGCTCGGAGGTGATGTCGCTGAAGCGTTCCACGAGCCACTGCCTATAAAAGTCATTAGCTGCTTGTTCGAAGGCCTCCTTGCCATCGGCACTACTAAGCTTGACGAAATATGGGAAGCTGCTTTCACTCCAATCGTCGATGAATTGCTCGCCATAGCTATCGATAAGGTCTATGCAACCTGGGGAACTATTCTCCGGGAAATTATCTTTCCAGATAGCCACAATCTTGCAATCGAGCGATTCGCCTTTCGGAGAGAACGAGAGATAATCCCCGACCTTAAGACCATGACTGCTTGCGAACCGACTCGACAAGGCAACAGCTCCT
>JAZRVB010000090.1:0-2114 GCA_045598885.1 Bacteroidales bacterium
ACTTGATCTGAAGAAATAACTGAAACAAAAAAACAAACAAACACATAACTCGATAAACACTATGAAAGAGATTTACGACTTCCTCAAGGCTTGTCCTTGCTACTTTATTGCTACCATGGATGGCGATCAGCCACGTGTACGTCCATTCGGCACTATCCTGCTGTTCGAGGATAAGCTTTACATTCAGTCGGGTCACAAGAAGGACTTTGCCAAGCAGTTGGCAGCCAACCCTAAGATGGAGCTGAGTGCATTCGACGGCAAGGGCAACTGGATTCGCGTATCGGCTACGATGGTGGAGGACAATCGCATTGAGGCTAAGAAGGCTATGCTCGATGACTACCCTTCGCTCCGCGCCATGTACGATGAGAATGACGAGAATACGGCTGTATGGTACATGACCAACGGTAAGGCTTCGATCTGCTCATTTACAGCTGCTCCAAAGGAGATCTGTTTCTAAACGAAGCTCTCTTGGAGTTTAACTCTTAATCATTATGGCAAAACTATATCGCCACTACAAAGGCAATCTATATGAATACATCGGTGAGTGTCTGCATAGCGAGACGCTCGAAGAGATGGTTATCTATAAGGCTCTCTATGGAGAGGGCAAGACATGGGTGCGTCCGAAGGGGATGTTCTTTGAGGATGTAACTCTACCCGATGGCTCGGTTGTGAAGCGATTTGCACCAGTAAAGTCTTGCTCGGAATGTATGTTCTGCCGTGAGCAAGCGGATCATTCATACAAATGCTCTTGTAGCGGAAGGATCGTGACTGAGGTCTCGGAGGCTTGCGCTAATATCATCTGCAAATCATAATCAAATATGCCGATATCACTACTTCCTTCCCTGTTGTTTGCCCTCTTTGCGGTGGGTTACAGTCCTGGCCCTGCCAATCTTTACTCGCTGGCTTGCTGTCTGAAATTCGGACGCAGGAAAGCGTTGAAGATGTGGCGAGGGTTGCTCACGGGCTTCAGTATTGGTGCGGTCATTATGGTCGTACTGACTCACCTGCTGGGTGAGGTCATGGGCGATTATGTCATCTATCTGAAATACCTCGGAGCTGCTTACATCCTTTGGCTGGCATGGAAGATGTGGCGGTTTTCGGGTCAGAACAATGCTGAAGCTCAGGAGTGTACTTTCACTTCGGGCATGATCGTGCAGCTGACCAATGCCAAGATGCTGTTGTTCGAACTGACGGCTTTCTCGGTATATGTTTTGCCTTATAGTGACCAGATAGCAGACTTATTTGTCGTTGCGGCTCTGCTGCTCATTGCAGGTCCTGGTGCAAATCTCGTCTGGCTCTATGCAGGAGCCTATCTGAGACGTTTCTTTGCCAAATACCAGCAGCAGGTCGATATTGTGATGGCAATCCTTTTGGCACTCTGTGCTATCTACATAATTGTAATATGAAGATTGATAAAACAATAGATCAATATCCTTCCTGGTTGAAAGATGGCCAGATACTTCGATGTCTGACTCCAGAAGACAGAGCCAAGCATAAGGCTATGAGCGAGGTCATCTATGAGGCTCTCCCAAGCAAGGATCTGCTGATTCCGATGACTGAGGAGGAGTATGATGACACCTATACGGATGAGAACGAGGATGTGGTTTATGGCATTTTTGAGGAAGACCGACTGATAGCTACCAGTAGCCTCTTGCATGATGTAAGGGCTTATGCTATCAATCCTGAGCTGAAAGAGATTTTGAAGCATCCATGCATTGAGATTGGCGAGAGCATGGTATTGCCCGAATATCGTGGGCATGGGCTGATGCTTCGACTCAACAACCTGATCAAAGATGAAGCCAAACGGCAAGGAGTGCAGTACATGCTTGCAACGGCTCATCCCGACAATATTGCAAGCAACACATCATTAATGCACCTTGGCTATAAGGTGATCAAAGAGTTTACGAGAGCTGGCAAGCGCAGGAATCTGCTGGTACTCGATCTGACGAAAGAATAAGACAAAACGTTATACAAGAATATGAAAAAACAAGACATCAGCGTACTTGGAAAAGAAAACGCATTTGATTTGATTGGTAAAGAGTGGATGCTCGTAACCGCAGGAACAGAGGATAAGTTCAATACAATGACTGCTTCATGGGGAGGCGTAGGCATCT
>JAZRVB010000091.1:0-2828 GCA_045598885.1 Bacteroidales bacterium
GGCAAGCCTATGAATGGGGTAACAGCAGCAAGAAGTACTGGCGAGTGGCAAAAAGTCCGATATTAGATCGAGCAATAAGCAATGAGTCATTACGGAAGCAAGGCTGGCCATGTCTGCTGGACTATCACCATTTAATAGTCCGCGTGCAATAATAAGGAACCGCCGTATGCCGAACGGCACGTACGGTGGTGTGAGAGGTGGGTAAACGTGAAAGTAGGAGATAAACGCCTACAATTAGCGTTTACCTCCTACTCGATTGCGTCTAAAAGTTACTTCAATAGATGTAAAATGACGTCTATTTAATGATTTAATCCGCCATCAGCTTGCGATAGCGGGCTCTCTTTGGCTCTTCGATACCAAGACGCTTAGCCTTATGGATCTCATATTCAGTATATGAGCCTTCGTAGAAGTATACCTCACCGTCGCCCTCAAAGGCGAGGATGTGGGTACAGATGCGGTCGAGGAACCAACGGTCGTGGCTGATGACTACGGCGCAACCGGCGAACTGCTCGAGGCCTTCCTCCAAAGCGCGGAGGGTGTTGACGTCGATGTCGTTGGTAGGCTCGTCGAGGAGAAGTACGTTGCCTTCTTCCTTGAGCGCCATGGCGAGGTGCAGACGGTTACGCTCACCACCTGAGAGAACACCGCAGAGCTTGTTCTGGTCGGCACCATTGAAGTTGAAGCGGCTCAGGTAAGCGTGGACATTGACGTCCTTGCCACCCATGCGGATGAGTTCGCTGCCGCCACTGACCACGTCGAAGATCGACTTCTGAGGATCGATGTCCTTGTGCTGCTGGTCGACGTAGGCCAACTTGACGGTCTCGCCAGTAGTGAAAGTACCAGCATCGACCGTCTCCAAGCCCATAATCATGCGGAAGAGAGTGGTCTTACCAGCACCGTTAGGGCCGATGATGCCGACGATGCCGTTAGGTGGAAGCATGAAGTTGAGGTCTTTGAAGAGAACCTTCTCGCCGAAGGCCTTGGCCACATGATCGGCTTCGAGCACCTTGTTGCCGAGGCGTGGACCATTCGGAATGAAGATCTCGAGCTTCTCTTCGCGCTCCTTCTGTTCCTCATTGAGCATCTTGTCGTAGCTGTTGAGACGGGCCTTGCCCTTGGCCTGACGAGCCTTAGGAGCCATGCGTACCCATTCGAGCTCGCGCTCCAGGGTCTTGCGGCGTTTCGATGCAGTTTTTTCCTCCTGTGCCATGCGGGTAGTCTTCTGGTCGAGCCAGCTTGAGTAGTTGCCCTTCCAAGGGATGCCCTCGCCACGGTCGAGCTCAAGGATCCACTCAGAGACATCATCGAGGAAGTAACGGTCGTGGGTGACGGCGATGACAGTACCTTCATACTGCTGCAGGTGCTGCTCCAACCAGTCGATACTCTCGGCGTCGAGGTGGTTGGTAGGCTCGTCGAGGAGCAATACATCTGGCTTCTTGAGCAGGAGGCGGCAGAGAGCCACACGGCGGCGCTCACCACCAGAGAGGGTGCTGACGCTCCAGTCGCCAGGAGGACAGTTGAGGGCCGCCATTGCACGCTCCAGCTTCGAATCGATGTTCCAGGCGTCGGTAGCGTCGATGATATCCTGCAATTCTGCCTGACGGTTCATGAGCTGATCCATCTTGTCTGGATCCTCAAGGTATTCTGGCTCGCAGAACTTCATGTTGACCTCCTCATATTCGGCCAAAGCGTCATAGATATGCTGCACGCCTTCCATGATATTCTCTTTGACGGTCTTGGTCTCGTCGAGCTTAGGATCCTGTTCCAGATAGCCAACCGAGTAGCCAGGACTCCATACTACTTCGCCCTGTGATGGCTGGATGATGCCAGCGATGATCTTCATCAACGTGGACTTACCAGCGCCGTTGAGACCGATGATGCCGATCTTTGCGCCATAGAAGAACGAGATGTAGATGTTTTTGAGGACGGTCTTCTGCGTCTGAGGAATGGTGTGAGTACAATTCACCAGCGAGAAGATGATTTTCTTATCGTCTACTGTTGCCATATTTCTATATATATATTTAAAAGGTGTAAGCGAATTTCTTTGCAAAGATAGGGCAAAATCCTTTAAAAAGCAATTTTTATTCCGAAATCGTCCTTTTTGTATCTATGATTTGCGCAAAATGGCCTGTGTAATCGGTTGAAATGATACGTTGGGATGACAAAGAAGGTCGAAATGGGACCTAAATTCATTTAAAACGCCCGATTTTTTAAAATACTTTCAAAATAATTTGGATTGCTTCCGAAAACCCGCTATCTTTGCACCCGCTAAAACGGAAGAACGCAAGTTTGACTGAATTAGCGACGATCTTTGAAGTGTTGAAATTGACAATGAAATTTAGCAAGTACATACTTGGGTAGAGCAAGTGCGAAAACAAGCTTTACCGTCAATAACTGAATTGATTGCCAGAATTGAACGAATCTCGAAACAAAAGTCTATAAGTCCTTCGGGATATATAAACGATAAAAAAGTACAACGAAGAGTTTGATCCTGGCTCAGGATGAACGCTAGCGACAGGCCTAACACATGCAAGTCGAGGGAGATCCCTTCGGGGTGAGACCGGCGCACGGGTGAGTAACGCGTATGTAACCTGCCTCTAAGTGGGGGATAGCCCAGCGAAAGCTGGATTAATACCGCATAATATCTATTGATGACATCTGATTTAGATTAAAGATTTATTGCTTAGAGATGGACATGCGTTGGATTAGCTAGTTGGCGGGGTAACGGCCCACCAAGGCGACGATCCATAGGGGTTCTGAGAGGAAGGTCCCCCACATTGGTACTGAGACACGGACCAAACTCCTACGGGAGGCAGCAGTGAGGAATA
>JAZRVB010000092.1:0-16403 GCA_045598885.1 Bacteroidales bacterium
TATCGCAGAGGCTCGTGATAAGGGTGACCTTAGCGAGAACGCCGAGTACGATGCAGCAAAGGAAAACCAGGGTAAGCTGGAGGCTCGTATCGCTCAACTTAAAGATCAGGTCGCTAACGCTCGAATCATAGATGCAAGCAAACTCTCATGTGATAAGATCCAGATCATGAATAAGGTTCGTCTGCTCAATAAGAAGATGAACAAGGAAGTTACCTATACCATCGTCTCAGAGAGCGAGGCTAATTTCCGTGAGGGTAAGATCAGCGTGGCTACCCCTATCGCCAAGGCGCTCCTTGGCCATGAGGTAGGCGATGTGGTTAGTGTTAAGGTTCCTGCAGGTGTGCAGGAGCTGGAGGTGCTGGAGATTAGTCTCTAAGAAAGGCCCCATAGGCCCCCATCCCCTTACCCTTCCCCCTGAAGTGGGGAAGGGAGTAGATAGTAAATTTAGATTTATACTTAGGGCGTATGGGAGGTTGTATGCTCTCGCTTTATTAAAATATTTCAATTCATAATAATACCCCTATAACATCCTACTCCTTTCCCCACTTCAGGGGGAAGGGCCGGGGATGGGGGCTTTCCTTCTATGCCAACCATTTTTTCCCGCATCGTAGCCGGTGAGATTCCAAGCTACAAAGTAGCAGAGGACGATAAGTTCTATGCATTCCTCGATATCAATCCTGTAGCCAAAGGTCATACTTTGGTCATCCCTAAGCAGGAGATCGATTATATCTTCGATGAGGATGATGAGCTCATTGCAGCTCACATGCTCTTCACCAAGCGTGTGGCAGCAGCAGTCAAGGCTGCGATTCCTTGCGTCAAGGTAGGTATTACCGTCATGGGCCTTGAGGTTCCTCATGCTCACATCCACGTCATCCCTATGCAGCAGGAAGGCGATATGGACTTCAAGAAGGAGCATCTCAAGCTCACTCCTGAGGAGATGAAGGAAATCTGCGATAACATCGCAAAGAATTTCAAGTAATTTCTTATGGCTTGTTCGCAGGATTATATTGATTTTGTCTGTTCTCAGCTCGTTGGGGTAGGTGTGATCCGTACACGCAGAATGTTTGGTGACTGGTGCATCTATGTTGACGAAAAACCAGTAATCCTTGCTTGCGACGAACAATGTTACGTCAAGAAGCATGAGGCCATTGAGGACTTGATGCTTGATGCACAGATAGGTTTCCCTTATGATGGTGCAAAAGAACATTATATTCTTGATATCGAACACAGCGCTCAAGCCAGACTCGTGGTAAGCAGACTCATTGATGTCTTACCTTATCCGAAAAAGAAAAAAAATAAATAAAATGAACAACGAATTTTACAAGTTTGCAACCGGACACGTTGGCCTCAATGGCCATGCATTGGATGACTACATGCGCTTCCAGAGCAAGGTGATGCAGCCACGTGCTTCGTATATCAACCCGTCGATCATCGAGGAGCGTCAGCTCAACGTGGCTCAGATGGACGTATTCAGTCGCCTGATGATGGATCGCATCATCTTCCTCGGTACCGAGATCGATGAGTACAGCGCTAATGTCGTACAGGCGCAGCTCCTCTTCCTGGCCAGTACCGACGCTGATAAGGACGTGACCATGTATCTCAACTCGCCTGGCGGCATCGTCAGCGGTGGTCTTGCCATCTACGACACCATGAACTATATCTCATGCGACGTCAGCACCGTCGTCACCGGTATGGCAGCTTCGATGGCTTCCGTGCTCCTTGCAGCTGGAGCCAAGGGCAAGCGTTTCGCTTTGCCTCACAGCCGCGTCATGATCCACCAGCCACTCGGTGGCACGCAGGGTCAGGCCAGCGACATGGAGATTGCTGTCAACGAGATCAAGAAGCTCAAGCAGGAGCTATACAACATCCTCAGCGAATGCTCTGGCCAGCCATACGAGAAGATCGAGGCTGACTGTGACCGCGATCACTATCTCACCTCACAGGAGGCTCTGGAGTATGGCATGATCGATAAGATCTTCACTAAGCAAAAGTAAGAATAGTTTAGAGTGGAAAGTTTATAGTTGAGAGTAGTTATAAAGTTGATAAGTAAGTTTGTGTCTTGCTTTCTTACTTTCAGACTTAAAACTACTCAACTACCCTAAACTCTAATCTCTAAACTCTAAACTAATACAACGTGGCAAAAAGAAACGAAGATAGATGCAGCTTCTGCGGCCGTGGCCGTAGTGAGGTTCGTCTGCTCATCTCGGGTGTCGATGGCTTTATCTGCGACGAGTGTGCAGAGCAGGCCAAGCTCATCGTCGATGATGCATTCAAGAAGCAGGCTGCTGAGTCGGCCAACAACCTTCAGCTCAAGAACCTGCCGAAACCTCAGCAGATCAAGGAATTCCTTGATGGCTATGTCATCGGTCAGGACGAAGCCAAGCGCAACCTCTGCGTAGCTGTCTACAATCACTATAAGCGCCTCCTCCAGCCGAAGAGCAAGGATGAGGTGGAGATCGAGAAGAGCAACATCATCATGGTGGGCCGCACAGGTACGGGTAAGACCCTCCTGGCCAAGACCATCGCGAAGATGCTCGAAGTGCCATTCGCCATCGTCGATGCTACCGTCCTCACGGAGGCTGGTTATGTAGGTGAGGATATCGAGAGTATTCTGACCCGCCTGCTCATGGCTTGTGACTATGACGTTACCAAGGCTGAGCGTGGCATTGTATTCATTGATGAAATAGATAAGATCGCGCGTAAGGGAGACAATCCTTCGATTACCCGCGACGTGAGTGGCGAAGGTGTGCAGCAAGGCCTCCTCAAGCTCCTCGAAGGCTCGAAAGTTAACGTACCACCTAATGGCGGCCGTAAGCATCCTGAGCAGAAGATGATCGAGGTGGATACGAGCAATATCCTCTTCATCTGCGGTGGAGCCTTCGATGGCATTGAGCAGAAGATCGGTAACCGACTGAATACTCGTAGCGTAGGCTTCATTACTGATGCTTCGCGCAAGGACGTCGACCGTAACAACCTGCTGCAGTACATCACGCCAGCCGACCTCAAGTCGTTCGGCCTGATCCCAGAGATCATCGGTCGTCTGCCAATCCTGACGCACCTTGATCCGCTCGATGGACCAGCGCTCTGTCGTATTCTCACCGAACCGAAGAATGCCATCACCAAGCAGTATCAGAAGTTGTTCGATATGGATGGCATCAAGCTCACGTTCGATGAGGAAGTTTATGACTATATCGTGCAGATCGCTATGGACTTCAAGCTCGGAGCCCGTGGCCTTCGTGGCATTGCAGAAAATATCATGATGGATGCGATGTTCAACATGCCGTCATCCAAGGATAAAGCTCTCCATATCACGCTCGACTATGCTAAGCAGCAGGTCGCAAAGGCGAATATGGATCGTTTGCGCACAGAGTAAAAATGTACAACCTTAGTCAAATAGCAGAAATATTAGGCTGTCCGCTCAAGGGCAACCACATGGCTACTGCTAATACACAGCCGCAGGTGAGCCTGCTGCTCACCGACAGCCGTAGCCTTACTTTCGCTGATCAGACCATCTTCTTTGCCATCAAGACGGGTAAAGGAGATGGTCATAAATATGTCTCTCAGCTCTATCAGGAGGGTGTGAGAGCATTTGTTGTTTCTAAATCGAACGAGGAATTTCGCAATACCTGTCCTGAAGCCTGGTTTCTGGTGGTCAAGGATGTGCTGTCTGCTCTGCAGAAAATTGCAGCTCATCATCGTGCACAGTTCAGTGGCATTCCTGTCGTCGGTATTACGGGTTCCAACGGCAAGACCGTCGTCAAGGAATGGCTCTATCAGTTGCTTTCTCCGTCGCGCCACATCGTACGTTCTCCTCGTAGCTACAACAGTCAGGTGGGTGTCCCATTGTCTGTCTGGCAGCTCGACAAGCAGTATGACCTTGCTATCTTCGAGGCCGGTATCAGTCAGCCGGGGGAGATGGAGCGATTGGAGAACATTATCAAGCCGACCATCGGCATCCTGACCAACATCGGTACGGCTCACGCGGCTGGTTTTGAGTCGGAACAGCAGAAACTTCTGGAAAAGCTCAAGCTATTTAGGGATAGTGACATTATTATATATAATGCAGATATCCCAGGCATCCAGGATGCTTTGGAGATCGCTGGTGTTGGTGCTCGCAGTATGGCATGGACGCGTCGTCATAAGGACGCGCAGATTGAAGTGCTTCATGTGGAGCGAGACGAGAAGTCGACCACGATCAGCTATCTCTTCCTCGGTATAGATGGCCAGTTCACCATACCGATGACCGATGATGCTTCGTTTGAGAACGCTATGCAGTGTCTCGCGCTGATGCTCTATTTAGGTGTCCGCCCTGACGAGATCGAGAAACGTATGATGCAGCTCACCTCGCTGGCCATGCGTCTGGAGGTCATGGAGGGCAAGCGTGGCTGTCTGCTCATCAATGACGTCTACAGCAACGATATCACTTCGCTTGAGACCGCGTTGGAGTTCCAGAAGCGTCGCTCTTCTAAAGCGTTGAAATGTAGCCTGATCCTGAGTGATATCCAGCAGGCGCAGCTCGATGACCAGCACCGTTGTCGCAAGATCGCGCAGCTCTGTCGTCTCTATGGTCTCTATAAGATCATCCTCATCGGTCAGCGTTGGCTCAATACCAGCCATCAGCTGCTCGAAGAACTCAACAATGAAGGTTGCCGCATGATCACCGACTTCTACGCTACGACCGAGGAGTTCCTTGAAGGTGAGGAGATCGGACGTTTCCAGAATGAGCTGATTCTTCTGAAGGGTGCTCGTACTTTCCAGTTCGAGCGTATCAGCGACCAGATGCAGCTCCGTCGTCACGAGACCATTCTGGAGGTCGATCTTGATGCCATCGTGCATAACCTCAACCAGTACCGTAGGCACCTCAATCCCGACACCAAGCTGACCTGCATGGTCAAAGCCTTTGGCTACGGCACTGGCAGCTACGAACTGGCCAAGACACTGCAGGATCAGAACGTTGACTATCTGGCCGTCGCAGTGGCCGACGAAGGCGCCGAGTTGCGTCGTCAGGGCATCCGCATCCCTATCATGGTGATGAATCCTGAGATGACCGCCTTCCGCACCATCATCGACAATCGTCTTGAACCAGAGATCTATTCCTTCCGACTGCTCGACGCCTTCATCAAGGAGACACGTCGCATGGGCGTGACCTGCTATCCAGTGCATATCAAGATCGACTCTGGCATGCATCGCCTCGGCTTCCAGCCAGACGAGATCGATGAGCTCCTGGATCGTCTCACACACCAGACGGCAGTCACCGTACGTAGCGTCTTCAGCCACTTCGCTACGGCTGACGATCCTATGCAGCGTGAGTTCGTGCATGAGCAGAAGCGTCGCTTCGACTATTGCGCTGACAAGATCCGCAAGGCCTTCCCGCATAAGATCCTCCGTCATATCTGCAACAGTGCAGGCATCGAAGTATTCCCAGAGTATCAGATGGAGATGTGTCGTCTCGGCATCGGCCTCTATGGCTTCGAGGCTGCACCTGTCAATATGTCGCTCATGACCGTCTCATCACTCAAGAGCACCATCCTCCAGATCAAGGACATTCCTGTCACCGAGACCGTCGGATACATGCGCAATGGTAAGCTCCGTCGCGACACGCGCATCGCCATGATCCCGATCGGTTACGCCGATGGTTACGACCGTCGCTTGGGCAATGGCAATTTCTGCATGATGGTCAATGGCCACCGCTGTCCGACACTCGGCAATGTCTGCATGGACGTTACGTTCCTCGATATCACAGACTGTCCTGACGTCAAAGAAGGCGACAGCGTGGAGATCTTCGGCTCTCAGCTGCCATTACAAGAAATGGCACAGAAGCTCGGTACCATCAACTACGAGGTGCTGTCGACGGTGTCGGTGCGCGTGAAGCGTGTATATTATAAAGAATAATATTTATGAGACTCTTCCTTTTACTTCTTGCATTCATAATTCCTTCCCATTTTCTGATGGGAGAGGAGCGTGCTGATAGTACACTTATGCGCTATCTTAGAGGGGAGGGTCTCGTCTCATATTCTGCCACCAGTGTAAGCCTCTACACCAATGGTCATGACAAATTTGAAGCCTTGATCAATGACATCGACAACGCCAAGCGTCGCGTCTGGATCGAGTACTTCATTTTTGCCAACGACAGTATCGGTACGCTCGTCATGGATCATCTTGTGCAAGCCGCTCAGCGTGGCTGTGACGTGCGCGTAGTGACTGACTATTATAAGGATCGTGAGCGCCACTATGGCATGAGCCGACCAGAATATGCTGACTCCCTGGCAGCATTAGGCGTCGACTTCCAGATGTTCGATCGCTACAAGGTCCTCTGGTTCAATCACGTCTGCCGCGACCATCGTAAGATCGTCAATATCGACGACTCCATCGGCTATATCGGAGGCCTCAATATTGCCGACTACTATATCGTCGGCAAGCCAGCGTTTGGAGGATGGCGCGATACGCATGCACGTATCACAGGACCTGCGGTAGAGGGTCTCGCGTTATTATTCCATAACCAATATGCAGCATCAGGAGGAAAACAAGAATACACTTTTTCGCGTAGCACCACAAACAATTCCTCACTCTTCGAGCCCTCAGCTAAAGCTTCGTCTTCTCGCCAAGAGCATAAAAATGCTCTTTCTATTGGCTGCGAGGACCTCACTCCTCACTCCTCACTCTCTTCCACCGTCGTGTATTTCGAAAGAATACACAACGGTGGAAAGAAAAAGCAAGCCGAGACCCGCAACGCCATCATCGCCGCCCTCGACGCCGCTCGTGACACCATCCGTCTCGTATCACCTTACCTGCTCCCTACTCACACCGTTCGCCAGGCCATCATTCGCGCGCTGGATCGTGGCGTACACATGGAGATTTTGTTCAGCAAGGTTGGCGACTCTCCTATGCTCTCATACGGCAATTATCATTTTGCTAAGCGTCTTCTGAAGCATGGTGCACACATATATTTATATAAAGGGAAGTTCCACCACAGCAAAATCATGATGATTGACGGCCAGGTGAGCATGGTAGGATCGGCCAATCTCAACAGCCGCTCGCTCAAGTGGGATTATGAAGCATCTTCGTTCATCTTCAGTGAAGAAGTGACTCAGCAATTGAACCAGATCTTTGAGGATGACAAGTTGCAATGCGATACTTTCTCGATTCCATACTACAAAGAGAACTTTTCGCTCGGTTTTAGACGCAAAGGATGGTGGATTGATAGGTTTTTGACGCCAATTTTATAAATTTTGCGCCTAAAAAATCAGTTTTCCTTGCAAAAGTTTGCTGATATTGCAATTTTTGTGTAACTTTGCAGCATTGAAATAGAACAAATAGACAAGAATAATGAGTCAATTAATCGTTCCGCAGGATTATCAAAGCGCCCTCGACCTGAAGCAGACCGAGCAGGCAATCAAGAAAATCAAGGACTTCTTTTTGCAAAGCTTAAGTACCGAGCTCCGCCTTCGTCGTGTGACTGCTCCTTTGTTTGTGTTGCGTGGTTTGGGTATGAACGATGACCTGAACGGTGTAGAGCGTGCTGTCAACTTCCCTATCAAGGATATGGACGAGGCTCGTGCTGAGGTTGTACATTCTCTTGCCAAGTGGAAGCGTAACACTTTGGCCGAGTATCAGATAGATCCAGGTTTCGGTATCGTCACCGATATGAATGCCATCCGTGCAGACGAAGAGTTGGACAATGTCCATTCACTCTACGTCGACCAGTGGGACTGGGAGCGCGTCATGGTCAAGGGTGATCGCAACATCGCTTTTCTAAAGAAGATCGTCCGTAAGATCTATAGTGCTATCCTCCGCACTGAATTCTATATCTGTGAGACCTATCCGACCATCAAGCCATTCCTCCCAGAAGATATCTTCTTCATTCACGCTGAGCAGCTCCGTCAGATGTATCCAGACATGACTCCTAAGCAGCGTGAGGACGCCATCTGTAAGAAGCATGGCGCCGTCTTCATCATGGGTATTGGTGACAAGCTCGGTGATGGCAAGGAGCATGATCTCCGCGCTCCTGACTACGATGACTGGACTTCGGAGAATGAGGACGGCTTCCTCGGCCTCAATGGCGACCTACTCGTCTGGTATCCTGTCCTTGACCGTGCCATGGAGCTCTCTTCTATGGGCATCCGTGTCGATCCTGAGGCGCTCCTCCGTCAGCTCAAGCTTACAGGCAAGGAAGATCGCGTGCAACTCTACTTCCACAAGCGCTTGCTCGAAGGCGAGCTCCCACTCTCAATCGGTGGCGGTATCGGTCAGAGCCGTCTTTGCATGGTGCTCCTGCACAAGGCTCACATCGGTGAGACCCAGTCGAGCATCTGGCCAGAGGATATGCGTCAGAAGTGCCACGAGAATGGCATCGCGCTGATTTGATCAGCACAAAACAAATAGCAAATAACAAATATCAGATAGCACCATCTCCTCGTGAGGTGGTGTTTTGTTTTAAACCTTCCCATCCGCACCACGTCTTAAAGACAAAAGCAAAAGTAATACTAACTTAATCCATAACGATTATGAAAAAGACCTTAGTTACCTTAGCATTGATCCTGATGGCAATGACTACTCAAGTATTTGCCATGTCAATGAGCAGCATCCGCAGCAATGCACGATTCCTGAGCGACCGTATGGCTTACGAGCTCGATCTGACTCCGATGCAGTACGATGACTGCTACGAGATCAATTTCGACTTTATCTACGGCGTCAACAATATCATGGACGATGTAGTCTACGGCTATGGCGATGCCATCGAGAACTACTACCGTATGCTCGACTATCGCAATGAGGATCTCCGCTATGTGCTCAATGCCCGTCAGTATGCACGCTTCCTGGCACTCGAGTACTTCTACCGTCCGATCTACAGCACCGGTCGCTCGTGGGCCTTCCGCATCCATACGATCTATAGCAACCACTCGTTCTTCTACTACGATGCACCTAGCATCTATCACAGCTATCGTGGAGCGCACTCACACCTGCACTTCCATCACGACTACTACGTGCATCGCCACCACCATGAGATCCATCGTGCACCGGCACACATCCATGGCACACCACACTTTCAGGAGCATGGCCGCCATGACTTCGGCACCATCCGTCGTGATCGCAACGACCGCCACCACAACAGCATCAACAACTACAACAACCGCAACCAGCGCGATCGTACCCAGGATCACCGCTATCGCGATAACAGTGGCAACCACAACTCTCCTCAGATCAATCATCGCAACGAGGGTGGCGCACGTCAGGAATCTCGTCCTCGTCAGGAGTCACGTCCTTCTCGCAGCGAAGGCGCTCGCCAGCAAAGTAGCACTCGCCATGAGCGTAGCAATAACGCTGGTACCCGCGCTGGTGGCAACAACGGTGGTGGTCGACGCGAAAATGGTCGCAATGGTCACGAAGGCGGTGGCCGTGGTGGTCGCAGATAATTTAAACCTCCCGAGCTCCTGGCCGTCTTAAAGACAAAAGAAAAAGTAATACTAACTTAACACGTTACGATTATGAAGAAGACCTTAGTTACCTTAGCATTGATGATGGTGGCATTGACCACTCAGGTATTCGGTATGTCTCTGAGCAACGTCCGCACCCATGCACGTTTCATCAGCGATCGTATGGCCTACGAGCTCGATCTCAGCCCTGCACAGTATGATGACTGCTACGAGATCAACTTCGACTTCATCTACACCGCAGAGCGCATCATGGACGACGTCGTCTATGGCTACGGCGATGCTATCGATGCCTATTACCGCCTGCTCGACAACCGCAACGAGGATATGCGCTACGTGCTCACCGCTCGTCAGTTCGCCAAGTTCATGACGCTCGACTACTTCTATCGTCCGATCTATAGCACCGGCCGTACCTGGAACTTCCGCGTATACACGATCTATAGCAATCGCAAGTTCTTCTACTACGATGCACCGACCGTCTATAAGACCTACAAGGGTGGCCACAGCAACAAGAACTACTATCAGAACCGCCACAAGGTAGAGATCCACAAGACCACGGTCAATATCTTCGGCACCAATGCGTATAAGGACCACAGCCGCAATGACTTCGGCACCGTACGCCGCGAGCGCAACAACAAGCAGAAGAATAGCATCAATAACTATAGCAATCCTAACCAGCCTAACCGCACACAGGATCATCGCTACGAGGACAAGAGCGGCAACAAGCAGTCTCCTCAGATCAATCATCGTCAAGAGACTCCTGCTAAGCAGCAGTCGCAGACCAAAGGTGGTCGCAGATGATTAGCTGACAAATGACTTGTTGGCCCACTTGAATGCATTCCATCGGCGTACGAAGACGTAGCCACGGATGTTCTCATCGAGCATGAAGGCAACCCACATGCCGATGAGGCCGAGACCGAGCGTGATGCCGAGCAGATAACCTAATCCGACTCCTACGAGCCACTGGACAACGAGGCCTACATAGAAGGCGTAGTTAATGTCTCCGGTGGCTCGTAGTGTGTTACAAGCCCAGATATTGACGCATTTGCCTACCTCCAGCAGTACATCTACCCACAGGCACCAGCAGATCAGTCTGATGATCTCCTGATTCTCGGTCAATGCATTGGCAATGAATGGTCCTAAGGCGGCTACAACGAGCGAGAAAGAGACGCTGACGATGGCACCACGATGCCAGGCAAACTTACCCAGAGTATACGCAGCTTTGGTCTTTTTGTCGCCTACCAGATGTCCGATGATGATGGAGTTGCCTTGCGCGATGCAGATGGCGTAGAGGTAGACGAACATGACGATGTTGACGATGTAGGTGCGTGCCGTGAGTGCTTCGTTGCTAATGGCATTGATGAAGTAGAGGAGGGTCATCTGCTGCAGGTTGTACGAGATATTCTCGCCTGCTGAGGGGAGGCCGATCTTGAGCAGATCGCGCAGCTCGTGGCTTGGGAAGCACTTGAAGAGCTTCTCAGGGATCTTCGTGAAGAGTTTCTTGCGCAGGATGATGCAGATGACAATCATCGAAATGACGCGCGAGAGGCTGGTAGAGATGGCTGCACCATCAGAGCCTAAGGCTGGCATACCGAACTTACCGAAGATGAGTGCGTAGTTGCCGATGATGTTGATGACGTTGACCACTGCAACGACCATCATCGGATAGATTGGTTTGTCGGCACTACGGAGGATGGTATTGACCGTAGTGGTGATGGCCTGAGTGAATGCAAAGCCTCCTACGATCTGCAGATAGGGCTTGCCGTAGACCATAAGCTCAGGACGGATGCCCATGAGCGAGAGGATGTCTTCGGCACCGAAGTAGAGAATAACGCTCACAAGGAGTCCTACCAGCAGGTTGAGCAGCAATGCTACGAAACCTACTCGTATGAATTTTTCCTGTCGGCCTGCTCCAAGATACTGCGAACAGAGCACGATCGTACCCGCATTGATAATCGTAAATAGGAGGAATACCAGCATCAGGATCTGGTTATCCATTCCAACAGCAGCTACAGCCTCGTCGCTATACTGGCTGAGCATAAATGTGTCAATGCCACCTAAGAGCATTGTAAGGAGTGTCTCAACAAAAATAGGGGCGACAAGCTTGTTGAGATCCTTCTTGAGATTTACCATAAAATAACACTAATGACCCTCCCCCGACCCCTCCCTTTTGGAGGGGTCGGGGGAGGGTCTTTTTGTGGGGTGTGTTTACTTGAACATTCCTTTAAGAATCTCCTGTGTCACCTTTCGTGTCACAGAAGTCGTTGCCTTTGATGCAGCCTTACCCAGGATACTGCCGCTCGAAGTCTTTGATTTCTTTCCTGTGATCGTGTCAGATACACTCTTGCCAACGCTGCTTGCCACGCTGGTCGCTACTGCGCCGATAAGAGTACCGAAGATTGTGCGGGTCCAGCTACTCTTCTTTGAGTTGGCTTTTTCTTCCTTAGCTTTTTCTTTCTCCAGACGAGCCTGCTCTTTCTCGGCTTCCTTCTGAGCCTTCTCTGCCTCTTTGGCTTCAAGTTCTTGCTGCTTCTCTGCTTCTGCCTGCTGACGGGCCTCTGAGAGGACTTCGTAGGCTGACTCGCGGTCGAAGAAATCATTGTATCCCTTGATGCGTGCAGGAGCTGCCTGCTGGATGTCGAGACGCTGGCCATCGGTCACTGCGCCAATCTGGCTGAGTGGGAAGAGGATGCGTGCACGCTCTACGACTGAAGGTGCTCCCTTCTCGTCAAGGAACGATACGAGTGCTTCACCGGTGCCAAGCTCAAGGATGGCGTCTTCTGTCTTGAAGTCTGGATTGGCACGGAAGGTCTGTGCTGCTGTACGTACGGCCTTCTGATCCTTTGGCGTATAGGCGCGGAGGGCGTGCTGTACGCGGTTGCCGAGCTGACCGAGGATATTCTCAGGAATATCGGTTGGCAACTGAGTGATGAAGTAAATACCTACACCCTTAGAACGGATGAGACGAATTACCTGCTCGAGCTTGTCGACAAGGGCCTTAGAGGTGCCGTCGAAAAGCATGTGAGCCTCGTCGAAGAAGAAGATCAGCTTAGGAAGCTCCTTATCGCCAACCTCTGGGAGGGTAGCGTAGAGCTCGGTCATGAGCCAGAGGAGGAAGGTAGAGTAGAGCTTAGGATTGAGCATCAGACGATCAGCGGCGAGGACATTCATCACACCCTTGCCCTTCTCGGTATCGATAAGATCATTGACGTCGAAGGCTGGCTCACCGAAGAACTTGTCGCCACCCTCGCTCTCAATAGCCATGACTGCACGCTGGATGGCGCCGATGCTGGCAGGGGAGATGTTGCCGTATTCGGTAGTGAACTTAGAAGCATTCTTACCTACAAAATCAAGCATCAGACGGAGATCCTTGAGGTCGATGAGCAGGAGCTGATTGTCATCTGCAATACGGAAAGTGATATTGAGTACGCCAGCCTGAGTCTCGTTGAGACCCATAAGACGGCTCAGGAGCTGAGGACCCATGGCAGAGATGGTGGTGCGCATTGGGAAACCCTGCTCGCCGTAAACATCCCAGAAACGAACAGGACAAGGTTGGAAATCAGGATCACTGATGCCGAACTCTGCACAGCGCTTCTCAATGAAGCCGCTCATCTTACCTGTCTGGCTGATACCTGAAAGGTCGCCTTTCATATCGGCCATGAAGCAAGGTACACCTGCCTGGCTGAATGTTTCAGCAAGGACCTGGAGGGTAACGGTCTTACCCGTACCGGTAGCACCGGCGATAAGACCATGACGGTTACACATTTTGCCTACAAGATTGATAGGACCGTTGGCCGAATGAGCCACATAGAGTTTGCTGTCGAGATACATATTCTTCTAAGTGTAGATTTTCTGTAATGTTTATAAACGCCACAAAGTTACTCATTTTTTGCTTATTATCCAAATCTTTATCAAAAATGATATTTGCTACACATTATTATATTATTTATATTGGAAGATTTGCTAAGTAGATAATGAAAAACTAGCGTATCATTATTGGTATCATTGTCGCGGTACCGTGGAAGATATGCGAATATCGTGGCATCGTTATCACGGTACCGTGGAAGATATGCGAAGACCGTGGCATCGTTGTCACGGTACCGTGGAAGATATGCGAATATCGTGGCATCGTTATCACGGTACCGTGGAAGATATGCGAATATCGTGGCATCGTTGTCACGGTACCGTGGAAGATATGCGATGACCGTGGCATCGTTGTCACGGTACCATGGAAGATATGCAAAAAGTTATTATAAATAAAGATAGGAGCAGAACGAATTCTGCCCCTATCTTTTGTGATATACTTATGAGTGGGATTAGCCACCGAAGTTATCGAAGCGGATCATGTCATCCTCAACACCGAGAGAGTGGAGGAGATCAAGCACGGTCTTAGCCATCATCGGAGGTCCGCAGAGGTAGTACTCGCAATCCTCTGGAGCCTCGTGAGCCTTGAGGTAGGTGTCGCCCATTACTGGAGCTACGAAGCCTGGGGTGTAAGCGATACCTGCTGCATCGGCCTTAGGATCTGGACGGTCAAGAGCGAGGTGGAAGTGGAAGTTAGGGAACTCCTTCTCAAGAGCGAGGAAGTCGTCGAGGAATGGAATCTCTTCAAGCGCACGTGCACCATAGAAGTAGTGCATTGGACGCTGACGATCCTCAGGAGCGATGCCATTGCCCTTGAGCAAATGCATGATCTGTGCACGGAGAGGAGCCATACCGGCACCACCACCTACCCAAATCATCTCACGGCCAGTACCGTACTGTGGACGGAACTCACCATAAGGACCAGACATGATAACCTTGTCGCCTGGCTTGAGTGAGAAGATGTAAGAAGATGCAATACCTGGGTTAACTGGCATGAAACCAGGGCCCTGATCCTTTGGCTTGAATGGAGGAGTAGCGATACGTACGTTCAAGGTGATGATATCGCCCTCATCTGGATAGTTAGCCATAGAGTATGCACGGATGGTTGGCTCTGGGTTGTGACACTTCAGAGGGAACAGACCGAACTTCTCCCAAGCAGGAAGATAGGTATCGCCGATGAGGCTCTTATCGAAGTCCTTATCATAATCGATATCGAATGCAGGGATGCGAATCTGAGCATAAGAACCAGGCTCGAAGTTCATGTGCTCGCCAGCTGGCAGAGCCACCTTGTACTCCTTGATGAAGGTAGCCACGTTCTTGTTGCCAATAACGGTGCACTCCCATTCCTTAACGCCGAATACGTCATCTGGAACGATAACCTTAGCGTTCTCCTTGATCTTAGACTGGCAAGCCAGACGATACTTAGCCTTGATCTGCTTACGGTTGAAGAAACCAACCTCAGTAGGAAGGATGTCGCCAGCGCCTTCTTCGATGATACACTTACACTGGCCGCACTTACCGCCACCACCACAAGCTGATGACAGGAAGATGCCACCCTGCTGGAGTGCAGCAAGAGCGGTGGTGCCGATACCAGCCTGGATCTGCTTCTTGCCATTGACATCGACTACGATGTTGCCAGCAGGAACGAGCCAAGCCTTAATGCCGAGCAAGAGAGCTACGAGCACCAGGATTACAGCCAGGAAAACTACGATTGCATAGATATAAGTCATTTCCATAATCTTAGTCTCCTTTTAATTAACCGAGTTGAATACCGCTGAAGCTCAAGAAGGCGATTGCCATGAGGCCGGTCACGATGAAGGTGATGCCGAGGCCCTTGAGTGGAGCAGGAACGTTAGAATAAGCGAGCTTCTCACGGATGGCTGCAAGGCAAGCGATGGCGAAGAGCCAGCCGATACCTGAACCAAGTGCGTAAACTACTGGCTCTGCGAAGGTCTCGAACTCCTTCTGCTGCATGAAGAGTGAACCACCGAGGATGGCACAGTTTACAGCGATCAATGGAAGGAAGATACCGAGTGAAGCATAGAGCGCTGGAGCAAATTTCACTACTACCATCTCTCCCAATTGCACGATACCTGCAATCACAGCAATGAAGAGAATGAATGACAAGAATGTAAGGTCAACGCCTTCTGCAAGACAGTTTGGACCTAATACCTTTG
The DNA here is from genome assembly GCA_045598885.1 of Bacteroidales bacterium. Taxonomy (GTDB): domain Bacteria; phylum Bacteroidota; class Bacteroidia; order Bacteroidales; family UBA3663; genus Liminaster. Next base: position 15,473 of record JAZRVB010000092.1, read on the forward strand.
TCTGCAACAAATAGTTAACTGGTAAGGTCACTACAAGCACAAATGTAACTGCAAGACCAAGACCAAACGCCGTCTTAACACTCTTCGATACGGCCAAGTATGAACACATACCGAGGAAGAAGGCGAATATCATATTGTCCACAAATATTGAGCGGACGAAAAGACTTAGTAAATCCATGATAATCTTCTGCTGTTACTGGTTATTTTTCTTGTAGTTCCTTATTGTGTGCGCGTTCCCACCAGATAATGCAACCGCAAATGATCAACGCCATTGGAGCGAGGAGCATAAGACCGTTGTTCTGGTAACCTGCGTCCTGGATGCAATCGTAGTTCAAGATGTTGAAGCCAAGAAGCTTGCCAGAACCGAGCAACTCACGGAAGAATGCTACGATAACCAAAATCTTAGCATAACCGAGACCGCTGCCGATACCATCAAGTAAAGACTCGAATGGACCATTCTGCATAGCGAAGGCCTCAAGACGACCCATCAAGATACAGTTTGTAATAATCAAACCTACGTAAACTGACAACTGTACGCTGACATCGTATGCAAATGCCTTCAAGACTTCTGATACGAGTGTTACAAGTGTAGCTACTACTACCAATTGGACGATGATACGGATACGGTTAGGAACGGTCTTTCTCAAAAGTGAGATGACAACGTTTGCAACTGCAACGATAACTGTAACCGCAAGACCCATTACCAATGCAGGCTCCAACTGGGCTGTAACGGCGAGTGCCGAACAGATACCAAGTACCTGAACTGTGACAGGGTTGTTAATTGTAAGAGGATTCAAAAATGCCTCTTTATTCTTCTTAGATAAGCTCATTTTTCTTTTCCTCCTAGATTACTTTGTTAAGAAACCTTCGAACTTCTTGAGACTTGTCTCGAGCATTACGCTTACTGCTGATGATGTGATTGTACCTCCAG
>JAZRVB010000093.1:0-68927 GCA_045598885.1 Bacteroidales bacterium
ATCGGTCTCATAGAGCTCGATGCTTGCGCCTGTGACAGCTGCGAGAGTGCGACGGAAGAGAGGAGAGAGGAAGAGGTTAGCGTGGCCAGCCTTGATGGTCTTGATGTCCATGCCCATGCCTGCCATGATCTCCATGCCGTATGCGAATGAGAAGGCGATACCTTCCTGAGCAGCGCGGAGCATGTGAGCCTTGGTGTGGATGTTGAAGTTGATGCCATGAACCGATGCACCAGGGTTCTGGTTCTGGAGTACGCGCTCTGCACCATTGCCGAATGGGATGACGCTGAGGCCTTCTGCACCTACAGGTACGCTCTCTGCGAGATCGTTCATCTCAGAGTACTTGATACCCTCTGGAGCTACGGTGCGGCGCATCCAAGCGTTGAGGATGCCAGTACCGTTGATGCAAAGGAGGACGCCGAGACGGGTCTGTTCGCCGTGGTTGACGTGTGCGAAGGTGTTGACGCGAGAGAGCTTGTCGTAGTTGACCTCACCGAGTACGCCGTAAACTACACCCGAAGTACCGCCGGTAGCAGCAATCTCACCTGGCTTCATTACGTTGAGCGAGAGAGCGTTGTTTGGCTGGTCGCCGCCACGGTATGCTACAGGAGCACCCTCTGGGAGGCCGAGCTCAGCAGCAGCGGCAGCAGTGACGCGACCCTGTACGCTGAAGGTTGGATTGATGGTAGGGATGACCTTCTCGTCGAAACCGAAGTTCTGCATGAGCTCCTTGCAGACGCAGTTCTCCTTGAAGTCCCAGAACATACCCTCTGACAAACCACTGATGGTGGTAGAGGTAGCGTCGGTGAGCTTCATAGCGATGTAGTCGCCAGGGAGCATGATCTTATCGATCTGAGCGAAGATCTCTGGCTCGTTCTCCTTGACCCAAGCGAGCTTAGCAGCGGTGAAGTTGCCAGGGCTGTTGAGGAGGTGAGAGAGACAGAAGCTGCCGCCGAGGGTCTCGAAAGCACGCTGGCCGTAAGGAACTGCACGACCGTCGCACCAGATGATAGCAGGACGGAGTGGTGTGCCATTCTTATCGACGCATACCAGGCCGTGCATCTGATAAGAAATACCGATAGCTGCAACGCTTGCGAGAGCGCCTGGAGCCTTAGCGTCAACGCGCTTGGTGGCCTCCTTGAGCTCATTCCACCACATCTCTGGTTCCTGCTCAGCCCAACCAGCCTGCTTAGAGGTGATAGGAGCCTCTGCGTCTGGGTACTGTGCACTTGCAACTGTCTGTCCGGTCTCTGCATCTACGAGTGAAGCCTTCACTGAAGATGTACCAATGTCATATCCGAGTAAATATCTCATAAAAAATATGTATTAAATAATTAATGAATTGTTAAAGTAAAAGAATGTGGCTTTTATGCCTTGAATCTATAGTATCGAGCCGCTCTGTGGCTGACGTTCTGTTCGAACTCTTCGAGCGGAATGATATAAGGTTTCGACATCTGAATCTTGGCGAAATTGCGCACGTCGATCGGCTGTCCGATGATCTGCTCATGGAGATGGCGGAGCTGGAGAGCCGTGAATTTGGCTGGCATCATCTCGAAGAGCAGCTGTGGCTGCTGACCAGCGATGCGATAAAGCTCCTGCAGAGTATCCTGGATGATCTGGTTGTGATCGAAGGCCAGGTGTGGCAGATCTGTGACAGGATACCAGGTCAGGTTACTTCCTGCGAAGGTGCGTGGTGTGCGGCTGGTGATACGCATCAGACAGAGGTAGGAGATAGTCACGATACGACCGATCTTCTGCTTGATGGCATTCTCGAGCCAGAGCACGTCGCGTGGATCTTTGGTGCGGTTAGGTGATCCGTATGCCTTGAACTGCTGTACAAGACGAGGCTTGCTGCCTGTGAGCGAACTGATGATGTTGTCGGCTGCATCATCAAGATCTTCGTCGACATGCAGGAGTCGGCCAGGGAGCTTGAGCGTAGTATACTCTTCGTTAGGAGCTTCGCTGCCGCGCTTTGAGAGTAGCACCTGTAGCTTTTCTCCGTCGTAGCCGAGGACGACACAGTCGACGGAAATATGGGGATCAAAGTTTAGTTCCATATTGTTTTCTGTTTTATTTGCCAGTTTTGAACGAAGCAGCTGGCAGGCCATCGGTGTTATAGAGCGATACGATAGGATCGTCGTCCCAGCCATAGCGTACTTCCTGAGGTTCGCTAACCTCGTCACACCATACTTCTACCTGATTACCGTCGGTGATGCGAGCCTTGGCCCAATGGAACTTACGATCCTTACCGCAGATGGTAAAACCATTGAGAGTGCCATCAGCATTGACCGCAGGAGTGTGGTAGTGATGCATGGCTGGAGTCTCGGCAGGAGCAGGAGCGAGGGTGCCAGTACCAGTGCGGAAGGTGAGGATGGCCTTGTTGCCCTCGAAGCGAACACTCTCGTACGCAGGTCCTTCGGCTACGATCTTCTCGCCGAGACAGCGCTGACGGAGGATACGAGCGATACGTGCTGCAGCTTCCTTCTTGTGCAATGGATGGATATCGTTCCACTCACCAAGGTCGGTCAACACGGCAAAGCCTGCATTGCCCATCTCCTGAGTGCCGAGGCGCTGAGCCTCACGCAGACGAGCCCAGCCACCGTAGTAGTTCGCATCGGTATGGCTCTCCTGGAAGTTGGCCAAGCCACAGATCACGGCAGGGACGTCGCCATAGCTCTTGCGCCAGTCGTTGATCATGGCAGGGAGGAGGGTATGATATTCGTCAGGACGGCCGGCATTGGTCTCACCCTGGTACCAGATGATACCGGCTACGCGGTAGGGCAGGAGAGGGTGGATGACGTTGGCATAGAGTGACGAAGCCGTGGCGTTGCTGACATTGTTTACACCTGGCTGATTGGGCATCAGGATGCCACGATGCAACTTCCAGTCGCCTTCGAGGCTGATCTCCTTACCGCCATGGAAGAGGAGCTTATAAGGCTTCTCTGGCATAAACATCATGCGCTGGCCACCGCTCATGAGTCGGATAGCCACGACATTGCGACCTGCCTTGAGAACTCCCTGAGGGATGGTATACTTGCGAGGAGGATACTGATACCCTGTCTCTCCGACCTTCACACCATTGACGTATGTCACATCGGCATCGACGAGACAGCCGAGGCGGAGCAAGGAGTCCTTGCCGACCATGTCTGCTGGTACGTCAAACTCCTTGCGGAGCCACAATGAGCCAACCCAGTGCTGACCATCAGCATCGCCGAGTTTAGAATCATATTGATTGACGACTTCCCACTGGCTATCATCGAGGTCTGCAGCCATCCAATTGCCCTTGAGACCTGGGTCGTTCTCATCGCGTAATTTAGAGTAGGTGCTGCCAATGACACTGCTCAACTGGCCGGCACGCTGCACATACCCGTCCTGTAACAGGTGAGCGCGACGAGCCACATGGCTTGGAGCCAGCTGTGTGAGCACCTCATTGCTGCACCATGCCACGATGTCCGAGCCACCCATGCTGGCGCTGATGATACCTTGAGGAACACCCTTCGAGGCTTTGAACATCTCCTTGGCAAGGAAATATCCGATGCCTGACCAGTGACCGACATTCTCAGGCGTCATCGACTCCCAGGCATAGAAACCGCCGTGGCCATCTACATCGTCCTTAGGCTCATCGACTGTAGGGTTACGAGCTGTCTGCACAAGATGGATGGCAGGATTGCTATCAGTGTCAAATTCTTCCTTGTAGAGATCTACCAGACGTGCGGTATGGAGGTCCATGTTCGACTGACCCGTGCAAAGCCAGACGTCACCGACATACACATCTTTTAATATAATAGGAGATGCTGTCTCAGAGCCTTCGATCTTGACCGTATATGGACCACCTACCATCTTCTTGTTGCTGGTAGGGATGCCGATACTCCATTTGCCGTCAGCATCGGCCGTGGTCTTGTATTTCTTTTTGAGGAAGGTGATGTCGATGTTTTCGTTTGGTGCTGCGCTACCCCAGATGCAGGGAGTGTCATTACGCTGCAATACCATGCCATCGCTGATGAAACGTGGCAACTTCACTTCGGCCATGGCAGAAATGCACACAGTCGAAAGTAAGAAAGAGGTAAAAAGTGCTCTTCTCATGGAGTGTCGGTATGATTATTGTTGTGGTAATGTTTCTGTTATTGTGGTGCAAATATAGTTACAATTAGTCAAGAATGCAATTAAAATGACGTTATTTTTCGTTAATGTTGCAATTTTAAAGTTTTTTGTCATATAAATTGTTCTTTTTTTCAACAAAAACTATTATCTTTGCCGCTGAAAACATTTAATCACAATTTATATTACCTTAAGAAAAATGAAACGCTATCTTTTCCCTGCCGACTACATGGCAGATCCATCCGTACATGTATTTGATGGTAAAATCTACATTTATCCAAGCCACGACTGGGAGGCTTCGAACGTAGAGAATGACAATGGTGATCAGTATATCATGAAAGACTACCATGTTCTTTCGATCGATGGTGACCCTATGACCGGCGAAGTTACTGATCATGGTTGCGTGCTCCGTCAGGAGGACATTCCATGGGCTGGCCGTCAGCTCTGGGACTGCGACGTACAGGAGTACATCCAGGAGGTTCCTACCAACGCTGAGGAGCAGGCCGCAGGCATGGGCTTTAGCAAGAAGATCAAGAAGTATATCATGTACTTCCCATTGAAGGATCGTAACGACGTATTCCACTGGGGTACCGCTATTGCAGACAATCCTGCAGGTCCATTCATCCCACAGCCAGCACCAATTCCTGGTTCTTACAGCATCGATATGTGTGCATTCCGCGATGACGCTGATGATGAGGTATACGTTTACTTCGGTGGTCTCTGGGGTGGTCAGCTCCAGCGCTATAAGGACAACATCCACCTCGAGGAGCCACATCTCCCAGAGGGTAAGGAGGACGCTCTCCCAAGCCGTTGCGTGCGCTTGACCAAGGATGGAATGAACTATGCAGAGGCTCCACGTCCTATTCTCGTTGTCGACGAGCAGGGCAATCCTCTCAAGGCAGACGATCCACACCGCTTCTTCGAGGCTTCTTGGACCTTCAAGAAGGACGGTAAGTACTACTTCTCATATTCTACCGGTGACAGCCACCTCCTCTGCTATGCAGTAGGTGACAATCCTTATGGTCCATTCACTTATCAGGGTGTCATCCTTACTCCAGTAGTAGGTTGGACCACTCACCACGCTATCATCCAGTACGAAGGCAAGTGGTATCTCTTCCATCATGACTCTGTACCTTCAGGCGGTAAGTCTTGGCTCCGTAGCTTGAAGGTTTGCCCTATCGAGTGGGATGAGAACGGTAAGATCAAGACCATCGAGGGAATGGACTAATTAAAATTATAATATCATGGCAAATGTAGATGAAGCTAAAGGCTTCTATAAATTGAATTGGACACAACGAATCGGCTTCGGTTCGGGTGACCTTGCACAGAACCTGATTTTCCAGGTAACTTGTACTTACCTGACTTTCTTCTTTACCGATATCTATGGCCTCGATGCTGCTGCTGTAGCATTGATGTTCACCGTAGGTAACGTATTGAACGTAATCTGGGATCCTATTGTAGGTGCTATCATCGATAAGAGCAATCCAAAGTATGGTAAGTATCGTTCGTACTTGCTTTATGTAGGTGTACCTCTGTCGATCTCTGCTATCCTCTGTTTCTATGATGGCTTCAGACCTTCTATTGTCTACGCGTACATTACTTATATTGCAATGACCTTGCTCTATACGTTTATTAATGTACCTTATGGCGCTTTGAACTCATCTTTGACCCGAGACACCGAGGAGATCACCATCCTGACCTCTGTCCGTATGTTCATGGCTAACGTAGGTGGTTTGGCAGTTAACTCTGGTCTTCCTTTGGTCATCGGCCTCTTCGCAGTAGCTGCTGGCGATGAGCTTCCTAAGGATTCACACGCTTGGTTCATCACCATGTCTATCTACGCTCTCGTAGGTATGGCACTCCTCATCTTCTGCTTCTCACAGTGTAAGGAGCGTGTCGTAATGGATGCTAAGGAGAGTGAGAACGTGAAGATTTCTGACCTCTGGATGGAGTTCGGTAGCAACCGTCCTCTCCGTGTCATTGCCTTCTTCTTCATCACCGCATTCGCTATGATGTCTATCGGCAATGCTGCTGGTGCATACTTCATGAACAGTAACATGCATGGTACTGCAGCTCAGTTGTCTATCTTCATGGCATTGGGTTCTATTCCTTCATTTATCTTCATGCCACTCGTTCCTGCTATCAAGAAGGCTATCGGCAAGAAGAACATGTTCTATGCATTCCTTGGTTGCGCTATCATCGGTATGGCCATGCTCTACGTCATTGCTAAGATGGATGAGCCAAGCATGACCTGGATCTACATTGCACAGTTCATCAAGTCTACCGGTGTCATTGTTGCTACTGGTTACATGTGGGCTCTCGTTCCTGAGGTTATCTCTTACGGTGAGTGGAAGAGCGGCAAGCGTATCGCTGGTATCGTAAATGCTTTGACTGGTATCTTCTTCAAGGCTGGTATGACCCTCGGTGGTATCGTTACTCCTCTTGTTCTTGGTTACGTAGCTTATAATAGTGAGACCATCGAACAGTCTCCAATGGCAGAAGAGGGTATCCTCTGGCTCGTTTGCGTCATCCCTGCTATTCTCCTCCTTCTCGCTATGTTCATCATCTCTAAGTATGAGTTGACCGATGACAAGATCGATGAGATCAACAAGGAGATCGAGGCACGTAACAAGTAATCAATTATACTTGTAAATACAAAATAATAATGACCTGCGGCTTCAAAAAGGTCGCAGGTCATCTTTTTCATTACATTAATCAACCATAATCAATGAAGCGAATCTTTTTCTTGCTGACAGTTTCACTGCTGCTCCTTTCTTCGTGCAGCACTGAGCGACGTGCACTTAGTCAGATGCGTACGCTGACTCATCAGATCGAAACTCGTGGCGATTATTACGACAACGAAGACTGGAAGCGCGCCTATGACCGCTATCAGCGCATCGACGAGAAGATGGATACTTCAAGGCTTACTCAAGAGCAGGCCAAGGAGTATGGCGAACTCAAAGGCCGTTGTGTTGCTAAGTTTGCAAAGAGCAAAGTGGAGCAGGTGGTCGAAGGTGTGGCCAAATATGTGAATCAAGGTATTGGAATCCTCAAAGGAATCATCGACGGTATCACAGAATAAATCATTCGCGTATCAGAATCTTTTTCTCGTTACGAATCAGTAGGCCATTCGATGGAAACTCCTTAACCTGTCGTCCATACATATCGAAACATGGCATATTTTTCTGCTGAATATTTTCTATAAACTCTAAATGCGTATCATCTATCGGTGCATAGGTGTAGAATTTAGAGTCTATGAGTTTACTATTCCTATCAAACTTCTCGTAACTCAATAGCTTATAATACGCAGATGGGCAGCCTGCTACTTGAGAGGCTGGCACAGAGGTGTCGTAAGTGTAAACTTCGGTGTAATAATCATTCCAGAACTCGAAATCGCCGGTTTTGTAGGCCTTGGTGTTAAGTAATGCTCCTTGCTCATCGTATGTGTTTTCCAGCTTGACCATCGAACTCTTCTTCCATTCATCATCTTTTGGCCAGTCCTTTGTGTAATAGGTCTTTGTCAGATGATGACCGTACTCATCATACTGATATTCCGTCCGGGTACACTCGCTCCAGCACTGATAAACAGACTCCATAATTAGTCGACCCTGTTCATCATACTGGTAGTCATATCCATCCACGAAGAAGTATTTATCATCCTCGTCGCCACTGGCATACTGATCGTACCCGTACGTCATCCAATGCGTGAGGCCGATGGCTGGATCGAGATGATATATTTGTTTCTCTTTGTTGTTAAGCAGACCAGAGTTTGTAATCGTCCGGTAGTAAGTATAGTCATTGCAGCTGCCTTCATACACATATCTATGCTCCTCCAGAACCTCTGCCTTGCCGGACTCATAGCTGGATAGGGTCATTGAGAGTATGCCATATTCGCCATAGGTCCATTCCTTCAGCTTGTCGGTCACATATTCGCCGTTACGCCACACATCAATACGGACTTGCAGAGGCTGTCCACTCTCGGTGTAAGTATAGGTAGTGAGCGCATACGGGACAAGTATACCATCCTTTAGATGCATCTCCGTATCGGTCTGCAATGTCCCATTAGCATCATACTCATACTGATGCGTGTCAAGGAATTCCCAGTCTTCATCTTTCTTTATGTAATGGCTCGATGTCGTCTTCCTGCTCTGAGTGTCATACTGATAATCTTCCTTGATAATGTTGTACCACTCTCCTTTATCTCTATCCCAGTAGATGTAGGTGATGAGCGATGTTACACGATGCTCTTCGTCATAAACGCGTTCCTCTCGCTCGTAGCAGTAATCTAAGACATCTGTATGACTGGCCAGGATCTGGTTGCCAGCTGCATCATAGTCATACTCATAGAGGAAGTGAGGTTCTTTACAAACCACTAGTTTCTCTTTAAATGCCGCCGAAACCGGAGAAAGACTACTACAAAATAAAGTAAGCATGAAACATGCTATCGCTTTTCCTTCAAGATATTTCATAATACCTATATATTTTAAATAAATCGCTTTATTTCTGCGGACAAAGTTATGGAATTATTCTTATCTTGCAATCGATTCTGAAACTAGTTAAATACCCAGCTTCTTCTTGAGCTGAGCAGGGATAGCGTTCTTGTGAACCATGATGTAGATGGTCTTAGCGCGGACGAAGCTCTCAGACATGTTGAGGAAGCCACCGTTGCTGTTGCGCTCGGTACCCCATGAGTTCTTGGTGATGTAGTACTTGGTGCCGTTCTGATCCTTGACGATGCCAGTGATGTGCATGAGGTGGTCGTCGGTGGTGACGAAAGCCTCGTAGCCTTCCTGACGAACCTCCTGAGTGACGTTGATCTCAGGACATGGAGCCTCGAACTTATAAGCCTCCTCCTGACGCTCGGCTGGAGTCATGTTCTCAAAGCGGGCGCGGTCGGTGCCAGAGAAGTCCTCTACCTTCTCGACAGCTGGATTGATGGCAACACCGTTCTTGTGCGAGAAGCCTTTCTCGCTGACGTCGCCGTCCCAGCAGATGGTGTAACCATTGTCGATGGCATAATTCATCACTTCGATCATCTCATCGAGAGGGACATTATACTGACGTGCATTCTCCCAGTTATCCATAACCTCTACTGCGAATGGCTGGTAGAATGGCTTGTGGTTGAAACTGGTGATCTCTACATAATCGTCCATATTGAGGCCGAGGCTATTGGCAAAGCTCTTGGCGGTGTACTCCTTGCCTTTGTAAGTGAACTTCTCAGGGAGAGGACCGAGGTAGGTATCAAAGATGTTGTTAAGGATCTTGTAGTACTCAGGAGAGCGCTTCTTCATCTTGACGCCGATCTGAGCGATGCCATTGACATACTGCTGGAGCTCACCGTGGTTATGACGGTCAGAGTTGTAGTTGATGCCATTATATACCTCCTCAGGAACGATACCGACCTGATTGAATGCATTCATCCAGGTGTGCGAAAGGCTGCCAGGACCAGTGTTGCCACGGCCATGACGGAGGTAGTTGTCCTCGAGCTGGTTCATATATTTCTGACGGACGATGAACATCTCCGAGAGATCATACTCGCCCTTGCCCATACGCAGGAGCTCGGTCTCCATAAACGAAGTGGTAGCGAAGCACCAGCAGGTGCCGGTAGATGCTTGATTCTTGACAGGGGTGGTCTTGAGAGACTTGACGGTGGTGAACTGATAGCCAGTCTCCTGAGCATTTGTAACAGCTGCTCCTGCCATGAGAAGCGCTGCCATCAACATTGATTTCTTCATATAGAGTTATTTTGGTGGATATTAAGGGAATTTTGGGGATACAGGGGATTCAAGGGATACAAGGGATTCAAGGGACGTATGTGATGCTACGGGAAAAGAGTTGCGAAAAGCATAACTATCGTCTCTTGTTTCCCTTGTTTCTCTTATGTCCCTTGTATCTCTTGAAAACTATACATCAAGATACGAATCCTTGAATCCAAGGAAATACAGCACGCCATCAAGGCCGATAGTGTTGATGCTCTGCTTGGCGTTGGCTACGACACGTGGCTTGGCGTGGAAGGCGATGCCCAGGCCGGCGAGTGAGAGCATCGGGAGGTCATTGGCACCATCACCTACGGCAATGGTCTGTTCGAGGTCGACCTTCTCGACCTGTGCGATGAGGCGGAGGAGCTCGGCCTTACGCTTGCCATCGACCACCTCGCCGCGATACTTGCCAGTGAGCTTGCCGTTGTCATCCACTTCGAGGTCGTTGGCATAGACATAGTCGATACCGAACTTACGCTGAAGATATTCGCCGAAGAAAGTGAATCCACCGGAGAGGATGGCAATCTTGTAGCCATACTTCTTCAAGACGAACATCAGGCGCTCCACGCCTTCGGTGATCGGCATCGTCTCGGCAATCTCGCGCATCACGCTGATGTCGAGTCCCTTGAGCAATGCCACACGACGGGTGAATGACTCCTTAAAGTCAATCTCACCGCGCATCGCGCTCTCAGTGATGGCCTTGACCTGATCGCCTACGCCGGCACGCATGGCCAGTTCGTCGATGCACTCCGTCTGGATCAAGGTAGAATCCATATCGAAGCAGATGAGGCGACGCATACGACGGTACATGTTGTCCTTCTGGAACGAGGAATCCATCTCCAGCTCGCTCGAAAGGGCCATGAGCTGGCTGTGCATCTCCTCGACGTTGCGCGGATTACCACGGACAGAGAACTCGATGCAGGCGCGAGTCTTCGACTGTGTCTCGCTGTCGAGCGGTGGGCGGCCGGAGAGGCGCTTGATAGCATCGATGTTCAACCCCTGATCAGTGATGACGCGCGACACGGCTTCGATCTGACGAGCCTGCATGCGACGGCCGAGAATTGTAAGAATGTAGCGGTTCTTGCCCTGTCGGCCTACCCACGCGTTGTAGTCGTCTTCAGAGACGGGGACGAAGGCTACGTTGACATGCAGCTCGGAGCTCTTGAAGAGCACCTCCTTCATGACGTTGCCGCTATTGGCGTCCTCCACACGGATGAGGATGCCAAGCGATAAAGTATTGTGTATGTCGGCCTGTCCGATGTCCATGATTTTGGCATCGTACTTGGCCAGAATGCTCATGATGCCAGCGGTGAGACCTGGTCGGTCTTCACCGGTGATGCGCATCAGGATGAGTTCTTCTTTTCTTGTGTCCATTATTTATAAAGGGTAGTAAAAGGGTAGTAAAAGAGGAGTAATAGGGGAGTAAAAGGGACGATAGTATAAGAGGGTTAATCTTAATGTCGGGTAGATAAAGATATCGATAAAGATACCGGGGAAATGTGGTATTGTCCTTTTTACTCCCCTTTTACTTCCTTTTTACTACCTTTTTACTCCCCTTCAGAATCAATAAGCTATTCCCTTTCCATCTTCCGGCATCGAAGCCTTGATGAACTCGCGGATATCCTCGTTGGCCTGCTTCATATCCTCCTTGCGGACATACATCATGTGGCCACAGCGGTAGCCCTTGATGGTGAAGCGATCCTGGAACTTGCCGCTCTTATCCATCTGCCAGAAGTTGTACTTGGCATTGAAGTAGTCGCAGGCGCCATCGTAGTAACCGCTCTGGAGGAGCACCTTGAGGCCAGGATTCTGGCTGATGGCCTTCATGAGGTCGGTACCGGTGTGTTCGTTCTGCCAGTTCCAAGGGTATACGCCAGCCAGCATGTTATACTTCACGTCGGTCACGAAGTTGAGCTCGTTGCGTACGTACCAGTTGTAAGGAGGAGTGAAGGCGTTACACCAAGCCTCCATCTCAGCGTTCCACTCTGGGTTCTCGCCAGCAGTCACGATATCGACACCACGGTAACGGCTGTCGAGACGACCGATGGTGAAGTCACGGTCGCGGAGGAGCTCCTTCCAGTAGTGACGTACCTTGATGGTGAGGTTATGCTCGATGATGTCCTTCTCGCTGATGCCGCTGTAGTAAGAGACCTTCTTGGCAATAGCAGCACGCTTCTCAGCGCTGAGGTGGCCACCCCATGAGAGAGCAGGAATATACTCCTCGACGGTCCACTTCTCTACTTCAGGAAGGATCTCAAGCAAGTCCTTGTTCTGGAGGTCAGCGCTCAAAGCCTTATGATACCAGGCGGTAGCACACATGTATGGCAGGGTCAAAGCTTCCTCGACTGGACCGTCGCGACGGATGCCGAGCTCGGTAGGAGAGACGAGGATCACGCCATTGAGGAACATCCAGTGCTTGCTCTGCAGCGCGTAAGTGAGGCCAGAGACACGTGGAGTACCATAGCTTTCGCCAATGAGGTACTTAGGTGACAGCCAGCGGTTCTGACGGGTTACGAAGGTGTTGATCCAGTCGCTGAGGTAGTCGATGTCTTCGTTGACGCCATAGAACTGCTTGGTGTCAACGTCCTTCAGAGCGCGGCTGAAACCGGTGGTGACAGGACATACGTACACGATGTCGGCAACATCAAGGATCGAATATGGATTCTTGCTCACGCCGTATGGCTGCGAAGGATTACCCTCGTCATCCATGTTGAGGAGCACTGGACCGGTGTAGCCGATCTCCATCCAGACAGCACCTGCGCCAGGGCCGCCATTGAACGAGATCATAAGTGGACGATGGGTCTTGTCCTTGATGCCGTCACGCTCGTAGTAGGTGTAGTTGACGCCGGCTACGACCTTGCCGTCCTTGTCCCATACTGGCTGGAAGCCGATGGTGGCGGTATAGTTGAAGGTGACACCCTTGACGGTGGTGGTGTGATGGCTGACAACGCAGGTGTCAGGATTGATGCGGTTCTGCGCAAAGGCAATGACGCTCATGCTGAGCATCATCATCAGAATAAGTAGTTTTCTCATTATTATATATATTATATATGTGTAAAGTCTGTTTTTTGACGTGCAAAGATACGCATTATATCGATGATGACCAAAAGAAATGCGCGAAATATTTGGAGATTTTACAAATACTTGCTATATTTGCAGGCAAATTTAATGATCTCGCTCTTGTAGCAATCCCCGTAATTAGTAATTTGTAATTAGTAATTAAATAATAAATTTTTTTCTATGGTTAAGCACATCATCCTCTGGACACTTAATCCAGAACTCTCCGAAGAGGAGAAGACCGCCGTCAAGGCAGGTATCAAGGAAGGCCTCGAAGGCCTGGTAGGTAAGGTCCCTGGCCTTATCGATGTAGTAGTCAACGTAGATGGACGTCTGGCATCGAGCACCTGTGACGTTATGCTCGACTCAACGCTTGAAAGCCCTGAGGCGCTCAAGGCCTACGCTTCGCATCCAGAGCACGTAGCTGTGGCTAATGGCAAGGTTCGTCCTTACACGGTTCAGCGCACGTGTCTTGACTTTGAGGTGTAAAAACCGGGACTTCCAGCGTTGGCTCTTGACAACGCATCTGCCACATGGCTCTCACGATGAGACATGTAGCTACGAGGCCGATGATTCCGATAAACCAAGGGATCATCGGTTCTTGCGTTTCCAGCGGATCGACCGGCTTTGAGAGCCTGGCCTGGATGACGCAGATGAGGTTGTTGATGGCGTGCATCACGATCGATGGCCAGATGCTGCCACTCCAGTAGACCATATAGACAGCGATGACGCCGAAGAGGAAACGGTCAACGAAGCCGAGCACCTCAAAGTGTATGGCACTGAAAAGGAAGCCTACGCAGATTGCCACCCAGTGCTTGTTGAGCGTTGAGAAGCCAAAGCACTTGAGCAATGCGCCACGGAACATGGTCTCTTCGACGATACCCGTGACGATGGCAACCAGCAATACACATTCAATCCAACCACCCAGGCCTGATAGATTCATCATCGCTTGGGTCATTTTGTATGCATCGATCTTCTCCTGATTGATATATTCCTGCAATCCTGCCGGATACTCAAAGTTATAGATAAAGGTATTGATGAATTCAAAACCTCCTAAGGAACACACGGCGAAGGCGAACGCAAGCAAGAGCCAGCGGCCGTCGACCTTGCGGAAGCCGAAGCACCCGTATGGCTCTCTCCTGAGTCTGCTCTTACACCACCAGATGGCTGGCAGGAACATGATAAAGACCGACTGACCCCACATTAAAATATGTGCAGTCAGAGAACCTTCGAGGAGTCCTGGCGCTGGATTTGAATCTGTAGCTGAATGAGAGAAGACTCCTACCAGGGTGGCAATAGGCAAGCAGACCACCATCGTGATGACGAGACCTAAACCGACGAATAAGAGGAGATACAGTAGTTCCTTAAAGAAGATTTTGTTTGCGGGTTTCATAAATTACTTGCTTAACTCAATGACTTCGAGGTCGCGGATATTTCCTTGTTCGATAATAAATCGTATCAGCGTTCGGACGGTCTGTTGGCCATACGTACCAGCCGCACCAGGATTGATGTGCAGGCAATGGAGGTTATGATCCATCATGACCTTCAGGATGTGCGAATGGCCGGAGATGAAGAGTTGTGGAGGGTGCATCGTGATCTGTGAGCGGATACTGCGGTCATACTTGCCCGGGTAGCCGCCGATATGTTTCATCAGCACGTCCACCCCTTCGCACGTAAATCGCTGCACTTCAGGATATACGAGCCTGATATCCGTACCGTCAATATTGCCATACACAGCGCGAAGCGGAGCAATAGCCTGCAGGCGACGCGCGACGCTGAGGTCACCGATGTCGCCTGCATGCCAGATCTCGTCACAGCCACGGAAGTACTGCTCGTAGCGGTCATCCCAGTGGCTGTGAGTGTCGGATAGTAGGCCAATCTTCATTGAGTGAGGAGTTAGGAGTGAGGAGTTAGGAGTGAGGAGTTATTCCTTTCTCTTCAAATCTTGCACGTAAGGCTCTGCCGCAGAGTAAGGCTTCCAAGCGTCACCCTCAGCACCATTCGGATTGCCAAACTTCACGAAGTTCGTCCAATAATCCACCATGCGGTTGCTGAGTTCATTGTCAGCCTCAGTGAATGGACGCCATGAGCGATCCTGAGTGTGGAAGACCGACCAAAGCTCCGAACTGTGGAACGAGCCAGTCAAAGCCGGACGACCGTCGGTAGGAGGAGCAGCGTCGAAATAATAGATATAGGTAGGATGCTTAGACAAGCTGTCGCGTACGGCAGCGAAGTCCTGCAAACCTTCGTTGAGGCCTGGCATGTCATTAGCCACAGAGCCGACCATATAAGGAATGTCAGCCAGAGAGTTATTGAGCGTCGCCTCGCTGAAATCCTCTGTGAGGAGCTTGCCGTCGAGGTGTGGCTGGCTGAGGCGCCAGTTGCCTGTAGCGGCTACATACTTCTGCTGCACGTCATAGAGTGTCTGCCAGTCGGCAGCCATGAGTTCGTCCATGGTCTTGAAGGCGTCGCCATACACCGCAGCGCCTAAAGCGTCAGCCTCTGCCTGAGTAGTGCCAGCGCTGAGCGCGCGATTCAATCCACCTGCACTCATGATGATGGCCTTGCTGATCAATGGCTTGGCCAACGGAGAGCTGACGAGACAGCGTACACTGCCACCACCAGCGCTCTGGCCGAAGATGGTCACGTTGTCAGGATCGCCACCAAACTGTGCGATGTTGTCATGTACCCACTGCAAGGCCTTGAGCTGGTCATAAATTCCGTAGTTACCCGAGATGCCCTCAGCATCGCGAGCGGTGAGGAGCGGATGGCTCATGAAGCCAAAGATGCCCAGACGGTAGTTGATCGTGACGAGGATGACGTCACGATCGGCCCAAGCCTCGCCATCGAACTCTTTCTCAAATCCCCAGCCAGCATGATAAGCACCGCCGTGGATCCACATAGCCACTGGCAACTTCTTGTCGGTCTTGCCAGCAGCACCCTTCGGTGTCCAGACATTGAGATACAGGCAATCCTCGCTGAACTCAGGATCGTTGTCATAGAACTCGACGCCATAGTTAGCGTCATTCGGATCATGAGCCGCCTGCCAAGAGGCGCAGCTCCAGGTATCGGCGATCTTTACGCCATCCCAAGCCACGACGGCCTGAGGGCGCTGCCAGCGCAACTCTCCAACAGGAGCAGCAGCGTATGGGATGCCACGATATACGACTGAGTTATCGAGTTCAACACCTTGCACCTGTCCACCTTCGATGCTGAGGACAGGATTCATATCCTCCGGCTGCTGAGTGGTGCAGGCGGTGAGGAGGAGGGGGAGGAGGAGAAGTTTTTTCATAAAGGAAAGTTATTAGGGGAGTAAAAGGGGAGTAAAAGGGGAGTAAAAAAGGAGTAAAAGGGACGTTTGTATTAGAGGGACCGTTTTCAGTTTCGTGAACTTATAAAGAGCACGTTACCGCTGGTTCTATCGTCCCTTTTACTACTTTTTTACTCCCCTTTTACTCCCTTTTTACTCCCTTTTATTAGATTTTTACTTCAGAATCGAGCAATTTGGCATTGGCTTCAGCTGCTTGAAGAAGTCGTTGCCCTTATCATCGACGAGGATGAATGCTGGGAAGTTCTCAACGTCGATCTTCCATACAGCCTCCATGCCGAGCTCTGGGAACTCTACACACTCGATGCTCTTGATAGAAGTCTGTGAGAGAACTGCAGCCACGCCACCGATGGTGCCGAGGTAGAAGCCACCATGCTTCTTACAAGCGTCGGTGACACACTGTGCACGGTTACCCTTAGCAATCATCACGAGGCTGCCGCCATTAGCCTGGAACTCGTCAACGTATGGATCCATACGGCCTGCAGTGGTTGGACCCATTGAGCCACATGGATAGCCCTCTGGAGTCTTGGCAGGACCAGCGTAGAGCACAGGATAATCCTTGAAGTACTGTGGCATACCCTCACCAGCGTCGAGGCGAGCCTTCAACTTAGCATGAGCGATGTCGCGAGCTACGATGATGGTACCCTTGAGGTTCACGCGGGTAGAAACAGGATACTTAGAGAGCTCCTTACGTACAGCGTCGATACCCTGGTTGAGGTCGATCTCAATACCGTTGCCACCCTCACCTGGCTGACGGAGCTCCTCTGGGATGAGCTCGGTTGGGTTAGAGTCCATCTTCTCGATCCAGATACCGTCCTCGTTGATCTTAGCCTTGATGTTACGGTCAGCCGAGCAGCTTACGCCCATACCTACAGGGAGCGAAGCACCGTGGCGTGGCAGACGGATCACGCGGATATCGTGAGCCAGGTACTTGCCACCGAACTGAGCGCCGAGGCCAATCTCATAGACCTTCTTGAGGAGCTTCTCCTCGAGGTCGAGGTCGCGGAATGCACGGCCAGTCTCATCGCCAGTAGTTGGCAGAGAGTCGTAGTACTTGATCGAACCGAGCTTCACGGTGAGGAGGTTCTTCTCAGCCGAAGTACCACCGATAACTACGCAGATATGATATGGAGGACAAGCAGCAGTACCGAAGTGCTTGATCTCCTCAACGAGCCAAGGAAGGAGGGTGTTCTCATTCTGGATGAGCGCCTTGGTCATAGGGTAGAAGTAGGTCTTGTTGGCCGAGCCACCGCCCTTAGCCACGCAGATGAACTTATACTCAGCACCCTCAGTAGCCTCGATGTCGATCTGAGCAGGGAGGTTGCACTTGGTGTTGATCTCATCGTACATGTTGAGAGGAGCGTTCTGCGAGTAGCGGAGGTTGTCCTGGGTATAGGTGTTATAGACACCGAGTGAGAGAGCCTCTTCGTCCTCGAAGCCTGTCCATACCTGCTGACCCTTCTCTGCGTGGATGATAGCTGTACCGGTATCCTGGCAGAATGGGAGTACACCCTTGACAGCGGTCTCAGCATTGCGGAGGAACTGGAGCGCTACATACTTATCATTCTCAGTAGCCTCAGGATCGCGCAGGATCTTAGCTACCTGCTCGTTGTGTTCGCGACGGAGCATGAACTCTACGTCGTGGAAACACTGCTGAGCCAACAGGGTGAGAGCCTCCTTAGAGACCTTGAGGATCTTATGTCCTTCGAACTCGCTTACCGATACGCCTTCCTTGGTGAGGAGGTAGTACTCAGTGGTGTCCTTGCCCTTCTGGAACATAGGAGCATACTTGAATGGAACGTTTGCCATAGTAGTAAATCTATTTTTTTGATTGATATTAGATATGATCACTAATTTTTAATCTTTCTGCACTCATCCGATCTTATTCCTTCGGTCAAGCGCAACTTTATTTCGGGTGCAAATATAATAAAAATCTCTTTACGCGCGCCTTTGCATGTACATTATTTTGTTTTTCTTCTCAATTTTTCCTCCCTCTGCCACATTTTAATCTTCAGACATCCTAAAAACGCCCTCTTTTCTACAAGATTTCAACGTTGTGTACGTAACGTTGGTATCCTTGATGCGAGGAGTCAACACCTGTTTAGTGGTGTTGACTCTTCACGACCGTGGCATCCTTTCCACGGTACCGTGACAGGGATGCGGAGAAGAATGCATCGTTATCACGGTACCGTGACAGATATGCCATGATCAAGGATAGTCCGACCTGGTACCAAGTCGGACTATCCTGCATGCAGGAATGGACGCCTCGCATTCACGACGTCCGATCATTTCAAAACATTCGACAGAATAAACGATACATGAAGAAAAAATCCTTCACTATCCTTCACTCATCCTTCACTGCGATTTCATTCTCAGAATCAGCAAGATATAGGGTCGAGTGAAGGAGTGAAGGATTTTTTGCATTCATAAAAAATATTTTATGATCTCTTAATCTTAGTTGGTCTTTACAATGACAAACTGCGTCTATTGTTTTCATTCAAGAAATCTTGGCTTTCTTACTACGCTTAATTTATTATGTATTTCCTTTTTTTCATTTTTTGTTCTTCTTTTTTTTATTTTTTGTTCATTTTTATGTTTTTCAGTCAGCTTTTGTGAATTTTGCCAATAATAATTACCAATACATTAAATATTATTATTATATTTGCACCATCTAAATGAGCCATCAACGGATGGAACTCCTCTTTTAGATCTTATTGTTAATAGAAAGATGTTATTGATATCAATCTTCTAATCGCAGATTCTCGCAAAATTTGTTCTAATGTGAAGATGATTATTGTAGCATCACGTCTTTGGTTAGTATTATTCTGCCATGTGGTTGTGTGCATGGTCTATGATATTATCCTTCGATGTGGTGTCTATTGTGATTATTCCACATTAGAGGCAATGCGAGAAGCCTGCGGTTAGGAATATAGCAATAGGCTTCCACATCTTTTTTTTGTAGATACCAATTAGAGGATATTGAAAGCCTGTTCTCTCTCTAGAAAATGAATAAATAGTTTGATATCGATAGAATTATAAAATTCGGTAATTTTTTTTATCTTATTACTCAAAATTATAACTAACAAAATAAATCTAAAATTTGAATGAAAAGAAAAACATTTCAGCGAGGATGCATACTCGCATGTAGTATCTTGCTTTTTGGACAAACGATTATCGCACAGGAATCTGATGCTTTAGATCGAATCCACATTGGTGTCTTAGGAGGTATGCACATGAACAAGACACAATATTCTAATCTTGATAATCGTTTTTTCCCAAACCCTGAGGCCACTTATTCTGGTACTTTTGGTCTTTTTGCAGAGTTCGAATTTGGAAAGTCGCGATTGTTTTCTATTCGTCCAGAATTTATGTTTGGAGCGCGCAATACAGCCATTCATGACATCAAAAACGCATATCATCAGAATGGAACCAATGTTCGTGGCGATCTTGATTATGATATTACAGCAAATTATGTTGATGTGCGTGTACCTTTGATGCTTAACTTCGGTTCTTATCAGTCAATCCGTCCTTACTTGTTCGTTGCGCCAGTAGTAAGTTTTTGCTCTGGTGGCGAAATTAAGGTACAAGATGCGGATTATCACCAAACCATTGATATTACGAAAGCAAATATGAATTCATCATATTTCGCTGGTGAAATTGGAGCTGGAGTGAAATTCCCAATTAGTTTAGGTCACACAAATATGCATATTGGACTTGAGGCAAGCTATGAGTACGGTATAACTGACACTTATGGTGACAAGGAGAAGAAAGGATGGGCAACGGCTTATAATTTCTTTGTTCCATACGACATTGTGGGAACGCGAAAATATGGTGGATTTGAAGTCCTAGCAAGCGTTTCTGTTCCGCTGTCTGCTTTCAAAAAACATAAGCGAGTAGTCGAAGAGCCAATCGTTGTTCGAGAAGAACCTGTCATCGTTCATGAAGAGCCTGTAGTTGTTGTGGAGGAGAAAAAAACTTGCTACACACTGGAGGAAATCATTTATATTATGGATCAAGGACGTAGCATTGAAGGTCTTACGATTTGTGCTGTCGACCTTATCAATTTTGACTTTAATAAAAGTACACTTTCGAATGATTCTCGTCAGTATCTCAATAAGATAGCCTCACTCATGCTTAGCTCAGATATTAGCATTGAGATTAAGGGGCATACTGACAATCGTGGCTCAGAAAGTTATAATATGGATCTCTCTAAAAGGCGAAGTAAAGCCGTTTACGACTATCTCATTTCAAGGGGAGTTGAAGAGAAACGTCTTAGCTACTCGTTCTATGGTATGTCTAGGCCTATAGCTGATAATGACACTGAGGAGGGACGCACTATGAACCGACGTGTAGAGTTTGATATTAAGTAATATCAGTCATTTTACTATATTTCAAAACAAAGGATAATATGAAAGCATTTTTGAAATTACAATATATACTGCTCTTGTTTTCATGCTTCTTGTTTTCAGGATGCTTGAGTGATGGAGAAGAAACTATTGCCCTTGAACAGGGAGAAGCCAAGAAGATGATCCGCGGAAGATGGATTCTGATAGATTCAGAAGGAACATTACCTGGCAATTTCGGGTGGAAGAATGGTACAGAAATCACATTCTATGGGGATGGAACGTACACAGATTCGTCAGATGGTGGGGAACAGCCTCACAGATGGATTATTTTAGGTGGTGGCGATGGAATAGCTCTTGATGATACTGATTTCGGCATAGATAGCGGTGGTAATGGTCGCTGGCGTTTCCATTATCCATACGGTTCTGAAAATCCAACTTGGAGTGGTGGTTTGAAGCATGAGGACGGACCAGAAGGCTATGACAAACAAGGAAATAAACCGTTGCCGGAGCCGGAACCAGAGCCGGGATCTAAGCCAGAGCCAGAACCGCAAGGAAAGTATCTTGTCAAATCCATAAAGTATATGCCTGGATATCGTGACGATGTATATACATATACCTTCGATTACTATGCGGATGGTCGAATCAGAGAGTTTTATGATGCAACGACTAAGAAAACTTACAAATATGAGTATTCTAGCGATGCTGATGCCATGCTGAATGTGGAAGAAGTAAGTGCTGACGGTAAATCGTATGAAAGAAAGTATCGTTTGGACAATAAAGGCCGAATTAAGGAAGAAGAATATGGGTATTTCTTCTATAGTGAAGATGGTTTCCTATATCGTTATACCGATTGGCATGACATTGACTGTTATTATGATTGGACGACTGAAGGAATCTGGACAAAATCTATAAAAATAAGGAAGACAATATGTAACAATGAACCTAATAATAGTAATGACAGTAATATTGACCTCAATCCTTTCTTAATATATTTTATAGAGGGAGGTGAGGATTGGTGGCTAAGATCTTTAGCTCCATTTGGATTCCTTGGGAATAAGGCTTCATATCTAATCTCAAGAGAAGATAGAGATGGTTATGATTTCTATTTTGATACTTCTCATGTGTCAAGAAATGAACAGAATTTAGTATCGAATGTTACGCGTTTGAGTGTCAATAGGTATAATGATTCTGAGGTATATAGAACAGAATTTTTTGATATAGAGTATAAACTGTCAGGAACGTCAGATGATGAAACTGAAGAACTGCCAAGCAATATCAACGAAAAAATAATAGGAGTATGGTATTGCATCTACCAACAATGGAGTGAAGAAGGTCCGAACGTAAAAGATTACTCCGAGTCAAAGACTTATGAACCTTCCTCAAAATATGTTATGGCATTCAAAGAGGACGGTACGGGGTATATGAATAGTGGTTCAGACGAACTTTTTGAAATAGGATGTCATGGAACCCAAAAGAAATTCAATTGGTATTATTATTCCAAAGAGGGGAAAAACTGGATTCATACAGATGTGTACGATGGTCAGGACTATGAGATTACACATCTTTCTTCCTCATCGCTTACGTTAAAATGGAGTGATTATGAGGGTGGAGATGCCTATATTATTGTCGGCAAATTTACAAAATAGTTAAGAATCTCGGCTTGCCGACACCAAACGTTGGCAAGCTGATTTGATCATAGAGAAAAAGCACATAAATTGTACCTCTTTTAAAAGCACAGGAGTGATGTTTCTTTTCTGTAGAATCATCACTCCTGTATTTTCTCAAATATTCTCCATGTCTCAATGTTGCCAACTGATGGTAGGGATAAGCGTGGGTCAAGATCCCTGACCCACTTTGAATAAATTGTTAAAAGTAGCGATTCTCGACTGAGTCAGGTTCTGAAGTGAATCCAAGAAGCTTGACAAAAAACTTGGGTTCACTTCACCTGAATCTTCTATTGACAATGAAGAGTATGTTGGATAGAAACAAATTAGATTAAAATATATTGTTTTATAGCAAATTTATAACCAGGATTTGGTTGTTTGAGAAAATCTTTTTATCTTTGCCCAGAAATTTACTTCCTGTGTTAGCATGGAGATACTGAGTTATGAAGAGTAAAACTCCCCGACTCCCCATACTCTCCGAGGTAAAAATAATGTAAACTAATTTTGAATGATTACTAGTACTAAAAAGCAATACAATAATGGAAATGATTATGAAAAAGACATTGTGTGTCACAGCTCTGTTGCTCCTGTCTGTTGTCTCTTTGATGGCAGATAATACTGCTATTGATGCAACCGAGGAGGGTGCTAACATCACATTTGAGGATGTCGATCTCCATGGCGCTACTTACTATGACGGTGCTGACAATTCTGGTCTCTTCGCTACTGCTGATGTCTTCAGCTTCATGAACTATAACCATGATGGCTCATGGTGCGGCTTCGTTGTTTCTGCTACAAGCAGCAACATCTACACTGGCAACACTACTGACGACTCACTGTTCAACTCGGTAGTCGGTGGCGGTATGCAGTCAGAGAAGTTCGCTGTAGGCTGCTACAATGAGTCTCTGGCTACTCTGGAGGATGAGTGCCCAGAGATCTACGCTACTGCTAACATCAAGCCAGAGTATGTTTACATCACCAATACTGCTTGCGCTTACAAGTCAATGACAGAGGGCGACTCTTTCGTTAAGAAGTTTGACGAGACAGACTGGCTCAAGCTCACCATCTCTGGTATGGTATTTAGCGAGGAAGAGATTGATTATGTAGTAGCTAACTCTGTTGACTTCTATCTTGCCAAGGACGGAAAGATTGTCAATGAGTGGACAAAGGTTGACCTCACTCCTCTCGGTGTATGTGAGTTCATCCGCTTCTCCATTTCATCTTCAGTCAGTGGTATGGGAGATGTGAGCTCTCTTTCTTACTTCGCTCTTGACAACATGAAGGCTGAAGTAACAGAAGAAAAGCCAACAGCTCTAGAGGCCGTAGAGGCTACGGCTGCTGTAAAGGCTAAGAAGCTTATGAAGGATGGCAAGATCATCATCATGAATAACGGTAAGCCGCTTAATGTTGCTGGTCAGGAAATGTAATACTTCCTTGTGGGCCAAGGGGCAGATGCGGTTATTCGTGAAATAAGAGGAGAGGATCAATTGATTCTCTCCATTTTTATGCCATGATCTATGTATATTTGTCCTGCTTGAGGCTTATCAATCGGTTGGTCGTAGAGGTTGTACTTAGATGCCACTTGGGAGACTTTCGAGTTTTTTTCTGTTGATAAGTTTTTTTCTTTGTTTTTGCTCTTTGCGCGAAGCGTACAAAAAGTAATATAAGTTAATTCTGAATGACTACTTGACAATTTTATAACTAATATTTGGAATATCTATAGAACTTGCTTATCTTTGCCCCCCAAAATTATACTATCGAATATGAAAAGGCTCAATATTGAAGACCTCAAGAAGGCGGCACTTGGCCTATTGAAACGGTTTCCCATGGCATTGATGTTTCTTGCCATGCTTACCCTCTGGTCTGTATTGAATATCTGGGACAAAGTCTATGTCGAGGGTTCGTTCCGCATGGAAGAGCATCCCGTGGAATGGATTACGGTGAATGGTGTGCAACAGGGAACCGTCTTCTACTACCTGAGCATCGCCATCGTACTGAGCATCGTGCTACAGTTCTGGGGAGAGGAAGTCAAGAACCGCAAGCGGATGCAATGGGTCACTATCGCCTCACATCTGGTACTGTTGGCTGATGCTGTTTTCCTTTGGTTCAGGCCCGAAGGTAGTATCGATACGGAACTGGTCTTAGGACATTCGGCCTGCTGTACAGCGCTGATTATCGGAGGCACCTTTTTGCCCTATTTCCGTGAGAAGGACGACCTTGCGACGTGGAATCTTGCCCTGCGCATGCTCGTCTTTTCGGCGGTGTGTCCTTTGGCTTGTGGCGTTATGGCAGGAGGCTTGTCGTTGCTGCTTGGCTCGTTGAATACGCTGTTCAATGTCAGTATCAATAGCAACTGGTATGCTACCATTGCACTATTGATGATGCTGACGCTCGCTGTCATGCTTTGGATGTCGCGCTTGCCGCAGGGAGAGGATAAGTTCAGTCGTATCGCCGTCACCTCCAAGTTTTTGACAGGTCTGATACGCTATCTGTTCCTCCCGCTGGTGCAGGGTTATCTGGTGGTGCTCTATATCTATGGAACCAAGATCCTGCTGGCTATGGAGCTGCCTCGTGGAGGTGTCTGCTACTATGTCCATGCTCTCATGATCGGTTGCCTTGGCATTGAGCTGCTTCTTTATCCTCTGTTGCGCAAAGCCGATGCTGAGGGGAGAAGTGCCAATGCATTTGAACGATGGCTGGTGCGATGGCTCCCCGTCATCATCCTACCGCTTCTGATACTCATGACCGTGGCTATCGGCCGTCGTATCTCCGACTATGGTATCACCGTCAACCGACTCTATACCCTCACACTCAACCTCTGGTACTACGCTGTCTGCATAGGGCTTTACATGACCCGCGCTCGTCGCATCCATTGGGTCTCCCTCTCTTTTGCTGCACTGTTCCTACTCACTTCTGCCTTGCCAGTCAACTACTGTACTCTGACGCGTCATAGCATCATGGGACGTATTGAGCGTTTCTTCGAAGCGCATCAGCACCCTGCCCTGCCGATGTCTGCCAATGTCTATGAGGAGTTTATGACTCAACTCCCATGGCAGGATGCCGAGCAGCTGCGCGAGGACTTCAAATACATCCGTTCGCTCTATAGCGGTGATGAGATTGTAGGATTCATTGCTTATGATACAAACCTATGGCGTTCGTTCAAGAAGGATGATGAGGGGCGCGCAGAGATCGACTATCAATACGACCATGATAAGCTGGTTCAGATTCCTGAAGGCTCTCATAGCTTCCGGAGATACGAGAAGTGGTTTACGGGCAATGTAATGGATTCTACACTGTGGCATCTCACGATTGACGACACACTTTGCGTCACCATCGATATAGATCATCTGCCGATGGGCGAAGATAAGGAACAGGATTGGCTTTTGCCAGACCTCAATCGTTCGGGTATTCACTATATCTCCCGGTTGACGCTCCATGAACATTGGAATGACAGTGTGATGGTCAATCTTGGGATAGATGGGTATTATTTTGAAAAGTAAAGAGAATGCTTAATGAAGAAAGCGATAATCATAGGAGCGACCTCTGGCATAGGCTTGGAGGTCATGAAAGTGCTTACTGCTAAGGGTTGGGAGGTAGGTATTGCCGGCCGACGTCAGCAGCTGTTGTTTGAGATACAGCGACAGAATCTCAATGTGGTGGCTACGGAGTGCATGGATGTGACGCTGCCGAATGCGACGGAGAAACTCAGTACGCTGATCGGTAAGCTGGGAGGCTGTGATCTCTATTTTCATAGCTCTGGCATTGGTCATCAGAATGTGGAGCTCGACCCAGAGAAGGAACTGGCTACGGTGGAGACAAACGCATTGGGATTCACGCGTATGGTCACAGCGATGTTCAGATATTACGAGCAGCATCCTGAGCAGGAAGGACATATAGCTGTGATCAGTTCTATTGCAGGAACGAAAGGATTGGGAGCTTCACCTGCTTATTCTTCGACCAAGCGCTTTGTCAATCATTATCTGGAGTGTCTGACACAGTTGGCCCACATGAAAGGATTGAGGCATCTGACGATTTCGGATATCCGTCCTGGTTTCGTGCGGACAGCGTTGCTCAAAGGAGATCATCATTATCCTATGCAGCTCGAGGCGACTAAGGTGGCCGAGGAGATTGTCAGGGGTCTGGAGAAGAAACGCCCGATCATTACTGTCGATTGGAAATATCGAATCATTGTGTTTTTCTGGCGGCTCGTCCCTCGATGGCTATGGGTGAGGATGCGTATTTCTTCGTAAAAATGACAATAATCGAGATAAAAAAGGCTCAAAATACTGTTACATTATTTGCAAATCGTCTTTTTTCCTTGCAAAACGTCTCAAAATGACACTTCCATTAAATGTTTTTACGTTTTTGCATCAAGAATTAGAAAAATAAGTGTATATTTGCGCCATGAAAAGAGAGAAGGTTTCATTTGAAACGAATCTAGTTTTCGATACACATATATTAACTTATTTATATTATTAAGCTATGAAAAAGTTTATCATGATGGCTGTAATGGCAGTAGCTGCCCTCACAGCAAGTGCACAGAAGGGTGAGTTCCATATTACCCCACACATCAGTCTTGGCTATGCTCACATCTCTAATGCAGATGATTTTGAAAGCAATATTTCAGGTATTGCCGGTGCAGAAGCAGAGTTTATGGTCACCGATGCATTCGGTCTTTCTGCTGGTCTCGACTATGAGTACATCCGTAGCCTTAACAAGACATCTGGTGATGCTAAGATGTACTTTGACTATTCTTACTTCAATATCCCTGTCCTTGCTCAGTGTCACTTTGGTGAGGGATGGGCTGTCAAGGCAGGTGTTCAGCCGATGTTCCTTCTTACTGCCGATAGACACATTGATGGTAAGACAAGTGATTCTCACCTTGCAATTGAAGGATCAATAAAGGACAGACTGGAGAACTTCATGCTTGCAGTTCCAGTAGGTATCTCTTATACCTTTGCTACTCCTATCACCGTAGATCTGCGTTGCAACATCCCTACTAGTAATATGAACAAGATTGGTGATAAATCTAAGTTGCTCGACATTGCCGTTACTGTTGGCTACCGCTTCTAATCTCTATTAAATAATTGATAAAAACAGACTAATCACCGCCCTCAATCGGAGTAATCCTGATAGAGGGCGGTGATATTTTTTGTACTGCAAGAAACCCGGATTAATGAAGGTTGTAGGACTTATCGCGTCAACGAGAACGAGAGCGTCATGCCGAAGTCGCTGTTGACGGTAGGGTAACTGGTGGAGATGAGTGGAGTATTCATCTGGCGATCGTAGTAGAGCTTGAACTGCAACGCCTTCGAGAACTGATAGTCGGCTGAGAACTTGATCGTCCAGGCGGTGTTGCCACTGGTGGCCTGTGAGAAGGCGTCGTTGATCTTGCGGAGGAGCGCCATCTGCGACTTGTGAGTGATGTCGAACTTCATGTTCAGATCATGCTTCACGTCCTTCTGCTTGCCGCCAGGGAGGCCGATCTTGGTGTTGAAGTCTGCGATCTTGTAGCCGGCACCGAGGGTGAAGTTCTTCGATACATTCTCGGTGATCTGAGCGCTCGACATAGAGAGGCTGACGGAGCGGATATGCGCATATTCACTCTTCAAGGTAAGACCATTGTTGAGCGTAGCATTGAGGCCAAGGAGTGGCTGGAAACTCTCGTTGAGCGTGACGGTGCCGATGTCGAACTCTGATGATGGCATCGGACAGTCATTGGCTACGTCGAGTACGAAACCAAGACCTTGTTCATTTTGCAGGAAGTTGGTGTAGGTCTGGTAGTTGCCAATGGCGTAGGTACAGTTGTAGGCGTGGCTCAACTGCAAGGTCTTGAACCACTTCGCAAGCTTTGGAAAAAGCTGTAACAGTCCGTCGTAGGTCATACGCCAGTTCGGCAGCATCTTCCACATCGACGGGATCGGATCGAGGCTGACACTGTTGGCATCGCCGCCGATGTAAGCTGCGAAGAACGCTGGCACAAGCACGTCGCTCGTATTGATACGCGATGAACCAAGCTCCGGATTGTATGGCATACCGGCCAGCATATCTCCCTTTTCGATGGTGTGCATGAAGCCGCCGACAGGGTACTTGCTACCCACGTATCGAGAGAGGAGACGCGAGTAGATGACTTCGCGATTGGCCAGGAACTCATCGAACACACGGCTCGAATAGTTGTCGCCAGGATCAGATCCACCGAAAGTAGATCCGAGTGCGATGGTGGTCATCTGGAACGAACCGCTGCGACGTATCGGGAGCTCTGGAGCCATGAACTGGTTCGACTTCTGTTCGTTGTGCTTCCACGTGCCATTGAGCGTGATCTTGAGGCCTGTCCAAGGCTCGAGCGTTGCAGAGTAGGAGAGATCCTTGGTGAGGTTGTAGACGGCAGGCGAGGTCAGCGAATCGTTTAGAATGAGCCAATGGTTTTGCTGCGCCTTGCGTGTGAATGACTCTCCGCCTTCGAAGCCGAAGGCAAAGCCGAGGCCAGGGACGAGACCGTTCTCGCCATTCGCCTGACCATAGAAATCTCCGATGTCGGATTGGAAATAAGGCAGGTAAGTGTCGCGCGTCTGCTTGTAGCCGATCTGCGCAGAGCGTACCATCATCAGGATGCGCGATGCTACCTGCAGGCCTTTATACCAGCCTTCTTCATCGTATGGTTTGTCGGCCTTGACGGTGATGCTGAGCTTGACGCTGTCTGCGCTCTGGAAGCTGATGGTATTGGCGTCCTCCTTCTTGAAATTGAGCGGATAGAGGCGATCCTTGTCTGCATCACGGACGGTGATGATGAGGCGACGTGTATTGAGGCCATGACGCAGGGTGATGGTGCTGTCCTGGCCATTGAGTGTAATCTCCTTCTTGAATTCGCGCTGAGGGCGTTCGGCTTTCTTGGAGCGATTGTTATTCGTCGCAGATACGCGTCGGCTCTTGAACTTGTCATTGACCTTCTTGAGGAACTTCGACTTGTTATAGAGCGTCTCCAGGTTGAAGCGGCCGTCGAACTGGAGTTGCGCGTTGTTTTGGATGTTGTTGCCCGTGTTGGTGTTCTCGTCAATCCAGGTACCGCGTCTCCACTGATAGTTGGCGTGGTATTTTGCCGATGAGGTGATCCAGTCGGTGTAAGTGATCTTATTAAGAGGAATGTTCCACGACGCATCGAACGTCTGGTTGTAGTCGACTGGAGTGCCGAGTTTCCAGAGCTGTGTCCAGATGGTGTCGCGCCAACGCTCATACTCATCTGGGTAGAGGTATTTGTTGACAGGTACATCCGGCTCGTCGATACGTGAGTTGGTGGCCGACTGGAAGTTGAGTCGGATCGATTTGGTCAGATCCCACGCGATGTTCGTTTGACGCAGCATCGTGAAGGTCTTGGTGTAGCTCACTGGGATGGTGTAATCTGTCTCTACGGCCTCAATATTACGCAGTTGCTCCTCGAAGTAGGTTCGGTTGACCTGCAGGCCGAGTGAGATGTTGTTTGGCAGCCAGTTGAGCTGCATGTCGTCCTTGAGCTTCTTGAATGGAGACTTGCTGCTGTTGCTGTTACTCCGGTTGTTCGCGCCACGGTTATCCTTGGCGTTCTTTTTGTTTCCAGATGGGAAGAATTTGAGCGGCTTGAAATATGGACTCCAGCTGTAGTTGATGGCGCCGCGATAGCTGTCGTTATGCTCGTATTCAGTAGTCGGGTTGTGCGACTTCTGCTTGTTCTGACTGTAACTCATCACGACGTTGGCAGGATCCCATGGCATCGAGTGTTTTGACTTCACGTCGAACTTGACGCCAGAGAGCGACATCGAACGAGACTCACGGACCGTCTGTACCAACGCGCGAATCGAGTCCTTCTGGTGCTCGGTAGGATAGGTGTCGAGTGTCTCGTCGACAGTGAGATCCTCGTTGTAAGGATCGTACT
Source organism: Bacteroidales bacterium (assembly GCA_045598885.1). GTDB lineage: Bacteria > Bacteroidota > Bacteroidia > Bacteroidales > UBA3663 > Liminaster. Next base: position 30,153 of record JAZRVB010000093.1, read on the forward strand.
TCGGTGTCTGAGCCTGCTTCGAGAGACTATAATATAATGGAGCGGTGAGCTTGAGCTGAGAAGGAAGCCAACGACCGACATCTGTCTGTCCGGAGAAAGTATACTCGTAGTTCGATTCGAGCGAGCGGTTGGCGGTCGACTGTTCGACGCTACCCCATCCGGTAGAGGTGTAGCTGCCAGCGCCATTGATCGTTGCTAAGTCGCTGACACGCAGCGTAGCATTGCCACGCGCTGCCCAGCCACCGCTCTCGTCCATGCCGTCGGTACGGAGCTCATTGACCCATACGGTACCTGAGTGATCTGTGCGGCCGACGTTGCGTACACCGATCATGATGACGCTGCAATCGCCAAGCGAAGGATTACCTACGATGGTGAGGCGGTTAGAGCGGTTGTCACCGTCGAAGATCGTGTATGGCAGGTTGAAGCTCACACCTTCCTGTCCCTGTTGCTTGAGCGTGTTGCGTTCGCGCTTGAGGGAGGTGAACTTCGAGAGCTTTACATTGATCATATTGTCCTCTGGCCAGACCTTCTGACGATCCGACTGCGAGTTGTTATTATAGGTATGAGCCGGCGTGAGATGCAGCGGCACCTCATACTCGTAGTAGTTATCCTTGTAGTCGCTGCCGATACGCAGGAAGAGCGCCAGGTCGCCATCGTGCAGCTGCGTCTCTTCGCCTTCGTTGGCGTGAGCATGAGCAAAGAGTTGCAGGTTCTCATACTGACGCAGATCGAGGCCAGAGTTCTTATAGACGGCCAATGCATCGTGTGGCGAGAGGTCCTTGATGCGGAGGCTCAGCGCCTGCTCGTTCTGCTGCACGGAGTTGGTACCAGGTGTGACGATACGTGAGATACCCGGAGGCAACACGTAGTTGACAGGAGTTGAACCAGAATGCTCCTCGATGTTGACGGTGCTGGCCGTGAGGGAAGCGTTGCTACTCTGTGCATAGCCACGGTCAGAGAGGTCTCCGTTGTAGGAGCGCCAGTCGGAGCGAACCAGATCGAACGATGCCATACGGAGCACCTGATCATGCTTCCATCCAGTCATCAGCATACGCAGGAAGCGGATGCTCTTGAAGTTGGAGATATGACCGACGGCCTGATCCGGCTGGCGCAAAGGGATGCGGAAGAGATACCACTTGACCTCACGACGGTTGCCGTCGCGAGTGGTAACGGTGCGTGTGCTGATGTCGGCCAGATAGCGGTTCTCGGCCATGTTCATGTGTCCACGCTCCAGCTCGATGTCGTACTCGAAGAAGCGCTCGTATTCGTTGAGCGTGTTGTCGGTATTGATGTCCTCTACATCCGGCGTACTTTTGTAGGCGGTACTGTATGATTCCTCTGAATCCGAAGAACTTGGAGAGTTTCCTTCGGTACCATTGATATACTTATAACGCTCCAGGATTGACGCTTCCTGCTCGTCCCACGCTCTGCCACGATAGTAGGTATAGTTATCGCCTGCAGGGTCGTTGAGCGGAGAGTGTGGATCACCTCGCCACGTGTTGAGAACTTCCGCGTCAACACGGCTCTGCAGTGTGTCCACGTAGTTCTTATAAGTAGCGAAATTCTTCTCGTCAGCCGTACTCAGTCCGTTGAGACCGACGTCCTGCATGGCGTGTGACGACGCGGAGTTATCGAAAGCATAGACCGTACTGGTGCGATTGCTCACACGTCCCCAGAGCGTTTCTTTCGTTGCAGACAGATCGCCGTTGATGTCAATGCCATTCTCGAACGATTTGACGCCATCCTTGAGGATATCTTCCGAGACTTCTCCCAGTTGCAGCACGAGCTTTCCTTCGTTGTTCGGATGCCAGTTCGGATCGCCTTCGATCTCGATGAACGGATCCATCAGCCAGAACTCGATATACTCATAGTTGGCCGACTCAAAGTTGGTCACGTCCAAAGATCGCATCATGCCACCCCAGTTTTTCTCTGGCTCGATGAGCTTACCGTCACGGCCGATACGATTGGCGCTGACGTTATACGAACCACGCTGCGAGGGATAGTAGGCAAGGTTCATGATGTCGAGGATGCCTGTCTCGCCGTATTCGAGCTCCTTATTCGGATAGATCTCGTCGAAGTTGATCTGACGGACACGGTGGTCGCTCAGCTGCGCCTTGTCGTTCTTGATGTGGCTTGGTGTGAGGTTACTCGTCTGCGAAGTGAAGAGATTGTCGATGCGATACCACGCCATGTGAGCGCGCTGAGCGTTGTAGTCGGTAGTCATCTTGTTGCCACCCACGTCCTTGCCGAGGATGCTGACTGGTGTACTTGCCAACTGCCACAGTGTGGCCACAGCGAGGTTCTTCGACGACTCAGAGCCTTCGAAGTCATCGAGATAGACCGAGCCATTGCTGCCGATATCACCGCTGTGTCCTGCCACCAGATGAGCGAACTCGCCTTCGAAGCTGAAGTTGGAAGGAGCTGTTGCTTTGATCCATGGAATGGTGCTTACGGCGTTGGTCAGCCACATGAAGTCACGGTTCCATTTCAGGTTGAAGCCGTAGATCGTGTTGTTGATAGGGATCTCAGTCATGGCCACCTTGGTGGTCAATGGCGTCTCGTGCAGGTTGATGACCGATGCACCAAACTTGAGGTTCTTCGACCAGTCGTACTGCAGGTCGAGACCCATCATCGTCTTGCGCTGCAATGAGAACTCCGACCGATCTTCGAGGCTGACGCTGACGCTGGTGCCACTATCGATGATACTCTGGTTGAGGATGCGGACGATACCCATCGTATAGTCGACCGAGTAATCCGATCCTTCCACGAGCGTCGTACCGCCTGCTGTGACGCGTACAGAGCCACGTGCCACGTTCATCGCACCGAGATTGATCTCTGAGCCACTGCTGGCACTGTATTCGCCCTTGATGCGGAACTTATTATGTTCGGCCACCTGCTCGGCCTCCGTGAGCGTCATCGCATAGAGCTCCGGATAGCAATAGCGCTGAGCTTCTGGCGATCCCTTGCCAAAGATCTTCTCCAAATGACTGCCGAAAGGTTCGACGACCGGGAAGATGATTCGTCCACCCGTGGCCTGCACGGTATAACCTTCCACCCAGTCGAACTGTCCGTCGCTGTGACGCTCCTGGTTCTGGTTGAGCTGGTCGAGGTTCATCACCTTGATCAATAGCTTTCCGTTGATCGGATGGGCGTTGATGTAATTGGTGTAGGTGCCGACACTGTCGTTGAGATACTGGATCTGCATCGTGAAGTTATTCTTCTGCAGATTGCTCACGCCGAGCGAATAGACGTTCTTCATCATCAGGTCCCACAGCTTGTTCTGCGGATCACCAGTGGTACTCTTGAGAAGCTTGACGTAAAGCGTGCGAGAAGTGTCTTCTGCATTGTCGCTGGCAAACTCACCGACCTGATAGGTCTTTCCTCCCTTGGTGTACTGGAAGGCCACGGCCAACGAACAGTCATCGTCGATCTTGGTGCGAAGCGAGAGGTAGCCTAACGCCTTGTTGAGCGTATATTCCGAAGAGGAGAGGAGACGCGCCGACTCGATCTTCTCGAAGTCACGTCCGCTCTTCATCTGCGGGTCGAAGGCTTCCATGCCGACAGAGGCATTCTCGATGTGTCGCAGGTCTGCGGCCTGATTGAGTCTCTGGTAGAGGCTGTTGGCACCGTTGGCTGGCGAAGCACCTTCATTGCCTTGATAGTAGAGCTCCGACTGCATATCGTCAAGCGAACCTTCTCCGAGGTCGGTGAAGGCAAGGAGGTTACGAGCATTCTCGTAGTTTGAGCGCTTGTTGGTCATCCACACCTCGATGCGCGTAATCTCGATACCAGACGTGATGAGCGGCAGGCGCGTCATGTTCTGGTCGTATGTATCGTGGAAGAAATGTGCAAGGAAGTAGTGTCGGTTCTCCTCGTAGTCGGTCGCAGAGAGTTCGTAGTTGCGCTTGGTCACACCGCCACGGCTGCTGACGGTCTTGCTGGTCGACTCCTGTTTGGCCAATAACGCCGTGATATTGAGCTTTCCGAACTTGAGCTGTGTCTTGATACCAAAGAGCGACGATCCGCCATGGATGAGCGAGTTGCCCGTAGTCATCGATACATTACCAGCCTCCATGTTCTGGATGATGTCATCCTCCTCACCGGCAAAAGCCAGCTTGAACTGCTGCGCGTCGAAGCTGAATGACGAGTTGGTATTGTAGTTCAGGCCGAAGCTCATCTTCGATCCGATCGTAGCCTTCATGTTGAGCTGTACGTCCTCCTTGAAGTCGAACGTCCACTGGTCACGCGCCTGTTCTGAGAGCGTCGGATTGTCCACGAAGTTATGCTTCATGCCCATGCTCAATGACGCCGATCCCTGCGTTTTGACACGGATGCCGCCAGGACCGAAGAGCTTCTCTGCAGGACCCAGTGAGAACTGCATGTCCAGCAGGTCGAACTCCGGCTTGCCTTCCTCTTCCTCCACGAGCTTGTGATACTGGTCGAAGAAGTAGTTGGCACGCTGCTGCTTCTCCGTATATTTGAGGTATTCCTGCTGTGTCATCGGCACGGCATATCCCAGCTGCTTATCGCCGAGCATGGTCTTCATCAGGTAGCGGTTGTTACGCCAGTCGTACTCGATGACGGTGCGTATATTGTCCGGTGTCGGCTGTAAGGTACGACGCTCTACGGGAGCATCAGCATGAGCGATGCTTCCGAACATCAGCGCTCCAGTGAGGAGAGCCAAGAGCTTCGATTTACCTTTATATATACGCATTTTTAGCACGGGGCAAAATATTCCAAACTAATTAACGCATGCGTGTGTGTTTTATTGTTCGCGCATTTAGTCAAAAAAAGGTTAAAATAGACGAGGTCCGAAAAAAAGACTGTCATTTGTTTTTTTGTTACAAAAATTATCGCTAACTTTGCCCCGGTAATAGTTCGATTATGAAGTGGCTCCGTTGTCTCATCCTGTCCTGCCTCCAGTCGCTGGTGATCCTGTGCTGCTCAGCGCAGGCTTACTACACGCATCCGGTCGATGAGAACGTCAAGACACTCCGCACGATCGTCGATGATGACTTCATGCGTCTGCCAGTCATTGACAACACGGACAACAGCCACATTGACATCAGCTTCGACTACCTTTCGAACGAAGAGCCTTACCTCGAATATCGCGTCGTGCACTGCGATGCACAATGGGAGGCCGATGATCTCTCGGAACTCGATTATCTCGACGGTTTCCTGCCTGTCAGGATCAATGAGGCGCAGCCTTCGTTCAATACGTTCACCCATTATTACCACTTCTCGGTCGGCTTTCCTAACGATGACGTCCGGCTCCTGCTGAGTGGTAATTACGCCGTCATCTTCAGCCACCAGGACGAACCTGACACGCCGCTGGCTGTGGCTACGTTCAGTGTCAGCGAGCAGATGGCTTTCGTTGGAGGCGAGGTGAGTGCCAGTACCGACATCGACTACCGTCAGGAGCACCAGCAGCTCACGTTGCAGTGTCGCTGGAGCCAGCAGCAGTTACCGTATCTCGATCCTGCACACGACCTGAAGCTTGTGGTGACACAGAATCATCGTCGAGACTCTCGTCGCGTCATTCCTTCTCCGTCGCGCATGGAGCCAGGCAAAGCGTTCTATGAGCATCTGCATCCGCTGATCTATGACGCTGGCAATACCTTCCGTCGCTTTGAGTTTACCGACGCTCGCTATGCTACTTTTGGCGTCGAGCAGGTGACCTATCAGCCGCCACTTTACCACGTCCGCCTCGTCACTGATCAGGCGCGCTCTGGTAGCTTCTACCGCTACGATCAGGATCAGCATGGCCGATACCTCATCCGCTCTTTGCGCGTCGATGACGTCAATACTGAGAGCGAATATTTCGTGGCAGAGTTTACCTTAGCCGGTGCTATGCCACCTAAGGGAAGTGGCGGCATCTATCTCTCTGGCGACTTCACCTACGGCGAGGCTTCGGATGCCTATCGCATGAATTACGACACCGAGCGCCAGTGTTTCGTCGCTAATGTCCTGCTCAAACAGGGACACTACAACTATCAATATCTCGTTGAGATGCCAGCCGGACAGATGTCTACCTCGGTAGTCGAAGGCAACTACTACGAGACCGCCAACCAGTACGAGGTCTACGTCTACTATCGTCCGATGGGAGCACGTTATGACCGACTTCTCGGCGTGGCAACATTAGAAGCAAAGAAGTAATGGCTACAATAATAACTCAAAAACAACAGTTGCGTCAAGCTCCGTCGCAGATGCTTCTCTCGAAGATGGTCGAATCCACCTCCGATGACCTTCTGCAGCTTATCAACGAGGAGGTGGAGAAGAACTTCACTCTCGAAGCTGATGACAGTCGTGAGATGACTGGCTCTTCGTCCGACGGTGATGACATGTCTGCTGATGGTGCCGCTGGTGACGATAACGGCAATGGCGACGAGACCTCCGAAGAGCCTCTCCGTCAGGACTCAGCCAAAGACGAAGATTCCTTCTTCGAATACGACGATGACAGCCCTAGCGACCGCATCGGTCATACGTCATCCGATGACGACTTCAATCCCGGTTCTTCTGCCGTGAGCGAGGAGTCGTTCCGCGAGGATCTCAAGGATCAGATCAGCATGCTCGACATCACCGACGAGGAGCGTTATCTGGCCAACTATATCATCGACAGCATCGAGGATGACGGCTATCTGCATCGTCCTCTCTCTGAGCTCGTCGACGATCTGGAGTTCACACAGAATCATTCGACGACCGAAGAAGATCTCGAAGCCGTACTCGTCGAGATCGTGCAGGAAGAGCTCGAACCTTCCGGCATCGGTGCTCGTAACCTCCGTGAGTGTCTCATGCTGCAGCTCCTCGATCGTAAAGCTACTCCAGCCACACGTCTTGCCTACGCCATCGTCGATCAGGCCTTCGATGATCTGACGCTCAAGCACTACGATCGTCTGCAGGAAGGCTTTGGTGTAGATCGCTATACCTTGGTCGATGCGCTCCGTGTCATCCGTCGCCTCAATCCGAAGCCAGGCAATATGAAGTCATCTGGCAGCAAGTCGGCAGAGACGCGAGTCACGCAGGTTCGTCCTGATTTCATCGTTCGCAACGAAGACGGCACGCTGGTCGTCTCGCTCAATGACGGTCACCTGCCAGAGGTGCGTATCAGTGCCGATCAGGAGCAGTTGCTCAATGAATTACAGCAGAAACTGCAGAGGTCCGAAGCAGGTGCAGCTCATGCCGGTGTTGTAGAGGAGGAACGTCAGGCGGTGCAGCTCTTGCGCGAGAATATTAAGTCCGGTTCGCTCTTCATCGATGCACTCCGTCAGCGTCGCATCACGCTCATCGAAGTCATGAGGACCATCGTCAATATGCAGCGCGCCTACTTCCTGACCGGTCAGGTCGAGACGCTCCGTCCGATGGTTCTGCAGGATGTGGCCGACAAGTGTGGCTACGACATCTCGACCATCAGCCGTGTGTCCAACAGCAAGTATGTCGACACCGACTTCGGCATCATCTCGGTTAAAGAGCTCTTCACCACGGCCATCTCCGATGCCGATGACAACCTCGTGAGCAACGTCGCAGTCATGGAGGCTCTCCGTGAGGTCATCGAACAGGAAGACAAGCACGCGCCACTCACCGACGAGAAGCTCTCTGCCATCATGAAGGAGAAAGGCTATCCGATCGCTCGTCGCACAGTGATGAAGTATCGCGAAAAGCTCGGTTTCCCAGTGGCGAGAATGCGCAAGGAATTGTAAAAATATAATTATGGATCAGAACCAAATATCTCAAATCCGCGAAGAGCAGAACGCCCAGTTCTCCGCTCCCAAGAAACCCTATCAGACGGCCGTACAGGCCTTCAGCAACCTCTTCCATCCGTTGCTGATGCTGACGCTGGCCGCTGTCGTAGTGTGTTACTATACGCCAATGTCCATTTATCCGGCGCAGTATAAGTGGTTCTTCATCGGCGAAGTGTTCTTCTATACCTGTCTGATGCCGATCATCGCCATCACGCTGATGCATGTCTTCCACATCGTCGGCCATTGGGCTCTGCGCGATCGACGTGACCGCGTGTTGCCTTTCCTGGTCAACTTCGTCTGCTACACGATGAATCTCTTTGTCCTGCATCACAACAACTTCCTGCCGAAGTGGGTGCTGGCCATCTATTGGGGATCGGTCATCCTGACCTTCGTTGCCTGGATCATCAGTTTCTGGTGGAAGATCTCTGCACATGCTTCGGCCGATGCAGCCGCTGCCACCACCTTCCTGATGCTCTATTATCATTTCCCGCTCTCCATGCCGTTGTGGCTGGGGCTGGCAGCCGTCATCATCGTCGGTGGCATCTGTAGCAGCCGCATCTATCTCGGCCGTCACACGCTGGCACAAGTCTCTGCCGGCTCCCTCCTCGGTGTCGTCAGCATCCTCCTCGGCTATGCGCTGTTCACGTAAATTGGTACATGGTACATGAACAAATGGTAAATAAAATCGTAAATCGCTAAATCATAAATCGTAAATAATATGACTCCTATCGTTTCCATCATCATGGGCAGCACCAGTGACCTCCCAGTCATGAAGAAGGCTGCCGATCTTCTCAATGAGTTCCAGATTCCTTTCGAGATGCACGCGCTCTCTGCACACCGCACTCCTAAGGAGGTCGAAGAGTTTGCTAACGGTGCCGCTGGCCGTGGCATCAAGGTCATCATCGCAGGCGCAGGCATGGCTGCACACCTCGCAGGTGTCGTCGCTGCCATGACTCCACTCCCTGTCATCGGTGTACCTCTCACCGGTAGCCTCGAAGGTCTCGACGCCATGCTTGCCATGATCCAGATGCCTCCAGGAATCCCTGTCGCTACCGTAGCGCTCAATGGCGCCATGAACGCCGGCATCCTCGCTGTCCAGATCCTCTCTGTCGGCGATCCTGCACTCGCTGAGAAGTTTGTCGTCTACAAGAAGAATCTCGCTCAGAAGATCGTTAAGGCCAATGCAGAGCTGGCTGAACTGAAGTACGAGTATAAGTGCAACTAAATTTTTCCAAGAATGTACATTCGCAGAAAATCCAGTGAGTGTCGCGTCAAAGACGTCATCATCGGTGGCGATAATCCCATCCGCATCCAGTCGATGACCAACACGAACACCAACGACATCGAAGGTAGCGTCGCTCAGATCGAGCGTATCGTCGATGCCGGTGCTGACATCGTCCGTCTCACAGCACAAGGTACACGTGAGGCCATGAGCCTCAAGGAGATCGAAGCTGGCATTCATCGCGACGGCTATCAGGTACCACTCGTGGCCGACATTCACTTCAATGCAGCGGTGGCTGACGTGGCAGCTGGTATCGTCGAGAAGGTGCGTATCAATCCGGGTAATTACGTCGATCCGGGTCGCACCTTCAAGAAGCTGGAGTATACCGATGAGGAGTACGCACAGGAGATCCAGAAGATCCGCGCGCGTCTCGTCCCGTTCCTTAATATATGTAAGGAGCACAAGACCGCCGTCCGCATCGGTGTCAATCACGGCTCGCTCTCCGATCGTGTCATGAGCCGCTATGGTGATACGCCAGCCGGTATGGTCGAGTCGTGCATGGAGTTCCTTCGCATCTGCGTCGAGGAGAATTTCATGGACGTCATCATCTCCATCAAGGCATCCAATTGTGTTGTCATGGTCCGCACCATGCGCCTCCTCGTCGAGGCGATGGACAAGGAGGATATGCACTTCCCGCTCCACCTCGGTGTCACCGAGGCAGGCGAAGGCGAAGATGGCCGCATCAAGTCAGCCGTCGGTATTGGTGCGCTCTTGTGCGAAGGTATTGGCGACACCATCCGTGTTTCCCTCTCCGAAGCACCAGAGCGTGAGATCCCTGTAGCTCGCAAGCTCGTCGAGATGATTTCTGAGTGCGCAGCCTTGCGCGAAGCGTGTCGCGCTGCCATCGTCGACGATACCATCACCCTCTCGCTCAACGAGCCAGACATGGAGTCGCTCCAGCTCAAGGCCTCTATGACCGTCGGCGCTTTGCTGATCGATGGCCTTGCCCACAAGCTCGTTATCCAGAACCCAGGCTTCACCCAGGCGCAGCTCGTCGACCTTGCCGACAGCATCCTTCAGGCCGCTCGTGTCAAGTTCACCCGCACCGAGTTCATCTCATGTCCTGGCTGTGGTCGTACGCTCTACGACCTCGAAGAGACCATCGCCCGCATCAAAGCCGCCGTCAAGGAGGCTGCCAAGACCGATCCGAAGTTCTCTACGCTCAAGATCGGCATCATGGGCTGCATCGTCAACGGTCCTGGTGAGATGGCCGACGCCGACTATGGCTACGTCGGTGCAGGTCCTGGCAAGGTCAGCCTCTATAAAGGCAAGCAGTGCATCGAGAAGAACATCCCTACCGAGGGAGCCGTCGAGCGTCTCCTTCAGTTCATCCGTCAGGATCGATAATTATTACTCTCCATCAAAAGAAATCAAAGTAAATCAATATCTGTTTGGCCTCAAATATATCCAATAGCAAAAATTGATTTTTTTTTTTTTGATGGAGTAAAACATTACCTCATAATCTATGCAAAAACTATTTACCACCCTTATCCTGGCTGCCATGGTCCTCGGCCTCTGCACAGCGCAGCCACCCCGCTTCCGCATGAAAAAGAATGAAGCTAAGATCTACACCCTCCACGTAGGTAAGGTCACCATGGACATTGACGCCGCTAACGGCGCACGTATCACCTCTCTGCGTCACGACACCACCGAAGTCCTCTCGCACATCGACTTCCCTAACATGTACGGCAGTACCTTCTGGACAAGTCCGCAGAAGGAGTGGAACTGGCCACCAGTACACGAGCATGACATGGGTATGTATACCGTAGAGGAGCAGGAGGGAGGCGCCATCCTCATGACCAGTCCTCTCTCTGAGAAGTTCCCAGTCATCATCAAGAAGAAGTTCGAGGTCGACGCCACCGACAATTGCATCGTCGTGACCTATACCATCCAGAACGCAGGCACCGAGCCTCGCAAGGTCGCTCCTTGGGAGATCACCCGTGTCCTTGCCAATGGCACCGTTTTCTTCGACGCTCCTGTCGACGGTATCACCCCTGCAGGCCTCATGAACTTCGTACAGAAAGGCAACCTCGCCTGCTATGACATTGACCATGTCGAAGGCCAGAACCGCAAGATCAATTCCGACGGCAAAGGCTGGCTCGCCTTCTCCCAGAATGGCCTGACTCTCGTCAAGAAGTTCCAGGACCTCGATCCATCGCAGCCAGCACCAGACGAGGCCGAGATCCAGGTCTACGTCCATCAGGGTAACGCTTACGTCGAACTCGAAAGCCAAGGCGCCTACACCAACCTCGCACCAGGCGAGAGCCTCACCTGGCCTGTCCGCTGGTATCTCATGCCAGATGGAGAGTTCAAGATGTGATCCATCATCACGTCATCTGTAGATAAATCAGAATACAAAATGAAGAGGATGTGTTTAAGGGGTTAACCCTTTTGACACATCCTCTTCCTGTTACAAAGAACGGACATCCTGAGTCCACGCCGTCCATTCCCACAACAAGGAATGGACATCCTGACCCCACGCCGTCCATTCCTGCAATAAAGAACGGACATCCTGAGTCCATGGCGTCCATTCCTGCCATAAAGAACGGACATCCTGAGTCCATGGCGTCCATTCTCGTTACAAAGAATGGACGTTTTGCAGTCCTCGCGTCAATAAAATAATTTTTTGCCCATTCTGGATATACATGCCAGAAGGGAGGACAGAAGGATCGGTGCCGAGATATCTGCCGTCGATTGAATAGATGCGGCCATTCATGAGAGTCGTTCTATCAGTGACGGCATCAAGGACAGAGGCGGTGTCCATGAACTTGAAAGAGATGCTGCCGTCGCCGTTTTTCTGGATATGGGTGATAGGGTAGAGCTCTACCATGTCTTTGTCGCCATCAAGCTTGGTGTAGTTCTTGTAGGCTGCAAGAGCGGTGACGTCCTTAGAACCAGGATAAGGATCTCCCTGCATCTCTGGTGTGAAATAATTCTTTCTAAAGGTGCTGTCATCTTTGGGCATCTTTATAAGTTCTCCGTTATACATGATGGTCTCGCCGCGGTTGTACAATGCCATGATGTAGCCGTCGGCAGGTAGGATGGTGATGTTGGGATGGCCGTAGGTCTCGTTTGGTCGCATATTGAAACCATTCTTCTGTGAGTTGATGTGATAGATCATCAGGCCGGAGCCATACTGATTGTTCTGGTATTGGTTCCATTCAGTGCTGATATTGTTCTCAATGATATAGTATTCGAGGGGATTAGCAGGGTTGGTAACACGGTAAGCCTTACCTCTGCCATCCAGGTCGTTGAGCGGATATATGGTGATGTCGGTAGGTTCGGTAAGTTCCTCTACGTCTATCCATCCCATAATGTCACGCTCCCACGCCGTGTAAGTGCATGGCCACATGGCAACATAGAGATTCTCGCCGCCATCCATCAGATCCCAGTCCTCTGGACCGCAGTTGCTCCAGTCGGTCATGCCAGTCTCTGGATTTTTGGGAGTGGAAGTGTTGTAAAGGTCAGGCAAGCCAAGACCGTGGCTCATCTCGTGGCATGTCACGCCGATGCCTGCACGCAGAGCTTTGCCTGTCGGACTTCCGGAAGCATATATGGCAAGTTCGTTGGCACAGCCAATAACGTTGATGGTCTTTTCTTCCTGAGTGCTTATGTTTTGGGTGGCAGGAAAGCATGCAGGCCAGACGTCGGTGTCATCACCACTTATGTTCGCACCTGTGCCGGCATAGAGGACATACACCATATCCACAAATCCATTGTCATCGGAGTCGTACTGGGCAAAGTCAATGTCTCCTTCAGCCTTCGCTACGGCTTCCTTCTCCAGTTCGATGCGTTTGCTTGCAGTCTTATTGCCGTAGTAGTCGTGCTCGTGGTCGGTAGTGTATGGACCGTAGATTTCGAACTTGAAGTCAAGCTTGCCGAAGCTGGCATCCCAGAAATACTGAGAGACGGAGCTGTATCCCTGGAATCTTGTTTCTTTCGAATACTCCGTTCTGGCTGTGCCATTGAAGTATTCTTCGACAACCTCCCTGTCGAGAGAGAATTCCTTATCGGTGTATTGCATCAATATAATAGGAACGCGTACGGTGCCGGTGTGAGGACAGAATTTGGCAGCAGGATAGCCGGGGATGGCCCTTGTTCTTGCGGCCAGCAGCTCTTTGTCGGCCGCAGTGAAGAAAGCTTCGCGTCGCTGCGACTTTGCCAACGAAAGTTCTGCTGCTGTTCTCTTTTCCAGATCATGTGCAAGGACACTTGTTGTCGATAGCGTACCTTCTGCATCCACCTCCGCAACATAGAAGGCCCCGTCATTGCCACGTACGAGTAGTATGCCGTCTGGTGTCTGATACCATGACACATGTTCGTCTCCCAGCAGCTGTACCTTTACCGTAGTGCCGTCTGGCTGAGACCAGGAGCGGATGATACCAGATGACTTGGCGGCCCAGAGAGTCGCAGAGATAAAACTCAGGATTAAGAGACAAAGTGTCTTGGCTATTATGGTTTTCATAAGTGTGTATGTTTGCTTATTTCTTTACTTTCCGATAGATAAACGGTTCGACGACATACGCGAAGACGACGGCGCTGATGAGGCCGACGAGAGTGGCGAAGCCGACGGAGCGGATGGCAGGGTGGATGGCGAAGTTCATCGAGCCGACGGTGATGACCAGGACGAGTGCGGAGAGCGTGATGGCGGTCTTGTGGTAGGAGAGGGTGCTGTGTGCGCTCTCTTTTGTTTCATGGCTCTCCAGGAGGCCGCACATGATGAAGATCGAATAGTCGACACCGATGCCGAAGATGAAGGTCGAAATGATGATGTTAATGAGGTTGAACTGCTGGTCGAAGATATTCATCGCTCCGAGGACGATGATCCAGGAGATGACGATGGGGAGGAAGCAGAGCAGAGCGACCTTCAGGTTCCAGCGGAAGGAGAGGAGCAGGACGAGCAGGACGAAGGCCATGCTGACCCACTGCAGGACGTCGAAGTCCTGACCGAGCTGACGGAGCGTCTCGGCGGCATAATAGTAGGTATCGAGCACCATGAGGTCTGGCTCATTGCCGATGGCATCGCAGATGCGATGATAGGCGGTGGAGTCGCTGCGGACGGAGTCGAGCTCACAATAGACGGTGGAGAAGCAGAGATACGAGCTGTCGTATGACTGTTCCATAGTGGTGGTCAGATAGCCGGTAGGGATGAGCCCTGCCTCATAGAGTGCATCAGGTTCGTAGGAGCGCATAGCAGCCTCGTAGAACGGAGCAAAGGCCTCGGGGTTGAGTCCTGCCACAGGTGCACATTTGCCGATGAGCTGGCGTACCTTCGCGAGTCGCTCCTCACTCCAGTAAGCCTGCCAGGCGTCGATACGCTGCTGCTGGATGTGGAGTGGGATGAAGAGCTTGGAGGTCTGCGAGTAATGATCGACGAGACCTGCCTGCTGCAAGGAGTCAAGCTTGGCAGTGAGACGACCGAAGTTGTGGAGCGCCTCTTCCATCGTAGCGCCACCTGCAGCGAAGTACTGAGAGCGGAGGCCATTGGTCGACTTCTGACGGACACGAGCCTCCATCTCGGCCTGATCGTCGGCAATGTAGCCGAGGTTGCGCATGTCGGCGTCGAAGTTGGTGCCACCCCAGAGGTAGTAGCCGACGCTGATGCAGGTGAGTGCGGCGATGACCAGGAGGAGCGGACGGTTGCGATCGGGACGTGCAGCATTGAGACGGTCGATGAGCGCAAAGGCGCGCTGGTTGACGCGATTCTTCTCCTTATTGAAGAACGGTGGTAGCCAGATGAGTGCGAAAAGCGTGGTGCCAGCGATGGCGAAGGAGGCGAAGAGGCCGAAGTCCTGCAGCAGATCGGTATTGATGAAGATCAGGCCGAGGAACGAACCGATGGTGGTGACCAGTCCCATGAGGACGGGTTTGACCTGATCGCGCAACACCTGCACAGGATCGCCAACGTATTTATAATGGGTGATGACGTGCAGGACGTAGCTGAGTGCCACGCCGAGTACGATGGCTCCGATACCCAGGGCGAGGAGCGAGAACTGACCCTTGATGAAATACATCATAGAGAGGCCGAAGACAGCGCCGAAGCCGACGGGGAGCAGGAGGAGCGGGATGGTGTTCCAGTTGCGGAAACAAAGGCAGATGACAAGCAGCACCAAGGCCAGTGAGCCGAGGATATTGAGCATGATGTCATGCTTGATGGTCCACGAGTTGTAGGCGCCACGGACGGTGGTGCCGTAGTAGCCGATGTTGACGCCAGGAGCCTGCGACTGCAGATGCGCCTTGATGCCGTTGATACGCTCGACGAGCGGGATGTTGTGGCCGGAGTCGGTACCCGAATAGAGCGGGGTGAGGATGACGACGGCCATGGTGGAATCGGGGACGAAGAGGTGTCCGTTGACCAGACGGTACGAGCCGCTGAGCGTGTTGCGGAGCTCGAGCAGCTGATCCTGTAAGACGTGCCGCATGCCGATAGGATCAAGGGTTAGCAGTTCGGGGAAGGCGCCACCGATGACGGTACTGGCCTGATCGCGGAGGTCGAGCATCTGACGGGTGACGGCGCGCTCGGTGAGCAAGGTGTCGAAGGCGGCATAGCAGGAGGTGTCGACGAAGCTTGGCAGATGCTCCTCGGCGTAGGCGATGGCATCGAACAGGAGGTCTTCGGTCGAGAGGCTCGAGAAGAGGTCGGCGATGGTCTTCTGCTCTTCGGGTAGGGAGTCTTCGACGGTAAGGAGCGAGTCGCAGAATGCATCGACCACCTGACAGAGGCTATCGACACCCAGGCCTTGCTGGTCTTCGAAGACGATGAAGGTCTTGTCCTTGATGCGCAGGTTGGAGAAGGCGAGCTTGACGCTGCCATCCTCATTATGCGAGGCGGGGAGCAGGCGCACGATATCTTCCTCCAGGTAGATCTTGGTCGAATAATAGCCGAAGAAACCCAGAAGAAGGAGCATCGACGTCAGCCACAAGGCGCGGTGACGGTCGAAGTAGTGGTAGATGCGGATGAAGAGTTGGGTCATTGATGTGACTCGATATAGTCGTAGAGGTCGTTGAAAGTCTTGATCTGCTCGAGCTCGTTCTTCTCAAGCTTGATGCGGAAGAGGGCCTGTACGATGCCGACGAGGTCGATGAGGCTGATGCTGTCGAGGTCAAGGGTGTCGTAGATGACGGCGTCAGGGGTGATGACTGACTCCTCGAGTTCAAACTCCTCGGCGATGCGAGGGTTGATGCGGGAGATAATTTCTTCTCTTGTCATAGTTGTTGTATAATGTAAGGGGATAATATTAATTTAATAATGAGTTGATTCGTTCTCTAAGCTGCATAGCCTCCTGGCACTCCTTCCGGTGCAGGATGGTACAGCAGAGATGCTTCAGACGCTTGAGCTGCTGGTAGTAGTACCATGCCAGCTTGCCAGTGATAGGCCAGAGAGCTATCCAAAGGATTGCCTGCCACCAGAGGCCATAGCTGAGGCCCATGACCAGGAGGGTGATGAGCGCTGTGAGCGGATAGATGAGCAGGACGGAGAAGACGTATCGATAGGTGTTGGTAAACATTCGGTCGGTCTTCAGCATCAGCAATGGCAGGCTGTAGCAGAGGCCGTGTGGCCAGAGGAACAGCAGCCAGAGGGGGAGGAGCAGTAGCTGGATGAGCGCTTGCAGTAGCGTCGGGAGGACACTTGGCTGCGAGACGAGGATCGGCTCGGTGGTACCTATCTGTGAGAGTTTCTCCTGCAGCTGCTTGGCCGCTGCGATGATCTCTGCATACTGCGGATGGCTGTTGAGACGGCTGGCAAAGGCCTGGTCTTTCTCCAGACGCTGTGGTAAGGCGAGGCGGTCACGCTGTGGGAAATTGAGCGTGGAGAGACGGAGGAAGTCCTTGGTCTCATAGTCCTCAACGCCTTCGTCGAGCATCATCTGTTGGATGGTGTCGTGTATCTGGTGAGTGACCTTGCGCATCACCGTGGCTGGATGCTGCTGGAACTCCTCATAGTAAGGCTGGAGCGAGACGGCTGGCGCTATCTTCCAGATGAAGTCGATCTGCACGTCGAAGTAGTCGCTGTAATGTGATGCCGTTGGCAGGATCTTGATGTCCTCCTTCCATCCGTTCTGCTCGGCTGCACGGAAGGCGATGCGGACGGTACCCGTGGTGAATCGTCCGAGATAGTGGCCTTGTGTATGGCCAGCCTCAGGGAAGACGATGAAAGGATAACCGGCATTGAGGCGCTCAGAGACCTGATCGAATGAAGAGAAATTGCTCTCGATACCTTCACCTCCTTCAAATCCGAAACGGAAGGCCGGAACCATACCTACCCAGTGCAGGAAGCTCGTGATCTTGGGATGGATCTCGAAGAGGTTGGCACGAGCCATGGCACATAGACGGATCTTTTGTGGTAGTGCAAAGAGGATATTGAGCGGATCATTGCCTGTGTTCTGGTGATTGCAGACAATGAAATAGCGATCGCCGTCCTTGGGAAGGTTCTCCTGTCCAAAGACGTATCTCTTGCGTAGCAGCAGGGTGTCGTGCACCTGTTTGAGGTACCACTTGAAGCTATAATAGATGGGATCTTTCATCCGTTATTCGTTAGTCGTATCTTCTATCGATTTTTCTTCCGATGATGATTCTTCTGTCACCTCGTTGCCGTTCTCATCACAGATATAGAGAAACTGTGCATCGGTCAAAGCTTCCTGCATGGCTTCGCGGATGAGTTTGAGACCGTTGCCTTTAGGGTATTTGTTGCTGCCACCGCTGCTGATCCACTCCATGTGCTTGTGACGGTCATCGACGTCATCGAAGAACGAGGCATAGAACGACCATCCGTCGCCATCAAGGACGTACGGATTGCTGTACGACGACTTATAGCGATACATCTTCTCGTCGAGGATGATCTGCTTCATTTGCTTCATGACGTCTTCCTTCTTAACAAGGTAGCGCGAGTACTGTATCTGATTTATATCAAATACCACAGCAAAGACGCTGTCATTGGACGTGAAGAAGCGCATGCTGGTCTCAGGATATGCGATCATCTGCGAGCCAGCGGTGTAGCTGATCTCTTTGAGCGGCAGTTTGGGCGCCGGCTGCTTGTCTGCACAGCAGGGGAAAATACTGAGCAGGGAGAGGAGAGCGGTGGTTATCTTTTTCATTTTTTTTTGAATATTAACAAACCTAATGCCGTGATGCCGCCATTGATTAACAGCAGCTCGTAGCCGATCTTGTAGCCATTGAACCACGCCTCGCTGTTCTGGTCGAGGATGAAGCAGAGGATCGGGGAGAGGATGCAGATGACGGGGATGATGCCATCGCGCACCTTGACCTTGGTGAAAAGACCGAAGAAGAAGAGGCCGATGAGCGGACCGTAGGTGTAGCTGGCTACGACATAAACGGCATTGATGACCGAACCGCTGGCCAGGAGGTGGAAGAGATAGATCATCACACCCATCAGGATGGAGTTGACGAGATGCACCTTGAAACGTTGCTGGCGTGCCTGAGCTTCGTCTGATTGTGGCTTCATGAAGTCGACCATCACCGAGGTGGTAAGTGCTGTCACAGCCGATCCTGCAGAGGAGAAGGCAGCGGCGATGAGGCCGAGGACGAAGAGGATGCTGACGATGATGGGGAGGAACGGCGTGCCCGTCAGCGGATTGACGCCAGTGGCCAGATAGGGGAAGAGCTCGTCGGACTTGAGCGGAGCTGCTGTTCCATTGGCCATGACCTCATGCAGCGAGCCGTCTGCCTCAAGCATGCCGAGCTGACCGGCGTAGGTGTAGAGGAGGATACCCAGTGAGAGGAACACGAGGTTGACAGGCAGGAAGCCGAAGCCGTAAGAGACCATGTTCTTCTGCGCCTCTTTGAGCGAGGTGCACGAGAGGTTCTTCTGCATCATGTCCTGATCGAGGCCCGTCATGGCAATGGTGGTGAAGGCGCCGCCGAGGAACTGCTTCCAGAAGAAGCGCGTGTCGTTAGCGTCGTCAAAGAACCAGATGCGGCTCATCGGGCTCTCAGAGATAGTGGTGTAGAGACCAGAGGCGCTGAGTCCCATTGCTTGAGAGACATACACGACAAAGCCGATCATGGCAGCCAGCAGACAGAGTGTCTGCAAGAGGTCGGTCCAGACAAGGGTCTTGACACCACCACGGAACGAATAAAGCCACACGATGAGCATGATACACGCCACGCTGAGGCCGAATGGCATGCCGAGGCCATCGAACAATACGAGCTGCAGAACGACGGCGGTGAGGTACATGCGGACAGCGCAGCCGAGGAACTTGCTCAGCAAGAAGAAAGCTGCGCCGGTGCGATGTGCCGACTGGCCGTAACGCTGCTCTAGATAGACATAGATGCTCGAGAGCCCGAGGCGGTAATAGAGCGGCAACAGGATGTAAGCCACGGCAAAGTAGCCAGCCACGAAGCCGAGTACCATCTGGAGGTACCCCATGCTGCTCGAAGCCACCATACCTGGTACGCTGACGTAGGTCACGCCAGATATGCTCGTACCGATCATGGCGATGGCCACGACCCACCAGGGGCTCTTGCGGTCACCACGATAGAAACTCTGCGAGTCAGTATCCTTTCTGCGGGTGGTCCACCAGCTGACGCCGAAGACCATGCAGAAATAGAGGGCGATGATGAAAAGAACTAATATAGAGTTCATGTGAGTTAGGAGTTAGGAGTTAGGAGTTAGGAGTTGATAGCCACTCTGCGCAAAGATTGGGGGAGGGGGAATACTCCTAACTCCTCACTCCTAACTCCTCACTTATTAAATCTTATCCAGTCAATATCGAAGAAAGCTGCGTCATTCTTCGTCTCGCTGCGCGTATTGAAGAATCCGAGCTTGGCTCCGATCCACTTGCCTTCCTTGGCTTCGAACTCGTTGCCAAGCGCCTGCCACTTCTTGTTATCGAGGCTGTAGTAGCACTGCACGAGGCTGCGGATCTGGTTCTCCGATCCCTCGCTGTGCACCTTGACGCGGAGATAGACGTCGACCGAGGCGGTGCGGCTCTTTGGGATGTCGTCCTTGGCATACTTGACCGTATAGGGCTCAGGGAGCTTCTGGCTCTCGATGTTGACCGAGGCGTTGATGACTTCGGCCTTGCCCTTGTCTGCACCGAGACAGGTGACCTGCTGCAGGACGATACCTTCAGGCGTGTCGACGAGCTTGAGCGCAGCATAGTCGAGACCTTCTACGATCATACCCGCCTGCTCGTAGCGTGGCTTATAGTCCGGATTAGGGATGAAGCGGACTTTGGCGGTGGCGGTGAAGTTCTCAGTAGGGAACTTCTGCATCAGGAGGTTCGGACAGTCGTAGAGGTTTTTGCTGCCAGCTGGCATCTGCACACCGTAGAGGCGCAGACGGCTGTTCTTAGCGTCGCAGAAATACCAGTAGTGGCTCCACGGAGCTTTCCACTGCCACTGCAGGCCAAGGGTGGTCTTGTCGAACTCATCATCCTCCAGAGGCTGCACGTTTGGCATGGCAGGGAGATTCGGCTTCTTCCACTTGGCCACTGCATCGCCACAACCATCACCGTCACGATCGTCTCCGATGACGAGCCAGTCATTGTTCCACTTTGCTGGCTGCAGATGCACTACGCGGCCGTAGGCGTGCTTGTCCTGGAAGTGGAGGAACCAGTCCTCGCCATTCTGCGTATCGACCCATGCACCCTGGTGAGGTCCGTTGACCTTGCTCTTGCCTTGCGCCAAGCCGACGTACTCCTCGTAAGGACCGTAGGGATCCTTGCTTCGGAGCTCCACCTGCCAGCCATACTTCACGCCACCGGCAGGACTCATTATATAATAATAGCCATTGCGCTTGTAGAACTTGGTGCCCTCGATGGTCGGCTGATCCTCATGCCCGTCATAGACGATGCGCGAAGGACCAGTGACGCGAGTACCATCGGCAGACATCGGAGCCACAAAAAGCACCGACTTGACACCCGCACGAGAGCCTGCACAGCCGTGGCTGAGATAGGCCTTGCCGTCCTCGTCCCAGAGCGGACAGCAGTCGATAAGGCCTTTGCCCTTCTTGACCCAAACGATGGGTTCCCATGGTCCGCGTGGATCCTGTGTCCTGGTCATGAAAAGACCTTGATCCGGATCGCCACAGTAGATGTAGAACCAGCCGTCATGATAGCGTATCGAAGGAGCCCAGACGTAGTTGCCATGTTGCACCTTCTTGCGCCAGTCGAGGTCGGTACCTTCATATTCTGGCAGCACAGGATAATCATCGACTATAGCGTGTCCGATCAGTTCCCAGTTGACCAGGTCGGTACTGTGGAGAATCGGCAGACCCGGGACATCGCAGAAGCTCGATGCCGTCATATAATAGTCATTGCCGACGCGACAGACGTCCGGATCGGAGTAGTCAGCGTCGATGACAGGATTGCGATACATGCCATTAGGCAGGTTCGGATTCCAGGTGTTCGATGGCGCTTGTGCTTCGCACAGATTGGCGGCGCTGAAGCAGCAGGCAGCAGCGAGCAGCATAGTCGATAAGTATCTCATGTGTGTAAAATAAGAAGGTTAGTGGTTAAAAAACGGGTGCAAATATAATCATTTTTATTGAAAAAAGATAGAGAAAGCCTGATTTTTGGTGTCAACTCTTTGTTATTGACGATAAAATGGTTATATTTGCAGCAAATTAACCCCTAAAGAATAGAAAAAAATGATCCAGTTCCAGTGCGATTATAACAACGGCGCTCATCCAAAGATCCTCGAGCGCCTCGTAGCTACTAATGATGAACAGAGCGTAGGTTATGGCCTTGATCCTCATTGCGACAATGCACGTCGCCTGATCCGTGAGGCGTGTCAGCGTCCTGATGCAGACGTGCATTTCATGGTGGGCGGTACACAGACCAATGTCACCGTCATAGCTTCAATCCTCCGTCATCATCAGGGTGTGATCTGCGCCACCAGCGGCCACATCAACGTGCATGAGACCGGTGCGCTTGAGCATATCGGCCATAAGTGCATCACCTTGCCACACCAGCAGGGACTCATCACAGCAGAGCAGATCGAGGAGCTCGTCGTGGCTCATCGCGCCTCTGAAGATCCTTGCCACACCGTAGAGCCTGCGATGGTCTACATCTCATTCTCTACCGAGTATGGTACCATCTATAGCAAGGAGCAGCTTACCAAGATCAGCGAGGTCTGCCACCGTCTGGAGCTTCCACTCTTCGTCGATGGTGCTCGTATGGGCTATGGCTTGACTTGTGACGCTTGTGACATTACTTTGCCGGAGCTGGCTCAGTTGGCCGATGTCTTCTATCTGGGTGGTACCAAGCAGGGTGCGATGTTCGGTGAGGCTATTGTCATCACAGCAGAGTCATTGAAGAAGAACTTCCGCTATAACATCAAGCAGAACGGTGGCATGCTGGCTAAGGGTCGTATGCTCGGTATTCAGTTCGAGACACTCTTCACCGATAATCTCTACTTTGAAATTGCCCGTCATGCCAATGTGCAGGCAAAGCGTATCCGCGATGCATTTGTTGCCAAAGGCTATAAGATGCTGATGGAGAGTCCTACCAACCAGCAGTTCCCTATCCTCACCAAGGCTGAGATGGAGCGTTTCAGCAAGGACTTCATCTACGAGATCTGGGAGCCGGTCGATGCGGAACATACCGCTGTTCGCTTCTGCACCAGCTGGGCAACGAAGGTGGAGGATGTGGATAAGCTGATTGCGGCAATGTAATGAAATCTTTTCTTAAGAAATACCCTCTAACGCTACTGACGCTTGTAGCTATTTTCTACTTGTCATTCTTCACACCTCCTAAGCTGCCAGAGCTTGAGAATGTGCGATTTATTGACAAGTGGACACACATGGTTATGTACGGAGGATTGACGGCGGTGGTACTTTACGAGCACTTCAAACTGCATGGCCTTCAGGGATTCAAACTGAAGACCGTGCAGGCAGATACGCTTCATTGGCCACACATCAGCGTCATCGCGCTCTGGTGGCCTGTGGTGCTCGGTGGTGTGATTGAGATCCTGCAGGAACATTGCACCAATCATCGCCGCAGCGGTGAGTGGCTCGACTTTCTGGCTGACAGTTTAGGCGCGCTGCTGGTCTTCTTGATTATCTTCATTTGCGTAAAGCGCCAGAAAAAATAAGGCTTAAAATTCTAATATCAATACCCTCAGTATGACACTGGCAGAACAAGTAAAGTTTGGTAGCTACCTTATCTCGGTCCCATATAACCTGGAGCGTACTTCTCTCTACACGATCCAGGAGTTGTTCGATGTCTTCGACTATGACGATCCTGACAGCTTTGACCGCTGCTACGACACGCGAGTATATCATCATCTGGTCGAGACTGGCAAGCTCACTGATTCTCCTTTTGAGATTGCAGCACGCGCCATTCATGACCTGAGAATACGTGTAGCCATGAAAAATTTCCTGAAGGGATACGAACAGCAGCAGGTGGTGGGTATCATGGGTGGCCACGGATTATCTCGTGCCACGAAGGCCTATCGTATGGCCGTGGATGTCAGCAAGCGCCTCACAGAGATGGGTTATCTGATGATCAGCGGTGGTGGCCCTGGTGCAATGGAAGCTACACATCTCGGCGCCTACATGGCTGGCCGGACTAAGGAGGAGGTCGATGAAGCTATTGAGATCCTGAGCCTTGCTCCAACTTTCCAGGATCAGGGATGGCTAGCACAGGCCTTCCGCGTGATGGCGCGATTCCCGCTTGTCACTGAGTACAAGAGCCTTTCTATCCCTACGTGGTACTATGGACATGAGCCACCGTCAGCCTTCGCTACACATATTGCCAAGCTCTTTGAGAACAGTATCCGCGAGGACACACTCCTTACCGAAGCGTACGGAGGCCTGATCTTCATGGAGGGTAGTGCCGGCACGCTGCAGGAGATCTTCCAGGAGGCTGTGCAGAACCACTACGTGAGCCTCGGCCTTACAAGTCCGATGATCTTCGTTGGCAAGCACTTTTGGACGAAGGAAGTCCCTGTCGTCCCATTCATGCAGCACATGCTTGACAATGGACGATATAAGAATCTGCAGATCAGCCTGGCCGATGATGTCGATGAGATTGTGGAATCTATTGCCAAGTATCAGATATCAGGCAACAAATAACCTATATCAGTTTTTTGAGATAAAGTCAGCCAGCGTTGTGAAGAGCGCCTGTACATCGATTGGCTTAGCCAGATGTGCATCCATGCCAGCTTCCTTGGCCGTGCGCTTATCTTCCTCAAAGGCGTTGGCAGTCATGGCGATGACTGGGATGCCGGCCTTCTCCTGGTCATCGAGCTTACGGATCTGGCGTGTGGCTTCGTAACCGTTCATCACAGGCATCTGCACATCCATCAGGACAAGGTCATAATGTTTAGACTCAGCCTTTTGCAGCATTTCTACGCAGATCTGTCCGTTCTCGGCATGCTCAACCTCAAATCCGGCCTCAGAGAGAATCTCCATGGCGATTTCGGCATTGAGTTCGTTGTCTTCGGCCAACAGGATGCGGTAGCCAGCGAACTGCTTCTGAGACTCTACTTCCTCCACGTCGATGGCAGGTTTCTCTGGCTCAGCGATACGATGCTCGAGGGTGAGGGTAAAGGTACTTCCGATGCCGACCTGGCTCTCTACTTCGATCTTACCATCCATCAACTCCACATAGCGCTTGACGATAGACATACCTAAACCTGTACCCTCAATCTTGTTCTCCGTCGTATTATGCTCACGCGAGAACTGGTCGAAGATATGCTTCAAGAACTCAGGCTTCATGCCGATACCCGTATCAGATACTGTGGTAATATATCGTGCATAACCCTCTCTCTCACATTCCACTTCCTGTATTTTCAGTTCAGCCTTGCCTCCAGGGTTGGTATATTTGTATGCATTAGAGAGCAGGTTGAGCAGAATCTCACGTATCTTGGTCTTGTCGCCATAGATGTATAGATGCTCGACGTCGATGGTAGATTTGAATTCGATTCCCTTCGTTGTCATCATCTGCTCAATGACAGGATAGAGGCTTTCTCCGATCGAACCAGTCTTCATTGGAGTTTCCTCTAGCTGTATGTGTCCGCTTTCGATACGAGCCATCTCCAGCACATTATTTATAATAGAGAGGAGTACATTGCTCGACTTGCTGATCTTATCGATATAGTTGAGACGAAGCTCCTTATCATCATCGTTACGACGCAGCAGCTCCGTGAAACCAATGATGGCATTCATTGGTGTACGGATGTCATGGCTCATATTGAACAGGAACGTCGTCTTGGCCTCATTGGCAGCCTCGGCAGCCTTACGTGCAGCGCGGTCATGCTTATTGATGATCATGTTCTGTTGGCGCTGATACAGCAGCACGGCGATGATGATGGCTGCCAATAGGAGCAGTAGGGAGACCTCATGCTGCTTGAAGAATTCGATAAAGGTAACCTGTGGCGCAGAAGGAGTCAGATACTTGGTGGCCATGTTATACTGGTCAGCCTGCGTGATGGTGTGGATACATTGTGTCAGGATACTGATCAGTTCATGTCCGTTCTCTTCGCGTGCAATCATGCGCAGTGGTATGGTCTGACCTACCTCAAAAGATATCATCAGCTGTCCGGTATGGTCTTCCTCTACGTACTGCTGGGCCGTGTAGTTATACATATAGGTAGCGTCTGCGCGCCCCTCCAGCACCGCTTTGACTACGGCCTCAGGATTATCATAGATATCCAGATTCACCTTGTTTGTCATCGATGCAATACGGTTGAGCACCGGTGTTGTCTTACTTAAGGCAATGGTGTGGAGCTGTGGATGATCCTTGCGTCTGAGCAATGCAATGGATGGCTCCATATACACCGGGGTGGTAACAAAGCCCTTCTGCTCAGCTTCCTGTACATCGTCCATGGATCCCAGATAGAGGTCAATGGCAGGATTTTGCATGATATCATCACTGACGATAGCCTGGCTGGTGGTATAGAACTGATAATCAATACCTGCGATGCGCATCATACTGTCAAAGAAATCGACGATCAGTCCATGATAATCTCCGTCTTCATACCAGGAATAAGGGCGCCAGTCCTGATCGGTGGCAACGAGGAGTTTCTTATGTCCGTTAGAATAGCTGTCGATAAATCTCTTCTCTTTGTCTGAGAAATCGATGCGAGCATCTACTGCATCAAAATAATAGTTGTCCTGATTGAGGCGTAACGACCAGTCTCGCTCTACGCGGTGCATGTCTGAGATGGCCTCATTGATCTGGTTGATAAGGTCCTTATTGCCTTTCTGTGTGATGGCATAGAAGTTTTCGTTGGCAAAAGAGTCAAGGGTACGCAAATGGCGGGTGCGGAGCAATGAACTCTCACAGATAGCATCGACTTGGTGGCTGGTGATGGCTTCGTAGAGCTGGCTGAACTCCTTGAAATAGACCGGATAGAAAGAGAACCCCATCTCTGCAGCAAAGGATTTCAGTCGGTTAGCAGAGACATCCCCATCGATTAATCCCACAACCATGCCGTTGTATGTCGCGTAATCCTCGGTCTTATAGCGGGTCTCGTCCTCACGGGCGTAGAGGTTGATGCTATTGGAGCCTATCGGATAAGAGAACAAGAATTCTTTCTCGCGTTCCGGGGTCTTATGCACACCGGTCATAAGGTCAATTTCTCCATTGCGAAGCATCTCAAGGTTCTCCTCCCAGCTCTTGTCATAGCCAATGTACTCGAAATTGAGATTAGAGAATCGGCGCACCAGCTGCAGGAAGTCATAGCCGTAGCCACTCTTCCTGTTGCCCTGCTTGTTCTGATAGCCATCAAGCGGGAAGAAGCCAACCCTGACACTCTTGCTCGATGTGGTAACCGTAGTCGCTTGAGTGACGTTCGTAGTATTTTGACCGTATAATGGCAGAAAGCCCAAGGCCAGGACTAAGAGAAACAGGTAATATGATTTGCTTTTCATTCCTTTAGTTTTTATGGTAATCGTGGCAAAGGTAGTAAGTTTTTACCGAATGACCAAATTTTCTAAAGAAAAACTGGTTTATTTCTTCATTTGCCCCGTGATGATGCCTCTTCCATGCGTTCCGACGTAAACTCTGCCGTATTCCTGCATGTCTCCGATGATGTGCAGCACGAGTCCATATTGATGCTGGTCATCGTTGATGCGTGTCCAGGTCTTGGCTGCATCGTCGGAGCGGAAAAAGCCATATTGTCCATTGATAACACCGATGAGGTAGAGAGCCGGATAGTCAGGTGTCAGGCCTTTTCCGAATCCAAAGCCGTAGATGGTTCGTACCTGTGAGAAAGCCGTGGCAGAGAGCACCTTGCCCGTCTTTGTTTCTGACTCCTGGCTTAGGCAGATCCTATAGAGTCCATCGTATGCAGGAATCCAAAGGTCTCCTTCGTGTCCAGGAGTAGCGTAGACGCGATCCTGGCCGCCACGGTTATCTCCACGAGCCTGAGGCATACGGCGCTGACCAGGCCAAAGTGGACGTTCGCCTCGCAGCAGGAGGCTGTCCTGACGGAAGCTGACACCTCCATCTTCACTTACGAAGAGATGTCGGTTTGGAACGTCGACGGCATAGAAGCGCTGAGGATTCTCCTTGTCTGCAATGGTGCGGATGTTGGTTGGAAGGCCCTGTACCTTCTGCCACGTCTGACCCTGATCTGTAGTGCGATAGGCATCTTTTCTGTTGGGTGTCCAGATCCATGCAGCGCCATCGGCTGATACTGCGATGTGGCCATGGGCAGAGCGTTCTTCTGGCAAGGTAGAACACATCTGCCAGGTGTGTCCGCCATCTGCTGACCAGCTGATTGGTAACTGACCAGGCTTCCCATGAAATACTTCTCCTACGCGAACCGCAATCTCAGGTTTGAGCCAGGCACCGGTGACACCATCGGTATTGGCAAAGTGCGGATAACTGTTACTGTCGTCACAGACCTGTGTGATATCGTCGTGCGTAAATCCTCCGTAATCGCCTATGCCAGAGAGCAGACGTGCTCCGGTAGGCGGACAATAGAGCTCCAGTGGGACGGTCTCTTCGATACCCTTCGAGAGCAGGCTCCAGCGTACCTTGCCATTCTTCTGGCTGGCTGCAGAGAGGTTGAATGTCTCCCAGCCACCGAAGCCGGTGGTGATGAATGCGTGGTCGGAGTTGAGAGGATCGATCTCGATGTCGAACATCCAGTGCAACGGAGCCATCTCTGTGTATGGTGCCAGCGTGCAGTCATACTCATGACCATGCTTGAAGACTGGTGTCCAGTGCTGGCCTCCATCGGTGGTGCGGAAGAGCTCGTCATCGCCAAAACCGTACTTGCCCCAGAGGCTATGTGTACTGACGATGAGGTGCTGCGGGTTCTGTGCGTCGACCGAAATGGCGGCATAGCCGAAGCCGATAGGTTCGCTGTCGACTCCCTTGAAAGGAGTAATCTCTCGCCATGCATTTGTTTTGACATCGTAGCTATAGACATATCCGTCGTGCATCTGCGAAGGACCAGGCGCATCCGCGTATGAGAGGTAGAGCTTCTGGTCACTTGACAGCACCATGTGGGTGGGTCTCAGTCGCTGAGGCTGGCCCTGTACGGCCTGCCAGGTCTTGCCATCGTCGTGGCTGCAGTAGAGCGATGGTGCATTGGTGACCGATGAAGCCACATAGATATCCTTGTCGGCAAAGATCACGGTGATGGCATTCGGAGCAGGGAAGGAGTCGACGCGCTGCCAGGTCTGTCCGTTGTCATCTGTTCGCCAAAGTCCATCGAGCCGGGAACCGAAATAAGCCACGTCAGAGCGTGCAGGATCGATCATCAGTCTTTCTCCGTTGCCTCGGCCATCTTCGTTGCCTCCCATGCCAAAAGGTACGTCGGTGCGACGGAAGGTCTGACCTCCGTCTTTGCTCACCAAGATAGCAGCGTTGGTGCCTGTATAAGTGCCACATGCTAGCATGACGTGTTGAGGGTCACGAGGGTCAATGGCGATACTCTCCACGCCCTGCAGGTTAGCTTCGGACAATGGAACCCAGTCGAGCAGCTGCTGCCATTCGCCCTGCTGAGCGTTCCAGCGATAAGCACCTCCCATGTCAGTGCGGCAGTATCGTACGCCTGGAGCGGTAGGGTGCATGATGATACCTGGGACGAAGCCTCCTCCACGGATAGGGACACTCTGCCACTCATAGGCTTGCTGTGGCGTGGCAGGTGCAAGGGTCTGTGCTTGTGTCGCAAAGGTGGTAAGACACAACATGCCCGCTGTCAGCAGTGTGACGGCAGGGCATGTAAGGAAAGTTTTATTAATGTGTGGCATATCTGTATGTGTAGTATAAATAAGGACACATTAATAACGCGAGAAAGACTGTTTTATTGTCACGACTTTTTGTTCCTGTTATTACGATTAGAACTTAAAGTTCAGGCCAATACCCAGCACGCGGTTGGTGCGGCTGTAAGTATCGCTCTTGACGAGTGGCTGACCAGCGTATGTGCCGGCTACGGTGTCGACGGTGCGATCCTTGTAGAGGGTCTGCATGAAGCCGAGATCAATGCACCACTTCTCAGTGAGGTTGACACGAGCACCTACACCCCAGCTGTTTGAGTTGGTGGTGAATGAGAGGTCGTTCATATAAGCATCCGAGAGGCCGTAGTTGGTGGTCTGCCAGCCGCCAGAGAGGGTTACCCACTTGCAGAGGTCATACTCAGCGCCTGCGGTGATCTCCCAGGTGTTATTATCGATCTTGTCCTGCTTGTTGCCATACTGAGTAGCTGACTTGTCTCCATACCAGTGATAGCCGGCCTGCAGGCGGAGCGCTGAGATAGGAGAGTACTGCACACCAGCAGCAAAGAAGGCAGGGATGTCTGCTGCGATCTTAGCACCGTCCTGGAACTGACCCAGTACCGGATTTCCAGCAGCCTGCTGCTTGGCAAAGTCGTTCATCTCGGTTTTATTCTCCAGGCGCAGACGGGTCTTAAACTCATACTTAGCTGCGAGGTTCCAATGCTCATTGATCTTCCAGTCAATGCCGAGCATAGGAGTGAAGCCCCAGCCTGTCTGATCAGCGTTCATAGTGAGGGTATTCTCTCCCAGTTCCTTTTCACCGCTATCGCCACCCTTGATGCCAGGGAATTTATAGTCTGGCTGTGCAGGTACTTCGTATGTATATGAGTACTTGGCCATAACGTCCTGTACATAGCCATTGTAATTGTTGGTAGAATAGACAGCGCGCAGGCCTCCGAAGAGTGCGAGATTGTCCATTACCTTGTAGGTAGCACCTAAACTGAGTCCGAAGTAGTACTGACGGCCCTTCATGTAGGCGTTGAGCGAATAGCCGTTCATCGTGGTGCCATAATCGATAGTCGACAAGAGCTGCTTGGCTACAGGCTCAGCAATGCCTTGTGCCTTCAGGCCATTCAACAGCAGGGTAGGAAGGGTTGCACCTAACTGGTTGTTGACAGCGCTTGGTACAAGCTGTGCGAGCTGACCGGCATAGAGCGCCTCAAATGAGCCAAGTCCCTGATCGAACTCACACTTTCCGCCACCTCCACCGAGGGCGAAGTTGGCATTGATACTCCACTTCTCCCAGTTGTAGCTGAACTGGACGCTTGGGATGACCGGAGCGTATGCATCGCCCTTGAACTCATGTTTGGGGGTACTGTTATTTACGTTAAGCGCAAAAAGAGGGAACGTTGTAGCGATGTCACGGCTCTGCTTTGCATTCTGTATATTAAATGATACGTGCGCGCCTGGAGCAAGGAATGCAGTACCGGCTGGGTTCATGTAGAGGCCGGTAATGTCGATGATCGCTTCCTGGCTGAGCTGGCGCAGAAAGGCAGCATTCTGGTTGGTGTTGGTTACAAGGCCACCTGCCATCATTGGCATGGTAGCGGTTGTGGCAAGCGCCAAAAATAGTTGTCTTTTCATTATTTTATTATTAAGTTAGTAAGGGGTTTGTTTGTTGGTGCAAAGTTAAGAAAATATAATGAAAGAATATTGATGAAAAGTGTGAATATTACACATTCAGGCCATTTGTGTGCCATTTGTGTGCAGATAAATGCGCAAATAATAGGGGAGGTGTGCAATAAATCCTTCGTTTTGACAGATTTTTTTATCGAAGGACTTGATTAATTGTTGATTTCTACGTAACTTTGTGGCGCTGAAATTGTAAATTCTTATAAATATGCGTATACGTCTATTCCTCTTTTTCGCTCTCCTTCTCTCTTCGCTGCAGGCTCAGACCCCTGAGCGTCGCGCCGAGGTCACGCTACAGACCACCAAGGGAAAGATCGTCCTCTCCCTCTATAACCAGACACCTCTGCATCGCGATAATTTCCTGCGCCGAGTCAACGAAGGCTATTACGATGGCATTCTCTTCCATCGCATCATCGAGACTTTCATGATCCAGAGCGGCGACTCAGCTTCTCGTTCCGTCTCGGCGGCTGACTATTTCCCGTCAGAGAAGGAAGACACTACGCGTATCCCTGCCGAGTTCCATTTCCCAGAGCTCTTCCACCGTCGTGGTGTCCTGGCTGCTGCGCGTGAGGGCGATGCGGTCAATCCTACCCGTGCCAGCTCCAACAGCCAGTTCTATATCGTCTGGGGTAAGTACTATGGCCCAAAGGAGATGCGTGAGATGCAGGAGAAGGTCTATGATCGTGAGGATTCTACCACTCATGTCACCTTCCCGCAGGAAATCATCGACGCTTACGAGATTGATGGCGGCACCCCACATCTGGATGGCAACTACACGGTCTTTGGCGAAGTCATCAAAGGTCTCGACGTGGTAGGAAATATTCAGGCGGTCAAGACCGATAGTCTAGACCGCCCGCTCAAGGATGTACGTATCAAAAAAGCATTCGTATCAAAGGCTCTTTGATACTTCTTTCATCGTGGTGGAGAACGTCAGCACCTTCTCCCCAAACTCCTGATGGAAACTTGCGTCGGCTGCACGGCCCACTTCGAGTTTCCATTTTTTCATGTCCTGCAGGGCTTCAAACTCCCCCATGACCGAGTATCCGATGAGGTTATCGCCAATGTCGGTGAGCAGATGCACGAAACGGACATGCTGCATGAGTCCACCCTGCTTGATGGCCGGCAGATAGGTGTCGCGCATATAGGTCAGGAAGTGGCTGAGGTCTTTCTCCGTGTCGACGTGAAAAGAGGTGTTGTAGATTAGCATAAAGTTATATACATTACTCAAACTCAACGGTTCGCGACTGATCCTCATTGACCGTGATCTTGACATTGACCACATCACCAGGGAGGAGTTCCTCCACATTCTCTGGCCACTCGATGAAGCAGAGAGCTGATGACTCCATGTAGTCTTCAAAGCCGAAGTCGAGTGCCTCCTCGATCTTCTGAATGCGGTAACAGTCAAAGTGATAGATCAGCTCGGCTGTGGTCTCGCTGCGATATTCGTTGACGATGGCGAAGGTAGGAGAGTTGACCTCGTCCTCGACGCCGAGTGCCTCGCAGATGGCCTTGATGAAGGTGGTCTTGCCTGCACCCATCTCGCCACGGAAGGCGAACACGGTGCGGTCATCCATGGCAGCAATGAAGTCATGTGCCGCCTGTGGAAGGGCCTCAGTATTTGGAATTGTAATTATCATAATCTTTCAATATTGTCTTGCTCCGAAAATAGCCGTACCCACACGCACCATATTCGAACCCTCTTCGATTGCAACCTTATAATCCTCGCTCATGCCGAAACTCAGCGTGGCGAACTGCTCAGCCGTGATTCCTTGCTCGGCCAAAGGCCCAGCCAGGAGTGCACGATGGCAGGTCGTGATCTGACGGAACTCCTCGCGCCACTGCTCTACGTCATCGACAAACGACGCCATGCCCATCAATCCGCACAGTTTTACGTGTGGCCAGCGTTCGGCGATTCTGACGCTTGAGAGCAGGGCGATAAGCTCAGCTGGAGTGAAGCCCGACTTGGTTTCCTCCTGTGCCACATGCAGCTGTAGCAATACCGGGATGCGTCCATCCGAGAGCTCCGGACGATCCGCAAATCGCTGCTTGCGCTCATCTGCGAAGCGTACGGCCTGCTTCTCCACCTCATCGAGCAGACGCTCAGTATCAATGGAATGGATCAGCGAGACGCAAGGTGCCAGATACTTCACCTTATTGGTCTGCAGATGGCCGATGAAGTGCCACTCGATGTCCTTAGGCAGCGCCTCAACCTTCTGCTTGAGCTCATTCTCGCGGCTCTCACCGAAGACACGCTGTCCAGCATCGTAGGCCTCCTGCAATGCCTCTACAGGATGGTATTTCGAGACGGCTACCAGTTCGACACCCTGCGGTATCGTCGCCTTCACCTTCTTCAGATTTTCTGCAACCATCATTCTTTCACTTCTTTCACCTGCAGCCCATAGACATCCATCAGCGACGTCTCCGAGATCGTATTGATCTCCCAGTCGCTCATGGTGCCCTTCATACCTTCCTCGAGGTTCTTAACAGCCATCTGGAAGTCCTTGGCCTGTACGAGCATGGTGCTGGCCGACTTCTTCTCCACGCCACTCTTCTCATCGAGCGTGATGAACATGACCTTGCAGCGGTACCACTTGTCGCCATCAGGGTCGATGAAGAGCTCAGAGATGCGCTCCTTCTTGACCGCGGTGACCTCAAACTCGCCAGAGATGAATGGAGTCATCTCCTCGATGATGCGGTTCTCGGCCTCGGTAAATGACATTGCGTCAACGAGATATGCTTCGGTTACTTTCTTCTGAGTGCCGGTTTCGAGGGTCTTCTCGAACTTGACCTTGCACTCATACCAATTATTCATTGCCATAATTAAAATTCAATCGTATAAATATCACCACCCAGCAAAGCCTTTGCGAGGGTGGTGATATTGGGTATTTGTTATTTGATATTTCTTGAGCTTACAGCTCCAAGTCACCGTCATGGATCTCGTGCCAAGGCAAGCCCTGGATGTTGAGCTGCTCCATGAATGGATCTGGGTCAAACTCCTCCACGTTGTGTACGCCCGGCTTGCTCCACTTACCCGTCAGGAACATCATCGCACCGATCATGGCTGGTACGCCCGTGGTGTACGATACGCCCTGCATACCCGTCTCGAGGTAAGCCTCGCGGTGGCTGCAGTTGTTATATACATAATAGGTATGCTCCTCGCCGCCACGCAGGCCACGGATGCGGCAACCGATAGAGGTCTCGCCGTCGTAGTTCTCGCCCAGCTCCTTAGGGTTAGGCAATACAGCCTTGAGGAACTGCAGAGGCACGATCTTGACCACTACGTCGCCCGAACCGTCAGCTGCTGGAGCCTTGTACTCGATCTCGTCGATACGATCCATGCCGATGTTTTGAATCACCTCGAGGTGCTTGAGGTAAGCCTCGCCGAAGGTCATCCAGAAGCGCGCACGCTTGATGGTAGGGTAGTTGATCACCAATGACTCAATCTCCTCGTGGTGCAGCAGATAAGACTCCTTAGGGCCGATGTTAGGGTAGTTGAGCGGCTTGTGGATCTCCATTGGCTCGGTCTCATGATACTCGCCATTCTCCCAGTAGAGACCCTTCTGAGTGATCTCGCGGATGTTGATCTCTGGGTTGAAGTTGGTAGCGAAAGCCTTATGGTGATTACCCGCATTGCAATCCACGATGTCGAGATACTGGATCTCGTCGAAGTGATGCTTAGCAGCATAAGCCGTATAAACACTGGTCACACCTGGGTCGAAGCCGCAGCCGAGGATAGCACAGAGGCCAGCCTTCTCGAAACGCTCACGATAAGCCCACTGCCATGAGTACTCGAAGTGAGCCTCGTCCTTTGGCTCATAGTTGGCCGTATCGAGGTAGTTGACACCAGCCTCCAGACACGCGTCCATGATGGTCAGATCCTGATAGGGAAGCGCCAGGTTGATACAGAGCTCTGGCTTGAACTCCTTCATGAGCTTGACCAATGCAGGCACGTCGTCCGCATCGACAGCAGCCGTAGTAATGTTAGCCACAACGCCATTCTTG
Source organism: Bacteroidales bacterium (assembly GCA_045598885.1). Taxonomy (GTDB): domain Bacteria; phylum Bacteroidota; class Bacteroidia; order Bacteroidales; family UBA3663; genus Liminaster. Next base: position 65,005 of record JAZRVB010000093.1, read on the forward strand.
CTGTAACCCTTGGCGCGGATAGCCTCAGCAGCTGCATCGCACTTTGACTTGGTGCGTGAGGCGATACAGATATCGGTAAAGATGTCGGCATTCTGTGCCAACTTGTGAGCTGCTACGGTACCTACACCACCACAGCCGATAAGAAGTACTCTTGACATTCTAAAGAAAGTGATAAGTTATAGTTAATAATTATTGAATGACTCACCCTTCTGCTGAGCCTTAAAATGGCGACAAAGATACGGGTATTTTTTCGAAATTCCAAATAAATAGACAAAAAACTATCTGTAGGGTTTAAAAATTTGGCAATATGAAGATTTGTTATTATATTTGCCACGTCATAAGAAAAGAACTGATATAGAATGTAGATTAATAAAACAGCGATTATGAAGAAACTTACTATTTCAGCCGCAGCGATTCTGATGCTTCTCAGCGCCGGTTGCACGGGGCCGCAGGAGGCTCAGGAGATGACCACAGCACGCCAGACAGCCTCATTGGCCGAAGTGTCAGGCATCCCATTCAGCGAGACCACCGTCCATAAGAAAGACGGCAAGCGTGTGCTGGTCATCAGCTCCAGCCCTCGTAAGGGCGGCAATACTGATCTGCTGGCCGATGAGTTCGTCCGTGGCGCCCAGGAGGCAGGCGGCGTGGTCGAGAAGGTCTTTCTGGCCGATATGGATCTGGCGTTCCTCACCGCCGACGGAGCGAATAAGCCTCATGACGTGCCACGCGACAATCCTACAGGTCAGCTCGTGGAGAAGTTCCTGGCAGCCGACGTGCTCTGCATGGCCTCGCCTACCTATTATATGAATGTCAACGACCGTATGAAGACATTCATCGACGCGACCTTCCTGGCCTGGGGCGACGAGCGTATGGGCAATAAGGAGTACTACTACATTACCGCCTGTGCACAGGACGCCGACGAGACGGCAGAGTGGTGCCTCAATGGCTTCCGTGGCTTCGTGATGTGCTTGCCCAATCCTACCGAGCGCGGTTCCGTCCGTGCCATCTCTATGGGCCGCCCGGGTGCAGTGTCTGGCACGAAGTATATGCAGGAGGCATATCAGTTGGGACTGAGTATCAATAAGTAATCTTTATGCTGTGAAGTCAACACCAGTAAACAAGTGTTGATTTTATGCGTCTCGGATTTCAACATCGTGTTCGCAATGTTGAAATCCTGCATCACGGCATCCTTTCCACGGTACCGTGACAGGGATGCCGAGATGCAGGAAAGGACGGCGTGTATGCAAGACATCCATTCCTTATTGTCTCTTGTATCTCTGGAATATAAATTGAGAAAAAAAACTGTTCACAGAGATACGATTCTTTCTTACATATTTGGAGAAAAAGGAAATAATAAGTATCTTTGTGGCGTAATAATGCAGCGCGCTCTTTATGAGTGCACTTATAACCCCTAAAAACAAAAGAAATTATGAACGTCCTTATTTTACAGGCTTCCCCTCGTGCCAATGGCAGTACAGCTTGGATGGCAGAGGAGTACAAGAAGGCTGCTGAGGCAGCTGGTCATCAGGTAACTTTGGTCAATGTTGCTAAGAAGAAGATCGCCGGCTGTCTGGCTTGCGAGTACTGCCACACCAAGGGCAACGGCGCTTGCGTACAGCAGGATGACATGCAGGAGCTCTACCCATTGATGGCTGAGGCTGAGGCCATTGTATTGGCTGCTCCTATCTATTACTTCACGCTCAATGCGCAGATCCAGGCTCCTATCCAGCGTATGTATTGCGTCAATTCTCCTGCTAAGGTCAAGAAGATGGCGCTGCTGATGTCTTCTTATTCTCCAGGCGTCTATACCGGTGCAACCGCTGAGTTCCGCGACATCTGCAACTACTGGAAGGTCGAGGAGGCTGGTATCGTTACCGCTAAGGCTGACGAGCAGAAGACTGAGGAGACCAAGCAGAAGATTCAGGAGATTGTAAAGAATCTGTAAGTGTATGATGATTCATCGTCTGGTGCGATGAATAGCTGATAATAACACGAAATTAGCCCGTGACCAATTTTCTGGTCACGGGCTAATCATATAATTTGTGTCGTATTACTTCAAGAAGGTGATGAGCACACCAGCAGCGACTGCTGAGCCGATGACACCAGAGATGTTAGCAGACATACAGTAGTTGAGGATGTTGTTCTTTGGATTCTCCTTCATAGCGAGCTCGTTGGCTACACGTGAAGCCATTGGAACTGCAGAGAGGCCACAAGCACCTACGAGTGGGTTGATCTTCTTCTTAGCGAAGAGGTTGAAGAGGTGAACAAGGCCGATACCACCTGCGATAGATACTGCGAAGGCGAGGAAGCCACCGATAACGATACCGATAGTGGTGAGGTTGAGGAATGACTCGACGGTCATGGTAGCACCTACTGAGAGACCCAGGAAGATGGTAGCGATGTTCATCAATGCGTTAGAAGCTGTCTCGGCGATACGAGAGGTGTCGGTGCCGATCTCCTTGATGAGGTTACCGAACATCAACATACCGATGAGCGAAACTGCTGAAGGTACGATGATGGCAACCAGTACGGTTACGAAGATTGGGAACACGATCTTAGCCACGCGCATGTTCTTGATCTGCAGTGAGTTTGGATAGAGCTTATCCTGCTCCTTCATGTTGATGAGACGCTGCTCTTTGGTGGTGCAGAGCTTCACAACGAATGGGATGATCACTGGCACGAGAGCCATGTAAGAGTAAGCTGCGATGGCGATAGGGCCGAGGAGGTGTGGAGCGAGCTTGATGGTGGTATAGATGGCGGTAGGACCATCAGCACCACCGATGATGCCGAGTGAACCTGCCTCCTGTGGGGTGAAGCCGAAGAAGCCTACTGCCACGAGGACTACGCCGAAGATACCTACCTGTGCAGCAGCACCGAAGATAGCGAGCTTGAGGTTACGGAGCATTGGGCCGAAGTCGGTCATTGCACCTACACCCATGAAGATTACTGGTGGGATGAAACCGGTCTTGATGAGCCAGTAGTAGATCATGTTCATCAGGCCGAGGTCATGTGCGATCTCTGGAAGACCCATGTGATAGACGTCATAGACCTTGCCATTGGCATGGACAAGACCCTCACCGTCAGCACCGAAAACTCCCATCTCGCCGCCAGGGAAGTTGGCCAACAGGATACCCATCGCAATAGGGATGAGCAACAGTGGCTCGTAGTGCTTGGCAATGCCCAAGTAGAGGAACAGGAAGCCAAGCGCATACATGATGAGAAAACGTGGGTCGGAACCGATGGCTCCGAAGGCGGTCATCTCATATAATTTTTCGAAAATTGTTGTTATATCCATAGGAAGGCCCCCATCCCCAGACCCTTCCCCCTTGCATGGGGAAGGGAGTGATTACCACTGTGGGGATTGAATGGGGGTAAATTTGAGATTATTATTTAGCCTCGCCCCGAGGAACTATCTACTCCCTTCCCCATGCAAGGGGGAAGGGCCGGGGATAGGGGCTGTCTCTTACTTAATCTTAAAGATTGGGTCATCCTCGAATACCTTGTCGCCAGGGTTAGCGAGGATAGCGGTGATCTGGCCGTCGCAGTCAGCGGTGACAGCGTTGTAGGTCTTCATGGCCTCGATGTAGCCGATGGTCTGACCCTTCTTTACCATGTCGCCGACCTTGACTGGGGTCTCGTTAGCGCCCTTGACGAGGAAGAACTTACCCTCGAGTGGAGCGATAACGTCTGCACCTTCGCCTGCTGCTACTGGAGCTGCACCTGCTGCTGGAGCTGCTGGAGCGCTGCCATCGTTAGGAGCGATAGATACGGTGTAGGTCTCACCATTGACGGTAACCTTGAGATCCTGAGCCTTGATCTCGCCAGTGCCAGCGTTAGCCTTCTTAGCCTTGCGCTCTGCGAGGTCAGCCTCGAAGTCAGCCTTAGCCTTGCCGCTCTTATATGCCTCATACTGTGATGGGTGC
>JAZRVB010000094.1:0-37512 GCA_045598885.1 Bacteroidales bacterium
CATCAGAGCAGATATTTGCCGCCGACTTCCTTCAGATTCCGTGTCGCCACGGACACCCTTGTCTTTGGCTGTAGCCTTCCCGTTATCTGGGCGGCTTGGGGACTTGCACCCGTTAGAATATGCACATGCTGGGCGAACAAATGCAACACCCCCACCACAAAATCTGTAGCGGGGGTGTTGTATATATAAAACTCCCTCCCTATGAGGGAGGGTTTGGGGAGAGTCCCCTTATATCTCGTTATAAAGTCTCTTTTCCTTCAGATCTTTCGCGCGCTGTTCCTTATCTTTCTTCATCTGCTTCTTTGTCTCTTCCAGCGCTTTATTGCGCTTTTTGAGTTCCTTCGCACGGTTGGCACGGCGCTTCTCGTTTTCTTTCTGAGCCTTCTTCAGCTTCTCTTCACGCTCCTTGGCAACACGCTGGCGATCCTTCTCGGTGTAGCTTGGTTCCCATGCATTTGACTCGTCGGTTGAGAGGCTGATACGATTCACATTATTATTGCGCGAACCAGGTCGGTTCCACTGGCGCTGATGGAAATGATAGGCGAAACCAGTATGCAGCTTTACGAAGCCACTCGTCGCCACACGACTCTCCACGCCATCATATCGACCGTCAGTAATCGTATAGCTTCCTTCGAGCACCCAGTCCCAACTTGGAGAGATACGATAGGTGACCAACAGACCGGCATGAGCAGCCCAACAGGTCTTGTCCCAGCAATCGACAGGATAGTATTCCCAATCCTTTACTTTCTCATGGTCGAAATGGAAAGACTCCAGGCCTCCACCACCGATGAAAGCCATAACGTCAAATGAAGGACGATACTTTCTGCGTGGTGTAAACAAAGTAGTCAGATCAACCAGCACATCGCCAAAGCCTGTCAGCACATTAAAATTATAATGCGTATCGTAGGTCTCAGGATCGCCTTCACGCTGCGCCTTACCCGGACGAGCATTCTGTGGATTCAGGCCCAAGCTCAGTCGGAAACCCAGCGCGCGATTGACAAACGTACCCAGCTGGAGCTCACCACCCGGATAGTTCTTGATGAAGTCATCGCTCGTAGCGTTCTCTGCCAAGCTATGCGTCACACCGGCCGACAGTCCAATCCACCAGTCATTCTTGCGCATCGAGCGCTCCTTCTCCTGGCCCAGGACCATCAGGCATGACATCCACGCCATCAGCAGAAATATGATAGTTTTTCTCATCGTATACAACAAGTTATTCGCGTGCAAAAATAGTCATTATTTTCGACACAAGCAAATTTTCTGCTGCTTTTTTGAATAATGAGTGCAAATAAGTGCTCATATTATTCACGGGTGGAAGGAATTGACCACCTTCACCACCTCTTCCACTTCGGCATCTGTCAAAACTGGACTCATAGGGAGCGATAGTTCCTGAGCACTGATCTGCTCGGTAACAGGCAGACTCAAGTGATGCAATTCGGGATAGCACTCCTGCTTGTGCGGAGGAATCGGATAGTGAATCAGCGTCTGGATTCCGTGCGATGCCAGGTACTGTTGCAAGCTGTCACGATGAGGTGAAAGAATCGGGAAGATATGGTATACCGACGAGAAACCTTCCTTCTCCGTCGGATAAGGGACCAACCCAGGATTCAGGGTCTCTTCATAATACCGCGCAATCTCCTTACGCCTCAGATTATCCTCATCCAGATGCCTCAGCTTAACCGAAAGAATCGCAGCCTGCATCTCATCGAGTCGGCTATTCCTACCTTTATATTTGAATACATATTTCTTCTGACTGCCATAGTTGGCCAACGCTCTGATAACCTCAGCGACCTCCGCATCATCCGTCGTCACCGCACCGCCATCACCAAGAGCTCCAAGGTTCTTTCCCGGATAGAAACTATGCGCCGCCGCATGGCCCAATGCCCCAGTTCGTCGAAGAAAACACTCCTCACTCTTCGAGCACTCAGCTAAAGCTTCGTCTTCTCGCCAAGAGCATAAAAATGCTCTTTCTATTGGCTGCGAGGACCTAACTCCTAACTCCTCACTCCTAACTCCTACCTCCTCACTAAATACGCTCCCGTGCCCCTGAGCATTATCCTCCAGCACCAGCAGCCCATACTTCCGTGCCAGCTCCCCGATCCTCTCGGTATACGAGCACGTCCCATAGAGATGCACCAACAGAATGGCACGAGTGCGGGGAGTAATCGCCTCCTCAATCCGCGCATCATCTATCTGCAGAGTATCGATCTTCGGCTCCACCAGCACCGGCGTCAATCCATTCTCCGAGATTGCCAGGATCGTCGCAATATAGGTATTCGCCGGCACAATCACCTCATCTCCAGGAGCAATCCGTCCCAGTTCCATATAAGCTCGCAGCATCAGGATCAGCGCATCCAGTCCACTCGCACAGGACACACAGCAGCGAGTGCCAATATATCGCGCATACTCTTCCTCAAAGCGCCCGCATTCCTCTCCCTGCAAGTACCATCCCCTGTCAATCACCCTGCGCGTCGCCTCATGCAGCTCCTCCGCATACCTAGCATTGACCTTCTGCAAATCCAGGAACTTAATCATCTGCGAAACGACGTCTTATCCAAAGAGACAGGAATTGATCAGACAAAGCGTAGACCTTGTTCCCAGTTTCATCCAGTCGATAAGTAATCCAATCATTTTCTAACAACTGCTTCGTGGCAGACTGTACAGAACTAGGAGAAGATAGATGATGACGCCTTACAAAATCTCCAGAAGTCAAATGGCTTGATTCCTTCTCTGATGCAATGGCAAAAAGTAATTCTTTCGGTTTAGGAGTCAGAAGCGAAAGTCTGTTCTGATAGTTTCGCTCTTCTTCAAGGAGAATATCATCAAGTGCACTCCTGACAATCCCTTCATCACATAAAGATTCAGAAGTCGTCAAACTGAATGCCACATTAAACAGCTTCTGCATACAATAAGTATTCCCATCGAACAAGTGATATACGAAGCTAATTACCTTCGGTTCGACCAGCTTCCCATATCGTCCGAAATTCTTAATCACAAAGTCTGCATAGACTTCTTCATTTATCGGATCAAGATTCATCGGAGTAGTACTGGCATAAAAAGGCCGAGAAGGCAGATTGAACATCTCGGCCAAGATATGACGCTCGGAACCTGCGAAGATGAAATCTGCGTTCTTACAATGCTGAATATACGTTCGCAACAGAGCTTCAATATTTTTCTCTGGGTAATGACAGATCTGTTGAAACTCATCAATAGCAATCAGGCATCTCTTATCCGCCTTATCAATATAATCAAATATTTCTGCTAAAGTAATATCTGGATTCCTCAATGCACCAATAGAGAAATTGAACTTCGGCATACCAGACAGATAATCATACTTAAACTCACTGCTTATCGAAGTTACAGTACGCATAAAGAGTTCTGTCATCTTTTTACTTCTAGGCTTCAACCGATCAAATACTTCTCGGCCAAGTGCATAAGTAAACTCTCTCAGGCTCGAAGTTTCAAGTATATCTACAAAAAAGGTATAATAATCCTCTGCGAATTCTGGCTGATGAAAACAATGCAAGATAAGTCCCGTTTTGCCAACACGACGAGATGCCGAAAGAACCACATTCTGACCATTGGTCGAATGTCGTATCAATCGGCGTGTTTCCTCCTCCCTATCACAAAAGAATTCATCAGGAATCTCTCCCTTCGTAAAAAATGGATTTTTAGGCAACCGATTCATCATTTCAAACACTGTTTTTGATTATTCAATGAGACAAAGATAATGTTTTTTTGAATATTTTATCGAAATTATGCTACTAAAATAATTACAAAAGCATAATTCAGAACATCGTCTTCATTTTGTCACCTATATCGACCAAAAATCACTACTCACAGACCTAATACCTCGCGATAAAACTCATACAGTTTCTCCCGCACAAATCCCTGCTCCCATCGTTCCGCCACAATCTCACGAGCGCGCTTACCCATCTGCAAGCGCTCCTCCTCATGCTCCATCATCCAGATCATGGCTTCATAGAGAGCATCTGCATTCTTCGACGGAATCACCACACCATTCTCTCGTATGCTCATCGTCTCGCCTGGCATAAGATGTTGAGACTCGCCATGCTCTTTTTCTCTCTTTAACTCTTTATCTTTTTCACTTACGGTAGTAATGATCTCTCGCGCACCATTGATATCCGTCACGATCGATGCCAGCTCCATCGCACCCGCCTCCAGCACAGTGTTCGGGAAGCCCTCACGATAACTCGGGAAGACAAAGCAGTCGGATGAAGCATAATACGCTAAAAGATCATCGCCATACTTTGATCCGACAGATTCGATCTCAGGAATATTTTCAATCATACTCTGTGTTTCCGGAGAAAGTGGATCTATATTATCTTCATACGGACCGACAAGCACTAATCTGCATTTTTTTACTTTTTCACTCTTTAGCTCTTTCACCAGAGTTAGCAAGCGTTGAAAAGCGCTTACTAACTCATTGATTCCCTTATCTCCAACAATTCTACCAACATACATGAAAGTAAAACAATCAGGAAGAGATAATTTGTCTGCCGCTTGCAATATGTCGTCCCTTCGAGAGTTTTTGACCATATCCACACCTCGAATGTTTCCATAGCCAAGAATGCGCATAGATTTATCGGTAATCTTATAATCGCGCAAATCATCCAAGACACCTAGACCTTCCGGGATGACATGCGTAGCACACGCGCAAGTAATCCGATCGGTTGTCATCAGAATTCTCCGCGTCAAGCCGGTTGACGTAGGCCATACCAAACCCGTAAAAGTATGCACACGAATTGGAACCCTTGCCAACCATGACGCCATCATACATAGCAATCCCGCCTTCGGAGTCATCGAGTGCACCATATCAGGTTTCTCTGTCCGAAACACCTTATATAATTTAAATAGAGAGACAATATCTTTCCATGGAGAGATGCGTCGTTCCATCGGGACACCAATTGTACGGACCCCTTCACGAGAAGCGACAACCTCAAGATCCGATCCGGGAGAAGAGAGTGCAATAACCTCATACTCTTCTGACAACTCACGCAATATCACCTTGCAGAAAACCTCCAACGAAGAAGGTACTGTCGCTGCTCGAATAATTTTTTTCATCCGTATACTAGAATTAGTTATTACCATTGAAGAACTCCATAGTAGCCTGTCCTTCCTGTGAGATTCCTTCGCGTTTCATGACACCACGAATAGACATAAGAATCACCTGAATATCTGTCCACATAGATAAATGATCCACATACCAAACATCATATCGGAACTTCTCAGTCCAAGAGATTGCATTGCGTCCATGGCATTGCGCCCATCCAGTAATTCCGGGACGAACCTCATGTCTACGTGCCTGCTCTGGAGAATAAAGAGGGAGATACTGCACCAGCAAAGGCCGTGGTCCAATAAACGACATATCGCCTTTCAGCACATTCCAAAGTTGAGGAAGTTCATCGATACTGAGAGATCTTACCATCTTCCCAATGGGAGTAAGGCGCACCTCATCTGGCAAAAGATTGCCATTCTCATCTCGCTCATCCGTCATTGTCTTATATTTCCAGATCTTAAAGATCTTTCCATTCCTTCCCGGACGTTTCTGTGTAAAGAATGCACCAGCTCCTTTATTGGCGAAATGCAAGCCTATTGTCACAAATAATAGAGGGACGAATAGAATCGACAAAGCAATTAGGGCAACGATAAAATCGAAACAACGTTTGAAAAATCCTTTATACATTGTTGTGGCAAATATTCTTCAGGTAAATCAAAATTCTGCGGATGGATGTTTCTGCCATCATCCAGCAGACATATAGTCTTCCATCCAAGAAGATTCGGAGCCAGAAAGTCTTTCTGTGGATTATCTGCAATATAAATACATTCCGGATCCGACTTCATGAAATGCATGTAGTTCTTCGGACTAGGTTTCTCAGATCCAAAAGATTCTGAGATTACAATATCCTTGGGATCGATGTATTTCAGTATATCCAAAGCCTCCATCTTATTCATTTGAGTCCTTGTCCTGCCATCCGTAATGATACCTACATACATCCCAGCCTCACAGACACACTCAAGAAAACCTCTTACACCGTCAGTCAACTCTATCTCAGGCTTATGATATCGGTATATATCCAACAGGTCACTCTTCGACAAAGAGATATCATATCTTGACAATAGTTCTCCGAAAGCATCGCCATGCCCCTGCCAAGTTTCCCATAGCAGATCATACACATCAGGGATACCTATCTGTTTAGCAATCTCCCGATAAGCAGATTTCAGATAATCAACCTCCTTATAAAGAGTATCATCCAGATCAAAAACGACAGTCATCAGATCTCTGCATTATCCACGATCACAGCTGCATCATAACGCATCATCAAGGTCTTATCCCTCCAGCTGTCATCATAGGCGACCTCTTCCCCTAATAAATACTCTCGAATCGCGTACTCCGGATAATTAGCACCAGCAGCATACGACAATGGATATCCACCTCCAAAGCGAGGATTGATCTCGATACCCACAATATCATGCGTCTCAGGATGATAAAACAGCTGCATACATACACAGCCTATGACACCAGGCAAAACCTCCAGCCTCTGGAGCAAGTAGTCCACAACATCATTCTTGCGAGTGATACCCTTATTAATCTCACCAGCACGTATCTCGATGCGCTCACGTGGCACAATACCCTTCACATGATGATCCTTACCATAATACATATCCACCGTAAACTCTCGATACACCGACTTGTCAATATATTCCATAAACATCAGTTTCGGATGCTCCATGACATATTTGGTCAGATCTTCTTTTGCCCGGATCAAAAAGGTATCAATGCTAAGCGATCCATCATACGGTTTTGCGAACATCGGGAAGACAGGATTATACTTATCCCTTTTCTCCGGCACTCTCACCTCACGCGACACAAAGAATTGTTCAATGAGTCGTTTATCTCGGCAGATAGAGACGAAATCTAGATCTGGCACCAACAAGACACAGCCGACTTCTGAGAATTTTTCCTTATTCTCAGCCAGTACTTTCAGCTCCGTATCAATGGTTGGTACGACCAGTCCTATATTATTATTCTCGCAGATCTGCAGCAACTCATCAATATATCCGACGGCAGTTACACGAGGCACCTTAAAACAACCATGACTTACAAATGCAGCAGGCGCAAGTGCAGGATTCAGTTCAGTTGTATACACCTTAGCATTTGCATCAATGGCCATAGTTGTTTCTGCAAATTCCTTCACGAGCTCCACTCGCTTGCCTGCAGAAGTGATTAATATGTTCTTCATTTGTATATATTATTAACTTAGAAACTCAATACTCGTAAGAAGTATCCTTTAGTCATCATATACTTATTGAGTAGTCCAAAGAGATAAAAGCGCAAATCCTTCTTCTGAGGCTTATATGTTTCGATCTGATCATGCTTGTACTTATAATTATAAGGAAGCCAGGCACCATGCACATGATGAATCGCAAATGCTTTATCTACAGAAGAATACTTAGGACTATCAAAATAAAAACTAGGGAAGAGACGAATGCCATCATTTATTTCCTCCTCTTTATTCATATCTCTTATGCTGCCATTATATCCGAATTCTGCAGCAGCAATACAGGCCTGGACATCGGGCATCAGACGCATATCATAACGTAATCTCTCCGGCAAAGAACGATCCTCTGACGTGATGAAATGACGATTATTATAATACGACAGGCAACGCTTAAGAAAAGGGTGACCTTTCTCCGCACCAAAGCAATGAGAGGTCAGTCCTATCATGTGCCGACCATTTCCATCCTGCTGTGTATATGCCATCGTTTCCTTTCCAATGAACATCCTATACTTAAGGAAGGGATCAAACGACTTGAAAACCTCCATGTCAGTATCAAGCCATATCCCACCATACTTATACACAGCATACAGACGGATCACATCTGCAGCAAACGCCCACTTATGCTCATGCAGAGCCTCCATTGCAAATAGATTATCTACCTCTTTTGCCTTCTCCGCATCCCATAAGACAAGCTCATAGTCCGGCAGGATTTTCTTCCAGGTCTCTATAAAACCGAGTATTGCCACTGGCATCGGTTCTCCGGAGAACCAGGAATAATGTATTATTTTAGGAATCATATTATCTGCAACTACTCGTTATCTACCGAAACAGATTACCAGCAATTTGTACCCACGAGGTTTGAGCACCTTGTTCAAGAAAGTGAATACATAATAATCCATGTTCTTTTTCGGTACTTGATACAGCCCTTTATTATCATATTCATGCCCAAGATGTGCAGGTTGCCAGGCTCCAAAGAAATGATGAATGCAGAAACATTCTTTAATTGGCATGTATTTAGGCTGCTCAAAGTACCAATAAGGATATACAGTTATTCCTTCATCAATGTGTTCTACCTCATCCTCTCGGCGTATGCCTCCATCATACCCGAACTCCTGACAGGCAATACATGCCTGGATATCAGGCAACGTCCTCACATCATATCTCAGTCGTTCTGGCAGAGTCTGATTAGTTGAAAGTACAAATCGTCGACCTTCATAATACTCCAGACATCTGGCCAGGAAAGGATGTCCAGCCTCAGCACCGAAACAATGAGAGGTAAGTGTATGCATGTGCTTTCCTGCACCATCAGCGATAAAATGAGAAATACATTCCTTCCCAATAAACATCCGGTTATTCAATAGTTCGTCAAAAGGTTTTCTCATCTCCACATCAATATCCAGCCAGATGCCACCATACTTATACACAGCATAGCACCGAGTCAGATCAGCTGCGAATGCCCACTTATGTTCCTGTAAGGCCTCATTCAGAAAAACAGAATCTATTTCCCTGATCTTATCCATGTCCCACAGGACAAATTCATAGTCAGGTAATACCTTTTTCCATGTTTCCTGATACAACTTTACCGGAGCAGGATAAGGATCTCCCGAAAACCACGAATAATGAATAATTTTTGGTATCATACAAAAGATTAATTATATCCCTGCATTGCGATGCAACCGAGGCAAGATCAATGGCACAAAGATTGATCTATATAGGCAACCAGCACACTTATATACAGCATAGTACCGATATATCCAGTTTATGAGCTGATGTTTTCTATCATTACCCGCTAAAGGTAATACCTCCATAGCCACCAGAAGGTTCCGTATCGACAGGAACTCATCCCTGTCTAATGCCGCCGACAGCATCCTACTCGACATCGGAATCATCTCTGTATCAATATATCGTCTTAGCCCACAATCATTGAATGCCTGAAATAAAGACATATAGTCATCAACCATTCTTTTCATCAAAAGAGGGTTTCGACGAGACATTGTCTGTCCCTCATTGACCATATACCGATACATGCAGCAGCTGACCTCCTTCAACCTTGGATTCTTCCGATGTACATCCAGGCAGAACAGGACATCTTCGCACACAGCATGATCTTCAAAAACAATACTATGCTCATTTAAGAAGGACTTCCTTAGCAGATGGTTCCAGCAGAAAGTTCTATAGCCATGGTTCTGATAATATTCCCACCCAGAACCTCGATAGACGACCTCCCCATCCAGACGATCGAAATTAGCAATCTTCTTCGCTGCATATTGATCAACAGTCACTGAACGGAACGTTAGCACATCCGTCTGATTGTCCCAGAAACGATGTAGCAGCATACCATACGCACCGTCAATAAGATAATCGTCACTATCGCAAAAAGCTATTATATCACCTTGCGCATGCCTTATTCCATTATTTCTAGCGGACGATACACCCGTATGCTCTTGAGTAATGACACGGACTAATTCAGGATACTTCGAAGCATACTCTTGCAGCACATCTTTGGTGCCATCTTCCGAGCCATCATCCACGCAAAGTATCTCATAGCCATCCGCAACGTTTTGTCGCAGCAACGAATCAAGGCAACGCCTGATTGTCAATGCCGCATTATAAGAGGGAACGATAACAGACAGTTTCATTTATGGATATCAGCAATCTGATAGCTGTTTATGCTACGATACTCATCAGAATGAAGAAACCTCCAGGCATTTACCGACCCTGCTATATAATAATAAGGTACGCGCACATTCAGTTTAAATAGACCACATACGATATGCACCAACAGAAGACAGACCCACTTAAGTATAAAGCTGAGTATACAAAGAAGTTTATCTACCCCCTTTGATGGTTCATAGATCATACGCCACCACAAGCAGAAAAGCGCCGCTTCACGCACATAGAACTGCCGTGACGAAGCCCTGTAAGGCTTGCTTCCCGATCCAGCATCCAGATGCACTACATCCAGTCCAAAAAGGATTCCCAGCTTATAGCCATTGACATGAAGCTTATAAGTCTCGAGCATATCATCACTATAAGCAAAGACATAACGGTCAAGCCAAAGCTCATCTTCCAGTCGTACTCCCGTAAGCACCTCACGCCTCCAGAGCTGCACACCGCCAGCAATATAGTGAGAGTCATAATACCCGGCACGAGGATGACTGTTATAGCTAAAAGAGCCATTCCTCAAGACCTTAAACGCCCATCGGCTCTTCTCGCTATGCGATACAATCAGATTCGTTGCAAAGTCATATAGTTTCCCTGCAATGGTTCTGGTATAATGCAGATAGCTATCGGCACCGATACAGTCAACCTGCCGCATCTCCGCCTCATGCACCATCCTCTCAGCCACATCAGGCGCTAGGAGCATATCATCATCCAGCAGCAGCACATAGTTGCTTGTAATTTCTGTATAGGGCAAAGCTCTCTGCGCCACCATCCCCTTCTTCACCCAGACATACTCTTCCAGGCCGACAGTGAAATCCGGACGGTCATATCCCTCAGCAATATACACCACAACCTTCTCTGGCGGCAATGTTTGCGCCCAGATGGATTGTAGTTCCTGCTTAAATCTATAACCTGCCGTTCCTAAAGTACGTATAGCGACCGAGTATGTCATCAAATCTTGAATTATGAATTCTCAATTATGAATTAAGAATTATATATTACGTCTTAATATTACCCATCTATCCAGATGCAGCACATGCACTACTGGCACAGACAGCATGACCGCAATATTCACCGCCATCTGCAGCAGAGCTCTCCATACAGATCCATAAAGTTTTCTCTCATGCCAGATCATCTTCAATCCCACGATTCTCTCATGCCATACCTTACGCACATTATACGTTAGGCGTTCACGATATTGCAACAGAGGTTCATCCATCTGCAGTAGAGTTGCCTTACCTTTCACTCTCAGCCAGAGTTCATAGTCTTCACAACCGGAGTACTGTTCATTATACGGATGCTCTCTGAACCATGCAGTCCATCCCATGATAGTCGGATGCAGCAGCCTATCTACTTTCCTATATCCGTACGCTCCAGTTTCCCGCATTCCAATCTTCTCCCCGTTTTCATCCATCACAATAGCAGCACATCCTACGACATCCACTTCTGGATGCAGAAACAGAAACTCCAGCTGACGTTCCAAACGGTTGGGCATCATGATATCATCCGCGTCCATACGAGCGAATACCCGTCCCCGGGCCTCCCTTACTATCATATTCAGCCTTGCCGCAATACCCCGATGAGCGCCATCTGCAATAATGTGTATTCGCTCATCCTGATACTTTCTGGCAATTTCCAGAGTGCCGTCTTCCGAACCATCCACCAGCAGCAGCAGCTCAAAGTCTTCGTATGTCTGATTCAGCACCGACTCAATGGCCTGAGCCAAGGTCTTCTCTGCCATATAACATGGCAGTCCAATCGTTATTTGCGGTGATGCCATACAGATTCTATCAGACCAAATACACCTATTCTTACCTTATCGATAAGAATACTTCCTGCAAAAACAGCTATCAACAGCATTCCTATCAAAGCCGCAGACATCGCCACTGAATCGCTGGATTCCTTGATATTCCAAAGCCCCTGCTGAAAATATGGGTAAACCTTAGGATTGCAATGCACCAAATAGACGGCAAAGACCGAAGATGCCACCCAATTAATCACCCTTGACTGTACTTTCAGTCCTTTCGACCACAGGAACACCAGCAGCGCAGCACAAATCAAGGCAGGCGAATTGTAATGCAGCGAATAGATTGCTGCCATTGGAGGCCACACAACCTTTACGGCATGGAGTACAGTCATCAGCAAAAAACATCCAACACACCAAACACCAGCATTTTTCATCCAGAGATCCCGATGAGCAATAGTATATCCCATGCCGTACAAAGTCACAAAATGAAATATCCCATACCCAGTCACTCCGATCTCTGCACTCTGGTGCCAATAGCCGATATAGACATCTGCCAACAGCAGCAAACCTACACATTTATATAATGCATTGCCCCCAAGCGCTCCAAGCCCCGCATTCAGCAAAGGACAAACCAGCATCAAGGCCAGATAACATGGCAAGAACCACATTCCGGCTTGTGAGATCGGGAATAGCACTGATCCCCACGAACCGCCAAAACAGATCCATACCAGCACCGCATACCATAGGCAGGTGCCCCAGAACCTTAACACCTTCCTGCCACTTGTCTGGATCATGAAATATCCGCTGATCATTACAAAGCAGTTCAGAGCCACGGCACATACATTCAGTATCAAGACCCTTAACTGGTTTATGACAGACCAATCAGCAGAATGAATCTGATCCTGATATAATGTAATCAGCGCATGTCCTATCAACACCCCTGCCATACAGAGGATTCTCAGCAGTTCGAAATTCGACTGACGAATGTGCGTATCCTTAGGCATTCAAATAATAATCCATCAGGCGCTTAACGTTCAGCTCCACGTCATACCCTGCCTCACTGATCTGCTTCCGAGTATCCCTACGAGTCTTTTTTGAAGCATCAACAATGGTTTTACACCAATGCTCTATGCGATCCTGAAGTGAGATAAACGATGCCAATCCAGTGACATCAGTCTCTCGATCGATAGTATCACTAAGGACACAAGGCAGACCTGCGGCTTGCGCCTCGATCACTGATACAGGAAGGCCCTCAAACAGCGATGGCATAAAAAAGACATCAAACGCTTGCAGATACTCATTCACATTCGGTTTGCTGCCTAATAACCATACATTGTTCTCTAATCCAAGGTCAGCGATCTTTGCACGTATCTCACCTTCCTTCTCTCCCGTTCCTACCAGCAGCAACAAAGCTTCTGGATGCAGGTTTCTCATCTCTGCCATCACGTCAACCATAAAAGTATGGTTTTTTTGCCAAGTGATACGAGCCACACTACCCAACACCAAACGACCTTCGACACCCAAATCCTTGCGCATCCGATTCCTAATATCGGCATTAAAAGCAAAGCGCTCTACATCTATGGCATTTTTAAACACCTCGTATGGTCGATTTCCGAACAGATACTTACCAGCAGCTTCACCACAAGCGATATTCAGTTTAGAATACTTGTGCAGAAATATAGAAGCGAACTTGCGGAAAAGAATCTTACTATCCCAGCCCTTGAAGTCAATGTGACTATTAGCGATACAGTTCATCAGGCCATATCGTTGCGCATATTTGAAGACGAATCCAGAATTTTCCTGAATATGAGAATGCACTGCCACATAATCCTGAGCATGGACCTTAAAGAATGCGTCCAGCTCTCGGAAATATTTCAGATATGTCCATGGCCGGATAGGACAAAGTCGATAGATTCGCCCTCCCATCTGCTCAATCTCATCATCAAAGGCACCACGCTCCTGACGATTGACCATAAAGTCGAACTGTATCTTAGTCCGGTCAATCTTCCGATAGTGGCTCATCACCATGGTTTCAGCACCGCCACGATTCATAATGGTCACCACCTGCAGCACACGCTTCACCTCACTCATATCCGATTGAAGAGTTTCTGGATTTTCGTATAGTTCTTTATTCCTAGCATCGGGATGAGCACTTTCATTCTCAGCCAACCGATAAATTTAGTCATCGGGCTTGCCCAAAGCACTGTATGCCAGTGTATACAGCAGGAATTCTCCGACAAAATCAGCTTTCCCGTCAGTAAACTTCGGCAATTGAAATAATCAGCCGTAAAAAGTTTCACCGTACCATCTGCGATAGTCTGCATTTTTGGTTCCTTAACGTATCCAAGATTCTTCAGATAGTCCTGCACATAGACATTAGCCACTGTCAGATTCATCGAGCCATCTTCGTTCAAGAATGACTTTTTCTCGTAAGCCTCCATCATCTCTTTCAGGATCGGATGTCCAGGTGTTCCCGCCACGTACGCCGCCTCAATGTCGCCACCCTCATCCAGGCCCCAGTTCAGACCATCCACGAACTGTGATAAATCGAAAGGCTTAATCACCTCCATATCCATATCCATATATATACCACCATAATGATAGATAGCATAAAGGCGGATATAATCCGAAGCAAAAGCATATTTCTTGGCCTCGTATGCCTGCTCCACCCATTTTACCGAATGGATATCAAAACGCTCCTTGTCCCAGAGCCAAAACTCATAATCAGGCAACAGCTTCTTCCATGAGTCCATGCATTTCTGCAGTTTCTCCGGAATAGGATCACCGCTGAGCCAGCAAAAGTGTATTATCTTAGGTACCATATTAATTTAAAAGTTTAAATCTTTGAGTTATTGCATTTACTCCCTCTGCTAATAGCCAGCATACAAGAACAACGATGGAGAAATAAACAATAGGATTCAATTCCATCAAAGGGCGACTAGGCCATAAATATACAAAAAAAGATGTATGAATAAACCACATATTCATAGAGCATTTTCCCAGTCGTTGAAGAGATGTCTCAATCCATCGATATTTCTTTATCATAGAAAATAACAATATAAAAAGTGCAGCATAAATTGGATGGATAATACTAATATTCACGATGCAACGTATAACAATAAGAACCCAAAGCCAAATAGCAGGATATTTCTTTATCCCATCTCCCATTTTTAGATTTATGATTTCCTTATACTTTGCCAACAGAATTCCTAAAACGAAAGGGAACACCAAATGAAAATAGCAAAACAGTACGTATTCAATTCGATGAGCATACAAATAACTTGAACCATATTTGCTTAAGCAGAAAGATGTTCCAATGCTCAGTAAGAAAAAAGCTATGACTACATACTGTCCTTTGCATTTATCCAGAAAAGCAATGATCCAACTGCTGGAAATAGATAACAATACATAGGGCAGCAAAAACCATACTTCAGGTATATATGTTGGATCCAATGCTATTATACTAGTCATCAATCCAGAGACGGAAAGCTTATAATAATCAGGATTGCTCCACTGCCCAATTACGAGGACGATAGCGAGCACAATCCAATAATTAACAAACAGTCTCAGTATCCTACTCCAACGATGAATATCCGTCTTCTGATTAACCACATACATGCCATATCCGCTCAAAATAAGAAAAAAAGCGACTGGTCCCATGAATCGGCCCAAGAAGACGGACACAGAGTCTGTCATCAGATGACCGAACATCATGAATATAATGGCTATACCCTTCAATTCCTGCGATCTATTCTTATCTATGACAAAAGAAGACATGCGCAATAGGATCTCAAGATTACTTCAATTTCATTTTAACCATCAACAATGCATCAATCATTGCAGTCAAAACAGAATAACAACAAAGGGGAAGATGTGCATAGGTCCACTTGACCAGTCGGTACATTACAGAGTCAGATCCAGATCGCAATGGAGCATCCTTCCATAGCGTTTTTTGATGTACATTCTCATATTTTTCCAGCATCGGATGTTTGCATCCTTCCACCCAAGGTCTGCCAAACAAGCCTGGTGTAAAATGGATACAAACAGGATGAGTTATCCCTTGTTCAAAAGTTTCTTTCGAATAAAACGGAGTGATCCGATTGCTAAGATATTTGTACGGGAAGGCCAGATAATTAGACGTCAGATTATACTTAGGAGGAAGAATCTTCACATGACCAGCACAAACAGCATTAATCAGTCCCTGGTCGCTATGATAGACAATGCCATTGCGCTTCTCTAGAAACGCCAAGGATTTCGCCAGCACATCATTCTCACGCCAAGCCTTCAGATTCATCAAAAGAACACCACTATTAATGTAAGGAGCATCTTTCGCCAATCCAATCTCAGTTTTCGTCTTGGTTCCAAACCATGCATCAATCACACCACCCGTCCAGTAATCAGACAAATCTTCCTTCCAGAGTTCTGCTACGTCTCTATTAAAAATAATGTCAGAATCAATGTATAGAACTTTCTCAATATCCTCAGACAGTAGTTTGGGAATAAAAAGACGAGAATAAGCAGCAATCGCGATACAGTCTGACACCTTTATTCCAATCATGGAGTCGAGGTTCCTGATGTCATAGACCTCCAGGTGGCCTCTATCCTTTGGCACATGCTCTCGTATTCTATCGATGTTACCTTCGTCAATTCCATTCGACAGGAGATGTATGGTGATTCTCTGATCTGAAGTTGCAAAAACAGATACAATCGCAGTAGCAACGAACTCCGCATAGTTTGCATCCGAAGCCAAAGCAATATGGATAATCTCGTTATTGGCCATATCCTATCCTTATTTCATTCGCAAATATAAAAGCCAACCCAATGGTGCAAATAGACACCACGGAAGACCTACCATCCCACATTTCTCTACAAAAGACTTTTTCGAGCGGAAAGAGAATCGCCAAAAGTTCAATGCATGCTTCACTTTTGTCATCAGTCGCGGATTGTATTTAATTTGCTCAGCATAAAGAAGCATAGAATAATTTGGGCTCTCCAATCGACACTTATTGCGATTCACCGTAAGACCATCCTGCAAATAATCACAGATATAGATTGGATGGCGATAGTATCTCACATAATAGTTTTGCAGCAAACGGGTCCATATCAAACCTTCCGAACAGAACTTCTCACCGGGGAAGTCTGGGAAAGGATATCTCTTGAGTACTTCAGTTTTATACATTTCTGCATAATCACCAAATAAGTGATATTTGTCACTCACTTCATTACGGGTCACATCCACCATCTCTCCATAATCTCCACCGCTGATCAATTGTCCATCTGGATGCATGCGCATACCTGAAATGCCAGCAAACCCTTCCGTATTCCGGATTTCCTGATACTTTTCCCAAGCCCATTCCACTGCATCAGAACTCAGGCGATCATCACTATCCACAATGAAGAATAGCTCTCCTTTTGCTTCTGCTACACCTCTGTTGATGGCGCGATGCTTTCCGCCATTCTCCTGCATCACATATCTGATCGTTACCGGACTTGCCGCGGATGATTGTTCAGAAATAAACCTATCTACAAGCCGCTGTGTGTCATCCGTTGAACCATCATCTACAATCAGCCATTCAAAGTTTCGAGAAGTTTGAGCAACTAAACTTTCGTACAACTTATTGATAATATATGCTCGATTATATGCAGGGGTGAAGATTGTAATCATACGGGTATGATATTTTGGTCATTTGCTTTTCACTTGCTTTGCTGTCAAAAGCGATTGATATTCTACCATCCATTTCTGTGCAATGACATTTACATCAAAATCCGTTGCTCTCTGTTCTGCATTGGCAGCCATCTTCTCCCGCAGCTCTTCGTCCATCATCAGTTGATAAAGCCTCTCTGCCATGATCTTCTCGTCTCGATTCTCGACTAAGAAACCATCTACTCCGTCACGGATAATGTCACGAGGACCATATTTCGTATCGAAACTCACCACTGGTAGTCGGCAGGACATCGCCTCCACAATCACCAGTCCAAACCCTTCGAACAAACTTGTCATCGCGAAAATAGAAGCATTGCGCATCTCTCCTGCTACATCAGAAGAATAACCTGGGAATTCAACAGATTCCTCTACCCCTAAATCTTTTGCCTCTTTTTGATGCATAAATAAGTCTATCCCATCGCCTAAGAATCTCAGTTTCCAATCGCCTCTTCTTTCCTTAAGTAAAGACCAAGCCCTTATCAAAGCGCCAAAATCTTTATGTCCAACCATTCGTCCAGATGCAATTATGACATGAGACCTCTTCGCTGCATTATTAGATGACCGATCTATAGGGAAACTCAGCGGATTCCACATCCATCGGAAATGACTATCATCCTTAAAATTCTCTTCTTTATCTTCTTTTGTCAACAAATAGGTCATATCATACCTATGACAATTAATACGATAATCAAGAAATTCAAATAATTTAGTGTATAATTTTCCTTTCAAGTCATCGCCCCATGTATATATCCTATATTGAGAATTGGTATGAATCTCGCGAACCCTCACCATCGGCCAAGTCGAATTCAACGATGGCAAGATGAATTTTTCATGAAGACCGACACTAATCAGTATATCGGGTCGAAATACATTTACAACGCGTTGCAAACCTTTCTTATGCTTCTGCATTTTTCTGATTGGCTCAGTGTATTTTTTGATTCCTGTATATCCCCAATCATGCCATACATCAGCCTCTGTATCAAATGTACTCACAGAAGGACATAGAGGATGTACAGTCTTAGGGAAATCAAATTTATCAGAATATACAATTCCCACCTTATTGATTGGCATTCCTTGCTCATCACATATTTGAGCCAATGCATTAGCCTTAACAATAGTAACACGTTCTATACCGCCACAAAGACCTATAGTATTAACACAAAAAAGTATTCTCATGATTGTGATTTTTTGCTCAACAAATTATTGTATTCTACCATCCATTTCTGTGCAATGACATTTACATCAAAATCCATTGCTCTCTGTTCTGCATTGGCAGCCATCTTCTCCCGCAGCTCTTCGTCCATCATCAGTTGATATAGCGTCTCTGCAAAGACTTCCTCATCTCGGTTTTCCACGAGGAAGCCATCTACACCGTCGCGGATGATATCTCGAGGACCATATTTTGTATCGAAGCTCACAACTGGCAAGCGGCATGACATTGCCTCCACAATCACCAGTCCAAACCCTTCGAACAAACTTGTCATTGCAAAAATAGAAGCATTGCGCATCTCTCCTGCCACATCAGAAGAATAACCTGGTAGTTCTACACAATCTGAGATTCCTAACTCTTCTGCTAAGGTTTTAAGCTTGGGCATATCACCACCTTCTCCAATAATCTTTAGCTTCCAGTCTTGCCTCCTTTCCCCAAGAAGCGCCCAAGCACGGAGCAATGCAGGGAAGTCTTTTTGGAAATTCAATCTTCCAGAAGCTAACACAACATGTTTTCTTTTCGCGATAATATTAGCAGATTCATCGACAATAAAACTTGATGGATTCCACATCCATGAGAAATGATCATCATTTGTAAAATTCTCTTCCTTATCCTGTTTAGTCAACAAATAAGCCTTATCATAATTATGGCAATTGATTTTATAATCGAAGAAATCAGCCATAGCCCATTTCAACCTGCCCAAATGCCCAGACTGTCCGAAACTGTACTTTCGATGAGTGGAGTTAAAATGAATTTCTCGGATTCTCACCAAAGGCCAAGTTACCTTCAGTTTTGGCAATATAAACTTTTCACTCTGCCCCACTCCTATTATCACATCTGGCCGAAACTCATTAACTATTCGCTGAAGTTCCTGATGATATTTGCGCATCTTGCGTCGAGGCTCCGTATATTTTTCTATTCCTTTATAATTCCAGTCATGCCAAATATCAGACTCTGTATCAAATGTCTCAACCAGAGGAGAAAGAGGATGCACCGTTTCCGGGAATCGAAACTTATCAGAATACGCTATCCCTACAAGATTTATCAATTCTCCTTCTGGATTCCGCATTTCTGCCAATGCATTAGCCTTGACAATTGTTACACGTTCAATACCACCACGAGTTCCAATTGAATTAGTGCAAAAAAGAATATGCATAAGAATAAATTAGAACATCTTAAAACCGTTATATGCTAAATACATATAATATGTAAATGCGAACTGTCCCATCAAGACATATATGATCATTTGTTTTTGCTTATAGACATCCCGATACAACTGCTGTGTCAACAATGGGTACATCAAGAGAATTGGGAACATAAACCAAGACAGGTATGCAAAACGATCAGTAAACTCAGCACGAATAACCAGAACCCAAAATGAATTGGCAATCAAATAAGCATTATAAATCCAATGATAAAAAACAGATCGGAACCTCAACACATAGAGATAATAATATCCCAAAGCAACAGGCAACGCGCTATAGAATAGGAAATCCCAACGAAAACCGACCCTATAAAAAGTCTGATCTGCACTTGTCATAAAATAATGCGAACGACCATCATTAACTAATTGTGAAAAGAAGCCTTCAAACGTAGAACCTAAGAAAAAGGATCCTATAATACATAAAAACCACAATCGAATAAACCAAATTGTTTTATTTGGCATATAATAAGCAAGAGCAAGCGCTCCAATTGGAATTGCCATTGACTTATGACAAAAGAAAGAGGTTGCAAAAAGAAGGATCATTAATGGCATCCTATTACAAAAACTTAATCCCAACATAATTATCGACCCTGCAAAGCCTGCTCGTATTGTATTATTTCCATATCCAAAAAATTGGAAACAACAAACCATTGACAAGAACAAGACGAAACTATATTCTTTAGTCAGCCTATTTGCCGAGAATAAATAATTACCTACATATATTAACGCAGTAACATAAAACCATACATGATAATCAGAAGAAAACAGCGAAACAATCCACATATAAAGACTAAACATTGTCTCTCCCTGGAATCCTTCAAAATGATAGTTCCCTTGAGCTATAGAAACAAATGCTCCACCATACGCGCCACGATCAGACCAGGTACCCAGATAAATAGGTGCACTTGCCATACACCAAGCAGCTAATACCCAGATCAAGAATCCCCAATAAGAACGAGGTACATCTACTACGCGATTATTCCTACTAACAGGAACGACCATCATAGGCAGTAATATAACCAATAACAATAAAACATTGTAAAATATGGCTTCTGTTGACATTTTCGCTATTATTTATGATTTAATAAATTACATATGAAAAATCGCGTTATTGCGACAAAAGTAATTGTCAATAAACATGAAATTAAGAAAAGATAGATTGTCGAAGTATCGCACAATATTGACATGCCTCTAAAGAAAAAATCATGCCAAAGATATACTTCCAGAGAGCACGTTCCTACTGTTGCAATACCTAGATATAGACCACTGTGAACTTTACTTTTTACAACAATAGAAGTAATATATAATAAAAATGGAATTGTAATGACGAACACTAGACTATTCAAAATAACAGAATAGTGAGAACTATAAACTTCATATACCAAAAACAAAAAAAGAATGCAAGACAACAACCCGAACTTCACAAACTGGCAATAGCATTGAGAATAATGAGCCAACCACATTCCCAATAAGAACGCAGGGAATCTATACAAGATATTTGGGATAACTGACAACAACGAACCTTCAAAAATAGATTCATCTGTTCTACAAAGAAAAACCAGGACAAATACTATAGCCAAAAATAAATAAAATAGATACCCATACCTTAACAATTTATATATACATGGTGCCAGGGTATAGTAGAGCAGTATGGCATAAATAAACCATTTGAATAGTCCAAGACACATAAGAATTAAAGCCAATGGGTGATTAACACCACTATTCCAGCCACACAAACAGAATAATGCCTGCATAATTCCAATAATAATGCACGTCGGCATCAAGCGTAAAATTCTATTCTTAAAATATTTCTTTAGCGGATTTTTTGTTAAAGACTGATAAATTCCCCAACCAGAAACGAACAGAAAAACCTCGACACCATAAAATCCAGTCCGATGAAAAAAATCAAAAGGACCCCACTCAAACCACGGCTGATGGAATAATACTACAGATATCATGGCAAGCCCCATGATAAACCAACGATGGTTGTTCATGATATCTGTCAACTCGTATTTCATAGTAATTCTGTAATTAATGCCAAATCTAAATCTACAGGCGAAGCGTCCTTCAAATATGAAATATACAAATCTTTAGACGATTTATTTTCTGACAAAAACAATAGTTTAACAGCCAAACTCTCCTCTGTCATTTCACATATCGAAGCATTCACCCCATCCTCAAACTGATCATGCACGGTCGAGAAGTTCGTTACAACCACAGGCTTGCAAAGAATCTTGGCTTCATCCAACGTAATAGACTTCCCTTCAAAACGTGATGGATGTACAACGATATCTGCTCGCTGCATATAAGCGTATGGATTAGATTGAACTCCTACCAGATAGATATTATCCTTCAAGTCTGAATGCAGAATCTCATCAATATACTTCTCTGCTCCATCCGTAGATCCGACTAAAATCCAAGAGAAATCAAGGCCTTTCTGCTTCAAAATCTTCGAAGCACCAATGATCAGATCAATACCTTTATTATAAGACACATGCCCGACAGTAGCAAAGATGACTCCATGCAAAGGTGGCATCTCAACGGGCTCCTCTGCCAATTTATAAATCATCTCTGGCAAAGAAATATTCGGCACCAACTTTACCTTTTCCGCCACCTCTGGAAAGACCTCCTTCAATGACTGCACACACTGCTCCGAGATGGTACAGATAGCATCCACCTTAGGGAAATACTTCCTGTCCATCCTCTCATAATAAGGCCACTTATGATAGTCGGAATGAAAGAAAGTGATCTTTTTCTTACCCTCCAGCTTATCCACCATGTAGTACAATTGCTGCTGCCCGTTATAATCTACAATTACATCCCACTCTCCTGGCAATGCAGGAAACAATCGGGATAGCAGCCACCCTGCTGCAGGTTTGTCAATGCGAGATAGTAACATGCGGAGCAATGAACCTAACGCAAGCAGCAGATGACCATGCTTTATAAGTTGCGAAATGCCACTCCAGCCTTCAAGCAGCCATCCTGTCTCCGCTATACGATGAACCTGTACATCCGCAGGCAGATATTTCTGGAATGGACCATTCACATCATGCATCATCAGCAGATGTACCTCCTGCTCCTTCCTATCAATAGCATTCAGCAAGTTGACGATGCTCTTCGCCACCCCACCGCTGTCCAAAGCGCCAATGATAAATAATACTTTTTTCATACCACGGCTTCAATGATTGTTTTACCACCAATCTTGCGTTTCGTAATTCCAGTCTTTTTGTTTATATTGAAATTGAAAGTCAGCATGTAGCCTACTTCAAGGTTATGTGCATTCAGATAGTCAATCAATTGCGACTCTCCCTCTTGATTATACTTCTGTCCATGCCATATTTTCATTTCAATAATAAACTGCTCTCCAAGATAATCAATAATCAAGTCCGTACGGCGAAGATTTCTTGTTGTGCTTTCCGTATAATAATTGCCTGTGCCATTAATAATCGGCTTGATATAGAAGATAAACTTCTTCCTTCCCTCTGACTCGTCAAATTTCTCATCTCGTGCAGAATACAGATTGCCGTATAGATGGCAGAATCGAGACAAGACACGCTCCATATTCAGTCTCCTTCCATCAAAGAACAAAGGTTTGTCAGACGAAGCATGAGCGAATTCCTCTTCCTGATCTAAGCCCTCAGAAATAAACATATTATACAGACGCATCTCAAACAGACGATTGACAATACGAAGTTTACCTTGGTCATTCTTCACAAAGCTAAACATCTGGGCAATCTCAATATCTCGCAAATCCGCATTATATGGGATATCCTCTCCCTTGAATAAGATATTATAGAGCATCTGCTTCAAACGAGGGAAATCAGCGAGTTTTTTTTTCGTATCATCAAAGAGCGTATTGCTTTCCGTCAAAATTGCTTTCACGGCATCAAGCAATCCCTGATCAGACCAATTTCCAGAAGCATCCATCAACATGCTTAATCTGCTAACTAGGAAAGGATACCCATCGGTGTAGTCACGAAGAGCCTGACCCATCTTCACTGCATCAAAAGACAAATGATGATCGGACTTGTATTCTTGAAGCATATCCGCAATACCTTCTGCACTCAAGGACATATCTTCGTCATAAGGCACTGATATATTCCAAGGGGAATTATACTGATGCACATCTTCTGAGCGCATCTTCAATTTCAAATTCTTAATATCATAAACACCAGCCAGAATAACTGACCTAAAGGTAGGACGACGATCCCGAGATAGATACAAGTCTCGCAAGACGGCCAGAAGTTGGATAAAAGCTAAATAATTACCTGCTTTATCCACTTCGTCTATCATCAAAACGATTGGGTGTGGATTCTTCTTGCACAAAAGGCTGACACACAGTTTGAAATCCTCAACGCAAATATTTTTTTTCTGTGCATATTCTTCAAGCAGCTGCTGGCATTCCTTGCTCAACCCAACTGATTCGTCAAAAACTGTCGCATTATACATAGCTCTCAAAGCCGTAATACAAGCACTTTCTATTGTGGCGAATTCTGCATCTCCATAACTCTCGAAACTGATAAAGAAGATGCTATAACGGTCGGAAAGGCTACGATACAAAGCATTGAGTGTCGTAGTCTTACCATACTGTCTTCCACGATTTATGCAGAAATAATCGCCTTGGCCAATCATCTTTTCAAGTCTTCGCAGACGGTCAGAAATATTCACCATGTAATGCTCTTCTGGTCGACAAGTTCCAGCAACATTGAATCTCTTCATACAGCTACTAATTAGTTTTGCATACAGGCATAAGCTTCGCTAGGCTCCCCCACGCGAACTTGCGCGATTGACCCTAACAGTGAAATGTATACACATTTATGCGCGACAAAGATAATAAATTAATTAATACATCGTGCAAAGTGACACAAAAAAAATGAGGTTGACACATCTTTTCCTGCATCAACCTCATATATTCGTTGTTTTCTGTCGAAAATTTTACTTCTCCGACAAGCAATTATTACCTTCTGTATCACAGTTCATATATAGCCTTCATTGTCTTTTCGACCGAGAAGTCTTTCACCCTCTCCTTGCCAACTTCTGCATAATGACGTCGTAATTTCACATCCTCATACATCTTCTTCACGGCCTGGTAGATACTCTCATCATCGTGCTCGCAGAGCAGACCATATCGATCATTATCCAGAATCTCCATCGGCCCCGCTGTCTTCGTTGCGACTACGGGGACCCCTAATGCCATCGCTTCGCAGATAACTAAACTGAACCCTTCATAACCAGAGGTAGAAAGAAGCATATCTGCAGACTTAACGTATGGGAACGGATTGCGTTTGAATCCTAAGAATTCAACCACATCCGTCACTTCTAATTCCTCACTCCTAACTCCTAACTCATCCCTGAGATCTCCATCTCCGATCAACTGGATTTTCATCCTTAATCCTTCATCCTTAATCCTTCTCGCCAGTCGAATAACACGATCCAATTTTTTCGGTGCAGTCAATCGTCCACAGACAGCAATCAAAAACTCCTCACTCCTCACTCCTAATTCCTCACTCATAGTTAGATCTACTAACTTCGCAATGTCTATCGGATTATAGATTACCCTCACCTCCGACGCACAATCAGGGAATCTCCTTTGGAACGCCTTTGCCGTATCAGTAGCCACACATATCACTCCAGTCATCTTGTTGTATGCACAAATCTCTTCTCCCTCTCGGAACTGCCCGACTTCATATCTATCCTTATCCAGATCACAATGCACCCAAGAATAGTTTCTATCAGCAACCTCTGTAATCATCGCATGCATCTTAAGTGGCATACCTTCTAGGAAACTGATTGCGACATCAAAGTGTTGCCCCTTAATTGCCTTCAATAACTTGTTGCGTAAAGGATAATCCCACCCCAGCCATTGACTGTATCTATATGCTACACTATATCCACGGGTATAACCAGGCCATGCAGAAATCACATTAACCTGCGTTGGCACCTCATTGATCAAAGTACCTCCTGCATTAACCTGGAGGAGTATTACTTCATTATGCTCATAGTCGAAATTCCTAAGAATATCGATGAGTACACGCTCAGCGCCCCCTCCATTCAACTGTCCATCAATGAAAAGATATCGTTTCATTCAGCCATTCTTTAACATAATCTCCAACCTTATGTTCGATAATCCAATAAAAACCATAGGCAAACATCAGACAAAAGACACACACAAATAAATAGATAGAGAGTGTTAGCAGATTAACATCTGTCATCTGACCAAATAAATGCCGAAATAATTCAAGAATAGTAAAATGAGTAATGTACAAACAATAAGTAAATCCACACCACCTATTACCGAAATTTTCAATCCATAATGTCGATTCCTTTTCTGGTTTTGTTTTTGCTAGCATAGTCATAATAACCCCGAAGCACAAAGCAAGAACCATATAGGTCATTGAAGAATTAATCTTACCATACAATGCGAATCGGAAAACATGGGAGTCAATAGCCATCACTCCTAAAATCTTGACAATGATGATTCCTGCAATTGACAGCCACATCATATATCGAGGGAACACCAATTCTTTCATAAAATACAACCCCATGCCTATGAGTATCATAAAGATCCAGTAGGATGACAATTTCACGAAGACAAAGGATGTCAGCAATAAGATTATTGCCCCCCCCAACATCCATTTCTTACCACAATATAACATAATTATGGCCGCAAGCAGTATATAAAACCAAATCTCATATGCTAAGCTCCAATATACCCCACCGAAGTCAGAAGTCCAAACACCTTGTAACCCAATAACATTCAGTAGTGCATCGAACCAAGAGAATGACTCATGACCAATCATTTTTACAACTGCGGCCAATAATATAGCGAAGAACAAAGGAACAAAGATTCTTGCAAGCCTACCAATAGCAAACCTTTTCAGCTGTGCCTTACATTCTTGCTCTGGTTTATCTCCACAAATCGCACTATGAAGCCGTTGCAACAATGGACCGCCAACCAGAAAACCACTCATCACGAAGAAAATAGCCAAAGCCTCGCTAGACCATCCGATTCCTGCAAAAAACAATTGTGTAAACAAGTTCTGGCTGTCAGCATTCAACTCTGGATACGTAGCGAATAATTCACACCTTGCATGACCGATAAGAATCATAATGGCTGCTACAAGGCGAAATGCACTAAGAAAGTAATAATGTGTCTTCATAGAAATTAACGATTTTACCACACCACGCATCCATAGAATATTCTCTCATATTAATACTTTGAGTTTCTTTGATTCTATTAGACAGAATGGTTGAATTTTCAGACATTACCTTCTTCATTGCTCCTACCAAATCATCTATGTATTCAGACTTGAACTCATAAGATGAAGGACTATTACTATTCCATTTTGTTCCATCAATATCACTCTGTATTACTGGTAATCCATATATCGATGCTTCGCAAATAGCATAAGAAAATGTCTCATAAACAGATGTGGACACAAAGCAATCCGCCTGCCCGAAAATCGAATTTATATCATCTGATTGAGGAATGACCTTGCACCAATCTGGCACATGACCATTGAAAAATTCATCAACTACCTGCCCGGTATCTGTTCCCTTGGTAATTAAGACGCGGATGTTATTGTCTTTGTAGATCCGCGATGCTGCATCGAGCAACAAATCGACACGCTTTTGTACATTTCTTCCGCCGAAAGTCAGAAAAGTGTAGGGGGCATGTTGTTGCAAACTCTTACGTTGAACAATGCGCGAAATATCAATGCCATTTGCAATTACCTTCGAGCGCAGAAACGACCCTCCCATCAACCTTCTATACCCCGAGGTAAAATCAAGAATCTGTTTACTTACACCAATCGCAGAAACGCCCTTGCCATAAAAGCAATAATGACGGAAGAAGCAAAAATACTGATACAGCCTCTTTAATGGATTCTGATGATATGACAAAACATCATGCATGTGCCACACTATATGCGCATTGCTATGGCAACTCTTCACCGCCATAGCAACTGGAACATCATATCCCTCAAAATGCGTATGAATAATAGCTGGATCAAGTTCATTGATAATAGCTACCAGCTCCTTGCTCTTCCCTGCCTCAGAATCGCTCTCTGTACAGTATACAAGATGCTTCGAGGCAAAATCTTCCCACCATGGCTGTAATTTTGCATTCGGTAGAAACACATAAGCCATTTTCATGCCAAGTGATGAGAGTTTTTCTTCTAATGCACACAAACTACGTATGAAATTGCCTGCGTATGGAGCGGCATATACAGCACAATGAAGAACTAAACCTTTTTTCATTTTCTCATCTTGTAAATGCAAGAATACAACATAGGGACAATTGCCTTCGGACACAATACTAGTAAAATCCGAACTATTCTATAAGCTTTAGGCAAATTCCATGATCTCTTAAAAAATCCCGATACAGTTTCAGGAATAGATTGAAGAAAAGCAACCTTCAAATCTAATGAATCGGTTGACAGTAGTTCATTATGAATAGCATTATAAAACATCAACGCTTTATAATTCCGATAGTATTCAATATAGGTATCTGGCAAATCATCGATGCAGGGACATAGACTCCTGAAGAAATCAAAATCTTGTATTACTGCAGCCATCATCTTATGGCCATCCTGCCTTGTTGACGATAGAGACTGGGCATTCTCATGCGTATAGCAGTAATTGCTCAAAGCTGCCATATACACATTGCTACAATGGTTTAGATACGCCAGCACAAATATACTATCCTCCCCATAAGACAAACCTATAGGGAAACTAATCTGATGATCTCTTATGATTTTTGAACGATAGAGCTTGCAACATGGACCATTGAGCAAATCCAGAGTACACTCATTCTGTGATAGCAACCCGTTCAAAGTAAGAAACCCAGAGAAAGACGGTAGTTTATCATGATTCCGCGACTTATCATCAAAAGTCAAAGTCATTCCCTGAACCGCAAAATCCGCGTCCTTATCTTCTGCTTTAAAATCAAAAAGATACCTTTCTGTCACATAGTCATCCGCATCAATAAAACATACATATTCGCCACGAGCAACATCAATGCCTTTATTTCGAGCCGCACTTGCGCCAGCATTTATCTGATGAATAACTCGTATCCTTTCATCCTCCCGTGCATACTCATCACATATCTCCCCACTGTTATCAGGCGATCCATCATCCACAAGAATAAGTTCCCAATCCTGATACTCTTGCGCAATAACACTTTCAATACATTGGGCAATAGTCTTTTCAGCTTTATATACGGGGACAATAACAGAAATCATATTAGAATTGGAAATAGATAAACTGCTGCTGAGAGCCAGCGAAGATACAGAAGGAAAGAATCAAAAGAGCGTATATCATCCAGCGAAATGCAACGAAGCGAACTCCAGATAATGTGAATGGGAATTCTTCTCCACGATGATTCCATTCCACCAGTTGAAGCATTACAATAAATACAAGCGTGAAACAGAGCTGAATGGTCTGAATACCTACATCACGGTAATTCGGAAGCCTGAAAGTGCAACTAGCAAAATGACCAAAGTATGACACTGCATCAGCAAGCGTATTGGAACGGAAGAGTACCCAACCAATCACAACCAGGCAGAAGGTACCAAGCATCTGAAACGACGTTTTAAAAGACGGCAGGAATGAAATCTGTCCCAAATCCTCCCGCTTTGTTTTCTGCCCGATCAATGTCAATACACACAATAGAAGGCCATTATACAATCCCCATGCAACAAACGTCCAGTTCGCGCCATGCCAAAGTCCACTCAGCGCAAAAACAATCAGCGTATTTCGCATGATCTTCGATGTTGCACATCGGCTGCCACCCAACGGAATATAAACATATTGTATGAACCAGCGATTCAATGAAATATGCCAGCGCTGCCAGAATTCACGAATATCACGTGAGAAATACGGCAGATTGAAATTTGGATGAAGATGAATGCCAAACAGTTTTGAGGTTCCTAAAGCAATGTCAGAGTAGCCAGAGAAATCTCCATAAATCTGAAATGTAAAGAAGATGGCACCTAAAAGCAGGAGACTAGAATTGCACGCTGCATAATCATCAAATACAGCATTTGCCAACGCTGCACAGTTATCCGCAATGATTAGTTTCTTGAAGAATCCCCAGAGCATCTGCCGAAGCCCTGCTCGAGCCTCATCATAATCGAACCGACGAGAATGCAGGAATTGAGGCAATAAATCAGATGCTTTCTCAATAGGACCAGCTACCAATTGTGGAAAGAAGGAAATAAACGAAGCGAATGCAATGACATCTCGCGTTGCAGCAATCTCTTTACGATAGACATCTATGGAATAACTCAAAGCCTGGAAGGTATAGAATGAAATACCCACAGGCAGCACCACCTGCAGCGTGACCATATCAAGCTGATATCCAAATACAGATACCATTTCGCTGAGACTCGAGGCAAAGAAATTGTAATACTTAAAAACTCCGAGAATCAGCAAATTGACAGATATGTTACCTGCAAGTATCCACTTTCTACGTTTTATACCTTCCGCTCCTTCAATGGCAATACCACTCAACCAGCTCAGACCTGTAGTAATTGCTATCAGAATGAGGAAACGCCAATCCCACCAGCCATAGAACACATAGCTGCAAACCAGTACCAGCAGGTTCTGCCACTTCAATGGTTTGAAGACAAACCAGTAAAGGCAAAAGACTATCGGAAGGAAGATGATATATTGAAATGAATTAAAAAGCATAGCAAATCAGGGTTGAGGATGAATGATTTGTTTCTCAAGATAGGTAGAATATACTTCTGCTCCAATGACATTAAGATGATCCAAATCTGCGAAACAGGAATCTGGCAATTCCATCCTAACACTATTAATAAAAGGAATATCTGCAAAGTCAGATACGATCTGCTGCTGATATCCAGCAAATGGGCAATATTTGTGATGAGGAGTACAGAAAAACACTAGTTCTATATTATTCTCCTGACAGAATCGTATACATTTATTCGCAAAATAATAATTCATATCAATGCGATCAAAAGTCGTATCCTCTGCAACTACACTCGTTTTCCGGGGGTCTACTGCCAACTTGTTTCTTGTAGACTTCTCAAATCCTCCTAAGAAATGACAATCTCTGGCACTTGCGGTCGAAGAATGACGAAGATGAATCAAATCCACCATTTTCATCCAGCTAAAAGGATGGGCAAAGAAAGACACCAAATACTCAGATCCTGCTTCGACAAAAATACGGAGCCAATCATCAAAATCATATTCTGGGAAGTTATACGGGTGCATCAACACACTATTGAATTCTTTCTCTACGCTATGACACATCAATATATAGTCAAGACCTACATAGACTGTATCAATCTGAGGATTGACTCGTTTCATCATCTTCAACTTCGGATAAAGGAACTCTATTCTTTCTGCACTTCGTCCAAAATTAAAAGCACCTGAAATAATTGAATCGTTTATAGCCGCTTCTGTATGCGAATTGCCAAGAAATAGTTTATTACAACCATCTGGCATTCGTAACATGTAGCATTGTGTCACACTAAGCAATCCAAACACACAAACAAAGGAAAGCAATATGAACACTACAAACGAGAATAGTCGTATAAGAAAATGTTTCATCATTGATGTTTCAAAACTTCCCTATCCACATACTCTGAGAAAGGTCGGGCTCCACGATAGTTGAGATGGTTCAAATCTCCCCAACACGAATCCGGAAACTGCATATCCAGACAATCGTAAAAAGGGATGTCAGAAAAATGCTCCTTATAGATACGACGATAAGATGTTGTCAGAGGGCAATCTGGATGTTGTGGTGGGCAAAGGAAAATAACTGCGATGCCATTCTCCTTGCAATAATCAATTGTTTTCTGTAGGAAATGAAGATTGAAATCCGAAATCTCGCCATCCTCTTTTTTGGCTCCCGCCCCACGCCTTTTTGCCTCTTCTAACTTATCTCGTACTAACCATAAATAACCTCCCAGATACCGGCAAGAAAAGACCGTTGGAGATCCAGTCATATAGTGGCGAAGATCAAAAATCTTCAGCCAGCCAAGCAGATGAGAAATACTTGCGGTAATATATGCAAATGAGGTATGTGAAGCCAAATAAAGATGATCTTCCATATCGTATGCCAAAAGATTATACGGATGGAACAGCGGGGCGTCAACCTCTGGCTCATCGACTCCATGAAAAGGCAATACATTGTCAAAGCCAATCACAATTGTATCCAGCTGAGGATTAACATCCTTAAGCATCTTAACTTTAGCATAAATCCATTCCAACCGCTCTCCACTCCTTCCGAAGTTAAATGCACCCTGCACAATACTATCATTGATCGAGGTCTCAATATGTGATGCTCCAAAGAACACGATGGGACGACCATCTGGCAAATACAACATCTGTCGTTTTGTCAAATCGAACAAGCACAACACACCACCAAGGAAAACAACGCAGAGGAGTGCAAATAGACCCAAACGAGGCAGGAACTTATGCATAACAATAATACAGATAAACCAGACGCGTCTTCAATGGCAAAAGGCGAAACTTGAGTATATCACGATTTACCTCTGGGAAAGTGTTTTTCCACTGTGAAAGATTATCCTTGTCAAAGATAAAGTCTGTCTTAAACTGGAATTTCAAAAAACTCAGTCCTAACTTGAAATCCTTATAATCGGTTTTCTTTTGATAAAACTCATCTACCAAAGAAATAACTCTTTTGGCATCTTTCCAGCGTTCTTCTTTCTTTCTATGAGAAATAGATGTTTCGCGCGTCAAATCATAATGATAAAAAACATTATCCAAACAAACTATCTTATTTGCATAATAGAATGCTCGAAGCATCAAACCCGAATCTTCTCCGACATTGATTCCTTCAAAAGGCAAGATTTGGTTATCAATAAAGATACTTCGACGAACTACTTTATTCCACAAAGCGACAGATAGACAAGGCTTCTGCCAAAGATTCTTCATAATATTTTGGCCATTTACCTCTTCATACGGTTCTTTCTGTATCGAAACACCTTCCTTTCTATGAAGATAGGCTGCCGAAGAAACTATGTCCGCATCTGTTTCTATGGCTTTCTTAACTAATGTTTCATACATCTCTGGCTCCACCCAGTCATCTGAATCACAATGAATAATATACTCACCCCTGGATTCTTGAATGCCTCTAGCTCTAACTATAGCCTGACCAGAATTCTGGAACATTTTTAGGATCACTACCTGCCCTAATCGATGCGGATATTTCCTGACAACCCGATCAATAATTAGTACAGAGTTGTCTGGAGAACAATCATCGATAAATAAGAATTCCACATTATCCTTCAATGTCTGCTCCATCAAAGATTGCACACAACGTTCAATGTAATTCTCAACTTTATAGACAGGAATAATGACAGACAGCTTTGGCATACAATCCATTGGGGATATTTTATACTAATTTTCTTAAGAATGGTATTCTCTGTGATGCTAATAACACAAGTTCCTCAACATTTTCATCTCTTCTAAGAATATACCAATAAATAGAGATTCCCAATATTATGGAAAGACTTATTCCCAAAATACAGTTGATGTTGAAATAAGTATTTACAATGAACATTGGTAAACAAGCCAGCACTGCCACTACAAAATAAGACAGAAAGTCTTTAATCTGTGTCCAATAGCCCAATCCAAATAGTTTTCCCGTGTAATAAGTATTAATAAATGTTGCAACTTGCGTATAAATTACTTTAGAAATACAAATACCAATAGGGCCAAAAGGTATTGCTGCAAAAAGAATAACAAAAGAAATAGTTTTCTTTATAATCTCTAGTTTCAAAAAGAGATCAGAGTGCCCTTTCACTTGAAGGAGGTTCAAGTTTAGCACACTGATGTGGTCAAACATAATTGCAAATGCGTATATTGTAAGAAAATCTACGGCAGGCAACCATTTCTCAGTAAGAAGTAGTACGAAAAGAGGTTTTCCCATACTTACCAATAATAAACATCCAAAGAAAATCGGAATAGACATGACTTTAATATACTTCCGGTAGACACCAACAAGACGCTCATTATCATCTTGGATCTTCGCCAAAATAGGAAATGTAACTGTCAATAAAATGCTTTTAACAGTATCTACGGGAAGTGTTACAAAACTCGTACCTCGATTATAATTTCCGAGCTCCTGTGCGCTATAAAACCTTCCAATAACAAGTGTTGTCATATTAGTGTATATAGTGTGAAGCAATCCTGCTGCTAACAGTTTACTTCCATAACTACCTAACTCTCGAAAAGATGATAAAGAAAATATTAGTGAAGGCCGCCAATTACAACAAACCCATATATATATAAGGCTAATTACTGTTGAAAATAACCCTTGATACACAAGTGCCCAAACACCCCAACCACAATAGGCTAAGACAACACCCAAAATACCAGATAATAAGGTTGCAAGCATTGACCGTTTTGCCAAAACCTTAAATTCCAATTCTTTATTAAGTTTGGCATATTGGACTTGCATTAAAGAATTGAGTAAAAAGTTAATGGACTGAACTCTTACTATAACAGATAATAAAGGGACATGAAAGAAATCTGCGATTAAAGGAGCCGCTAAAAATAATACTACATAAAAGAAGATTGCTACCAAGATATTAAAATAGAAAACCGTACAATAATCTGCTTGAGTACAATCCTTTTTCCTTACTAATGCATTGCCAAATCCACTATCAATAAATGAGGCTGATACTGCGAAGAAAATGCCAATCATGCCAACTGTACCATAATCCTCGGGAGTGAGCAGACGAGCCATAATAATACCAAGGAAGAACTGCATACCTTGAAGGCCGAACTTCTCAATCGCTGTCCATTTCGCACTATGTAACGTTTGCTCTTTTATAGATGCCATTTGTTTTCGGATAACCTTTCCAAATCTTTAATCTTTATACTCTTCTTCTCCAAGTATAACATTTATAATATTCTCACACGCTGTCTTTCCGTGTGGAGGAAGAAGCTGGGTCTGATAGAATGAATCTCTTTGGGCTTTGAGAGGATCAATTCCTGCAATTATATTTTGGATAAAATCTTCGATTTGTGAATCTTTTATGGCCTTGTAATGTAAATCATAAGCAAGAGTTGACCAAGATGTCATGTGAGAATGATCACTTTGTGCTCCTAAAAGATAAAGGATAGGACGTCGTGAATAATGATACTCAACAATAAAAGAACTACAATCGTGAATCATGGCATCAGAATACTTAAAGAGACCATCATAAGTACCATTCTCGAACTGACAATTCTCTCGAGTCTTCCATTCATTATAATAACTATCAGTTTTCTCTTTTCCCCAGTACGTCAATAGATTCGTATATAAACGAGGGTGAGGTTTAAAAGCTATTACAATCTTCTCTTTATATTTTTCTGCCATTTTTAGCATGAAATCGCAATAATCTAAAAAAGTTGAATATGCAATGCCTTCACAATGCATATCTGCTATCGTATGATGAGGTGCATATATTATCCTTTTACGGGAATCTTTATTCTTCCAAGGATTAGAATAACAACTCGCAGGTTGCAATAACTGATCCATCATAGGTACACCTGTGGCAATAAGACTGTTTTTTCTTGCATTAAAAAGCGGACGATAATCATCTATCACAGATGAATTCTCAAAAAAATACCTGAACCCTAAATAATAATAACGATTGTGCATATCCCATATACCCAAAGTATTATGTAGACCATAGCTAATGCAACAAAATATCGAATCTTTGTTATTCCAGGCTAAATGTAACGGATGTCGCAAATTATCATAAGGTTTCTGAAAAGTGATAATATCTGCTCGTGTTTGAGATATAAGATCTTCATTCTCATTTATCCATTGATAAGTATAACCTCTTTCTCTTAAATACTCAAGCAAATTTAGCTCTGCACCTTGATTCTCTCGATTACTGGTGACACCTAATACAGGTTCAAATCTAGAATGCTTCACCAATGCAAGATATAACATCTCTGTCTTCCAAGATGCCAACTCGGTAAGAAGAAATAGAAATCGAATTTTGTCCTTCTTTCGTATTTTTCTAACAAGATATGGAATTGTAACACGAATATACCATTCGTCAGATAAGTCGTCAAACATCTTAGCAATACCGACTTTAATCCCAAATGGAATATACTTGGATAATTTGTTCATTAGATTCTGTGTTAACGATGAATATAGAGCAGCTGCAAAGGTGTGCTGGTAAGCAGTCACTTTTGGACCGTTAGCAGTTAAACAGCCCCAAAACGTACTTGTTTTTAACAAAAATTGTCTGATTTTACATGTTTAGTAACTACTCAGCACCCCCAGTTTTAAGCTAGATGTTACGTAGAAATAGAAACATTGATTTCTACTCACTGACTTACGACAGCGAGAATGGCATCGAATTTTGAATTGTTGTTTTTCTTGGCTGTTTCTGCAATAGAATGCATTTTGGCAAAGATGTCTGCACTTTCGTCCGTCCTGAAGCATCCGCTGACTTTCTGTTTGATCTTAATCTTTCTGACACCATGCTCACTGGCATTATTGTCATAGGGTACGGCCTCCTCCTTAAGGAAGGTGAAGAGATGATCCTTGACCTTGATGATCCCTTTCCTGAAAGTCTCAAACTCTTCGTCAAGATGCGAGAGACTTTCATTGAGAAGTCTGGACATCTTGTTCTTGATAAGAAGCACCTTTCTTTGAGTGATCTGTTCGAAGGATGTATATTTCTTCAGCCTGATTGCCCGATGCAGAAGATCTGTAAATCGTGTTGACCAGTCCTGCTTAGGATCAAGTTCTGTCAGATATTGCACATTGCGTAACAGATGGGCCAGGCAGACCTGATGAGCTTTTACTTTCATATTGAAGTAGCTCTGATGCCTGTCCGTTACCAGTACAGAGTTGGGTAATCCTTCCGGAAACTTCTCATCGATAGCCTCCATGCCCCTGGATTTTCTCTGAAATACATAGGTCAGCAGTGGATTCTGGAATATCCAGTTCCAATGAAGTTCTTTCCCGACATGGGCACCAGTCTCATCGGCTCCGTTGACAGGAGATTTACAGATTCTCTGCCTTATCTCCTCGTAAGGAGCCTCTGCCTTACGGCCTGCCTCCTTCAACATGGTCTGTATAGTGCCCTGACTGATACGCAAGTTGAATAAGTCCTTCAAAGTCTCACAGATACGGCCGAATGGCAGGCACTGTACATGAGCCAGATAGACGACATAGGCCCGGATGTTGGGGCCATAGGTTATTCGGCAGTTCGGACAGTCGCACTGGACATGATGACCACAAGCGCAGACATTCTTATAGTATCGATGCTCGGTAGTCAGAGGCATTGGTATAGGGATGTCGATGACCTGCATCCTGCCAATAAACTCAGATTTGCAGTCATCCAACGGACGTCCGCATTCCGGACAGAACTGAGGTCTATGGAACTCCGTGATATCTGGGGTCTCTCTGGTCTGTAATGTCGTGCCTGCATGCCCTGTCTATCCTCCGCTATTCCGGTCGCTCTTCTTTCTGAGGCTCCGGGTCCGGCGTATCTCCTTTGATCTGATTGATTCCTGCGAGGGCGGGATGCTACTGTTATGGCTGTCCTTTTCTGGCTTCTCATACTTGGACAGTTTCTCCTTGAGCTCCTTGTTCTCTGTTTCCAGCTTCTTGATGGTCTGCTTTGCTTCGTGCATGTCCTTCTTATGGCTGGTGCCAAGGCGATTGAGACGGTC
>JAZRVB010000095.1:0-8105 GCA_045598885.1 Bacteroidales bacterium
CCGTTCGAAACGCAGTTAGCACAATACTTTTTATTCCACAATGGCAAAAGAAATTGGTGGACAGATTAAGTTGCAGATTAAGGGTGGTGCTGCAAATCCTGCACCTCCAGTAGGTCCAGCCCTTGGTTCTAAGGGTATCAATATCATGGCCTTCTGCAAGGAGTTCAACGCTCGTACTCAGGACAAGGCAGGTAAGGTGCTCCCAGTAGTGATCACCTACTACACTGACAAGTCTTACGATTTCGTTATTAAGACTCCTCCTGCTGCTGTCCAGTTGCTCGAGGCCGCTAAGGTTAAGAGTGGTTCTGCTGAACCAAACCGTAAGAAGGTAGCTTCTGTAACCTGGGATCAGGTAAAGGCTATCGCTGAGGACAAGCTCCCAGATCTCAACTGCTTTACTGTTAAGTCTGCAATGAAGCTCGTTGCTGGTACTGCACGTAGCATGGGTATTACCGTAACAGGCGACATGCCAGAATAATCCTTAAAACTTCAAACTAACAATGGCAAAACTTACTAAGAATCAGAAGGCCGCCGCTGCTAAGATTGAAGCAGGTAAGGCTTATACTTTGGCAGAGGCTGCAGCTCTCGTAAAGGAAATCACTTATACTAAGTTCGACGCTTCTGTTGATATCGACATCCGTCTTGGTGTCGATCCTCGCAAGGCTAACCAGATGGTACGTGGTACCGTATCTCTTCCAAATGGTACTGGTAAGACCGTTCGCGTTCTTGCTCTCTGTACCGCTGATCAGGAGGCTGCTGCTCTCGCTGCAGGTGCTGATTACGCTGGTCTCGATGAGTACCTCCAGAAGATCAAGGAAGGTTGGACTGATATTGATGTAATTATTACTCAGCCTGCTTGCATGGGTAAGCTCGGTCCTCTTGGTCGTGTACTCGGTCCACGTGGTCTTATGCCAAACCCTAAGTCTGGCACCGTTACAATGGACGTTGCTAAGGCAGTTAAGGAGGTTAAGCAGGGTAAGATTGACTTCAAGGTAGATAAGGGTGGTATCGTCCACACCTCTGTTGGCAAGGTCAGCTTTACTCCAGAGGCTATCCAGCAGAATGCTAAGGAGTTCATCCAGACCATTATCAAGCTGAA
The DNA here is from genome assembly GCA_045598885.1 of Bacteroidales bacterium. Lineage (GTDB taxonomy): Bacteria > Bacteroidota > Bacteroidia > Bacteroidales > UBA3663 > Liminaster. Next base: position 1,100 of record JAZRVB010000095.1, read on the forward strand.
GCCTGCTACTGCAAAGGGTACTTATATTAAGAGCATTTTCCTTTCAAGCACAATGAGTGCCGGCATCAAGGTCGACACCAAGTCTATCGACGAATAATATATTTTTCTGGGACTCTGTTCCGATAAAAAATTAAATTATGAAGAAAGAAGATAAAGTCCTTAATATTGAGAAGCTCGAAGGTCTCCTCGGAGAGTTCGCTCACTTCTATGTAACCAATATCGAGGGCCTCAATGCAGAGAAGACCAGCGCACTTCGTCGTGAGTGCTTCAAGCAGGAGGTTAAGCTCGTAATGGTTAAGAACAAGCTCTTCGTTAAGGCGCTTGAGAACAAGGGTGTTGATGCTTCTGCAATTGCATCTGCATTCAAGGGTACTTCAGCTATCATGTTCTCAAACGTTGGTAACGTTCCAGCTAAGCTGATCAAGACTCTCAATAAGAAGGAAGAGGTCGTAGCTCTTAAGGGTGCTTATGTAGAGGAGTGCTTCTATGGCGCTGATGCTCTCGAGACTCTTGTTGCAATCAAGAGCAAGAACGAACTCATTGCCGATGTCATCGCTCTCTTGCAGTCTCCTGCAAAGAACGTTATCTCTGCATTGCAGAGCGGCGCAAACACCATCCATGGTGTACTCAAGACCCTGGGCGAGCGTCCAGAGTAATAATCGGATTATCGCAGGACATCCGAAGAGTCGCCTGATCGCCGCTTAAATTAGTGGCGTTGGATTTGTGTATCTCTAAATTCGCCCTGCAACCCAACAATTAAAATATATAAAAATAATAATATTTAAAAAATTACAATTATGGCAGATTTGAAAGTTCTCGCAGAGGAGTTGGTAAACCTCACTGTAAAGGAAGTTAATGAGCTCGCTCAGATTTTGAAGGATGAGTATGGCATTGAGCCAGCTGCTGCAGCTGTTGCAGTTGCTGCTCCTGCAGCTGGTGGCGAAGGCGCTGCTGCTGCTGAGCAGACTGAGTTCGACGTAGTTCTCAAGGAGGCAGGTGCTAACAAGCTCCAGGTCGTAAAGGCTGTTAAGGAGGTTTGTGGTCTTGGTCTTAAGGAGGCTAAGGAGATGGTTGACGGCGCTCCTGCTACTGTTAAGGAGAAGCTCTCTAAGGCAGAGGCTGAGGCTCTCAAGAAGGCTCTTGAGGAGGCAGGTGCTGTTGTTGAGCTCAAGTAATCCTTACTCAATTACACCCATAGGTTTAGACCCTCGACATAAAGAGGAGGGTCTAAACCCTTTTTTACGTTTTTGACTTTTCGTAATAAAAGGTCAGTTTTTGTTTTCTTTTTTCCAAAGAAGTGACCGGCTTCTACCGAGCTTCTTGGTTGTGTAACAGTGGCTGTTGCATGTAAAAGAGTCAAAAAGGGCACGTTTCGCGTCCTTTTTTGTCGCGTCTATAGGTATCCCATTTTTAAAAATTCTTTTCGAATTTGCTATTCGCGACTTCCAAATTAAACGGAAAAATCACTTTTTTTGTTATATATGACTAAAATTGTTTCTGGAACAAGAAAACCAAGAGTAAACTTCTCTTCGACGAAGGCCCCTTTGGCATATCCTGATTTCCTGGACATCCAGCTCAAGTCTTTCCATGACTTCCTGCAGCTTGATACTCCTCCAGAGGATCGTCGTAATGAGGGTCTCTACAAGGTTTTTGCAGAGAATTTTCCAATTGCAGACACTCGTAACAACTATGTACTCGAGTTCCTCGATTACTTCGTTGATCCACCTCGCTATACTATCGAGGAGTGTTTGCTTCGTGGCCTCACTTACAATGTGCCTCTCAAGGCAAAGCTGAAGCTCTATTGTACCGATCCTGATCATGAGGATTTCTCAACCAAGGTTATGGATGTTTACCTCGGTCAGATTCCTTATATGACACCACAGGGTACTTTCGTTATCAATGGCGCTGAGCGAGTTGTTGTTAGCCAGTTGCACCGTTCTCCTGGTGTTTTCTTTGGCCAGAATCTTCATTCAAACGGAACAAAGCTTTATTCTGCCCGTATTATTCCTTTTAAGGGTTCATGGATTGAGTTCGCTACTGACATCAACAATGTCATGTATGCTTACATCGACCGTAAGAAGAAGCTGCCAGTAACAACTCTCCTTCGTGCTATCGGTTTTGAGAGCGATAAGGACATCCTCGAAATCTTTAATCTTGCAGAGTCTGTTGAGGTTAATGAGAAGACTATGATGGACGCAAAGGGTCGCAAGCTCGCTGCTCGTGTCCTTAAGTCTTGGGTAGAGGATTTCGTCGATGAGGATACTGGAGAAGTTGTAACCATCGAGCGTAACGAGGTTCTTGTTGATCGTGAAGAGATCCTTGATGACAATAATATTGAGAAGATCCTTGACAGTGGAGTTGAGACTGTTCTCCTCCAGCGTGTGGATTCTAAGCTCGATGACTTTGCTATCATTTACAACACTCTTCAGAAGGATCCATCAAACTCAGAGAAGGAGGCTGTCATCTATATCTATCGCCAGCTCCGTAATGCTGAGCCTGCTGATGATGCCAGCGCACGTGAGGTTATCCAGAACCTTTTCTTCAGCGACAAGCGTTATGACCTCGGTGAGGTAGGCCGCTACCGTTTGAACAAGAAGTTCAATCTCTCTACTCCAATCGACAACCGTGTCCTGACCAAGGATGATATCACTGAGATTATCAAGTACCTTATCGAGTTGATCAACTCTAAGGCAGATGTCGATGATATCGACCACTTGTCAAACCGTCGTGTCCGTACCGTAGGTGAGCAGCTCTACAATCAGTTCGGCATTGGTCTCGCTCGTATGAGCCGCACCATCCGTGAGCGTATGAATGTTCGTGATAACGAGGATTTCTCTCCTGTTGACCTGATCAACGCAAAGACCATTTCTTCAGTCATCAACTCATTCTTCGGTACCAATGCGCTGAGCCAGTTCATGGATCAGACCAACCCATTGGCAGAGATTACCCACAAGCGCCGTATGTCGGCTCTTGGTCCTGGCGGTCTTTCTCGTGAGCGTGCAGGCTTCGAGGTTCGAGACGTACACTATACTCACTATGGTCGTCTGTGTCCTATCGAGAGCCCTGAAGGTCCAAACATCGGTTTGATCTCTTCTATGTGCGTTTATGCTAAGATCAATGACCTTGGCTTCATCGAGACTCCATACCGTAAGGTAAACAACGGTGTCGTTGATCTCTCTGACAACGGTGTAGAGTGGATGAGCGCAGAGACAGAGGAGGGTATGCTCATTGCAGAGTCTACAGCTCCAACTGATGATAATGGCAAGTTGACAGAGAAGCACGTTATCGTACGAGAGGGTGCTGACTTCCCTAAGGTTGCTCCAGAGGAGGTGAACCTGATGGATGTCGCTCCAAACCAGATTGCGTCTATCGCTGCTGCACTTATTCCATTCCTTGAGCATGATGATGCCCACCGTGCATTGATGGGATCGAACATGATGCGTCAGGCTGTACCTTTGATGACTTGTGAGGCACCTATCGTAGGTACCGGTATCGAGGAGCAGCTCGTTCGCGACAGCCGTACTCAGATCATTGCTGAGGGCGAAGGCGTTGTTGAGTTCGTTGACGCTACTGTGATTCGCGTCCGTTACGACCGTACTGAGGACGAGGAGTTCTGTGCATTCGAGGAGCCAGTCAAGGAGTACTATCTGCCAAAGTGGCGTAAGACCAACCAGTCGACCACCTATGACCTCCAGCCTCGTTGCGTGAAGGGTCAGCGTGTCTCTGCAGGTGACATCCTTACCCGTGGCTACTCTACCCAGCGTGGCGAGCTTGCTATCGGTAAGAACTTGAAGGTAGCTTACATGCCTTGGAAGGGTTACAACTATGAGGATGCTATCGTTCTTTCAGAGCGTATCGTCCGTGAGGATATCCTTACTTCAGTTCATGTCGATGAGTATAGCCTCGAGGTTCGTGAGACCAAGCGTGGTATGGAGGAGCTTACCGCTGATATTCCAAATGTCAGCGAGGATGCAACCAAGGATCTCGACGAGCGTGGTATCGTACGCATTGGTGCAATGATTGAGCCAGGCGATATCATGATCGGTAAGATCACTCCTAAGGGTGAGTCTGATCCTACTCCAGAAGAGAAGTTGCTCCGTGCGATCTTCGGCGATAAGGCTGGCGATGTCAAGGATGCTTCTTTGAAGGCTAATCCATCACTCCACGGTGTCGTCATCGCTACCTCTCTCTATAGTCGTGCACAGAAGGATCGTGCACAGAAGAAGGCAGAGAAGGCTCAGATGCCAATCATCGAGCAGGAATACCAGGAGCAGCAGGATGCTCTCCTCAAGAAGCTCGTTGAGAAGCTGATGACTCTGACCGATGGTGTTACTTCTGCAGGTGTTAAGGACTTTATGGGTATCGATGTCATCTCTAAGGGCCAGCAGTTCACTATTGCAGCCTTGATGAATATCGACTATCGCTCAGTAATGCTCCAGAAGTGGACCGCTGATGATCATACCAACCAGATGATCAAGAATACCATCATCAACTACCTCCGCAAGAGCAAGGAGATCAACGCTCAGCTCCAGCGCAAGAAGTTCGATATCTCGATCGGTGATGAGTTGCCATCAGGTATCATCAAGCTTGCTAAGGTCTATATCGCAAAGAAGCGTAAGATCGGTGTAGGTGATAAGATGGCAGGTCGTCACGGTAACAAGGGTATCGTTTCTAAGGTCGTTCGTGATGAGGATATGCCATTCACCGCTGATGGTCGTCCAGTAGATATCGTATTGAACCCACTGGGTGTACCTTCTCGTATGAACCTTGGCCAGATCTTCGAGGCTGTCCTTGGTTGGGCAGGTTATGAGCTCGGTGAGCATTTCGCTACTCCTATCTTCGACGGTGCTTCACTTGATGAGTTGAATGCTTGGACCGACAAGGCTGGCCTTCCACGCTATGGTAAGACACAGCTTTATGATGGTGGCACAGGTGAGCCATTCGACCAGATGGCAACCGTAGGTGTAACTTACATGCTTAAGCTCGGCCACATGGTTGAGGACAAGATGCATGCTCGTTCTATCGGTCCATACTCACTCATTACCCAGCAGCCTCTCGGTGGTAAGGCTCAGTTCGGTGGTCAGCGTTTCGGTGAGATGGAGGTTTGGGCGCTCGAAGCATTCGGCGCAGCACATATCCTTCAGGAAGTCCTCACCGTCAAGTCGGATGACGTTACCGGCCGTAGCAAGACCTACGAGGCAATCGTTAAGGGTGATAATATGCCAACTCCAGGTCTGCCTGAGTCTCTCAACGTGCTCCTCCACGAGCTCAAGGGTCTCGGCTTAAGCCTCAAGATGGAATAATAACTTTTCAAAAAAAGAAATATGGCTTTTAGAAAAGAAAATAACAAGAAGACCGCTTTTACGAAGATCAACATCGGTTTGGCTTCGCCAGAGGAGATTCTTGACAACTCATGCGGTGAAGTTCTCAAGCCAGAGACCATCAACTATCGTACTTACAAGCCTGAGCGTGATGGCTTGTTCTGCGAGCGCATCTTCGGTCCTGTAAAGGATTTCGAGTGCCATTGCGGTAAGTACAAGCGTATCCGTTACAAGGGTTGCGTCTGCGAGCGTTGTGGTGTAGAGGTTACTGAGAAGAAGGTTCGCCGTGAGCGTTGCGGTCACATCAACCTCGTGGTTCCTGTGGCTCATATCTGGTACTTCCGTTCACTTCCAAATAAGATTGGCTACCTCCTGGGTATGCCAACCAAGAAGCTCGATTCTGTAATCTACTATGAGCGTTACGTCGTTCTTCAGCCTGGCCCACTCGAGAAGAGTGAGGGTCTCCAGCGCCTTGATACCCTCTCTGAGGATGAGTATCTTGAGGCACTTGAGAAGGTAGGTCAGAAGAATCAGGCTCTTGAGGATTCTGATCCAACCAAGTTCATCGCTAAGATGGGTGCCGAGGCTATCCTCGAGCTCCTCCAGCAGGTTGACCTTGACCAGCTTTCATACGATCTCCGTGACCGTGCAAGCCAGGAGGGTTCTGTACAGCGTAAGAACGAGGCTTTGAAGCGTCTCCAGGTTGTAGAGCAGTTCCGTACCTCTAAGGAGCGCAACAAGCCAGAGTGGATGATCATGAAGATCCTTCCAGTCATCCCACCAGAGCTTCGTCCTCTCGTACCACTCGATGGTGGTCGTTTCGCTACCTCTGATGTCAATGACCTCTATCGTCGTGTCATCATCCGCAATAACCGTTTGAAGCGACTCATGGAGATCAAGGCTCCTGAGGTCATCCTCCGCAACGAGAAGCGTATGCTCCAGGAGGCTGTCGATTCTCTCTTCGACAACTCTCGTAAGTCAAGTGCTGTCAAGTCAGAGTCAAATCGTCCACTCAAGTCTTTGAGCGACTCGCTCAAGGGTAAGCAGGGTCGTTTCCGTCAGAACCTCCTCGGTAAGCGTGTCGACTACTCAGCACGTTCGGTAATCGTCGTTGGTCCTGAGTTGAAGATGAACGAGTGTGGTCTTCCAAAGCTCATGGCTGCCGAATTGTATAAGCCATTCATCATCCGCAAGCTCATCGAGCGCGGTATCGTGAAGACCGTGAAGTCGGCTAAGAAGATCGTCGACAAGCGTGAGCCAGTCGTATTCGATATCCTTGAGCTCGTTATGAAGGGCCATCCTGTCCTCCTCAACCGTGCTCCTACACTTCACCGACTCGGTATCCAGGCTTTCCAGCCACGTATGATCGAGGGTAAGGCTATCCAGCTCCACCCACTCGCTTGTACTGCATTCAACGCCGACTTCGACGGTGACCAGATGGCTGTCCACCTGCCACTCGGCAACGCTGCTGTCCTTGAGGCTCAGATCCTGATGCTCGGTTCGCACAACATTCTGAACCCAGCTAACGGTGCTCCTATCACCGTTCCTTCACAGGATATGGTACTCGGTCTGTACTACATCACCAAGATTCGTGAGAACGATAAGGGTGAGGGGCTGACCTTCTACGGTCCAGAGGAGGCAATGATCGCTATGAACGAGGGTCGCTGCTCAATGCAGGCTCGCAT
>JAZRVB010000096.1:0-4691 GCA_045598885.1 Bacteroidales bacterium
GTGCTGCAGGAATCGTTCCTAAAGATATTCAGCACCATCGATACATTTGCCTATCAGGGAGAAGGCTCACTGAAGGCTTGGATGAGCCGCATCGTCCTGAACGAATCGCTGAAATGGCTGAAGCAGAACCAACGGCTGGAACTGACCGAATTGAGCGACAAGGAACTGGACATTCCGGACGAGGATCCCGACACGGAAGGCGTTCCGACCGATGTGATCTATCAGCTGATACGCTCGCTCCCCGATGGCTATCGCACGGTGTTCAACCTCTACGTCATCGAAGAACGGAGTCATCGAGAAATCGCTGATATACTTGGCATTAAAGAGAGTTCGTCCGCATCGCAACTGCATCACGCTAAGGCAATGCTGGCAGAGAAAATAACCCAATTCAGAAAAAGTAAAGACTTCAGAAAATGAAAAAAGACTGGCTGAAAGACATTCACGACCGAATGGCAGACTTTGAGACCGACGCGCCTCAAGGCCTGTGGGAGAATATCTGCGCGGCAGAGAGTGCTAAGGCTTATAATAAATGGATATGGAGTGCCGCCGCTGCCGCATGTCTGCTGATTGGGTGGTATTTCTATCCTGCCGTGGAGCAAGAGGTAAAGGGTAGCGAAGAGCAGGTGATTGCTGTTGCAGATCATCATGATCCAATCATTGATCAAAGCGACGATCAAAGCGACGAACAAAGCGAAAAAAAGCAAGCTGAAACAGTAGAAGTAATCTCTTCTTCTATTATGACTAAATCTTCAGAGACCATCGCGCATACATCTATTCAAGAAATAAACGAGCCGCAAGAAAAAGCAGATTCTATCCCGATGGCCATCTCTTCGGCAAAGAAGGAACCTGAGGCAAAGAATAATTATCAGCACCTTGCTCAAACTGACACGAATAGAGATGCAGAGCTTTCGCGCAAACAGCGAGAACGCAAACAGAGAGAACGCCACCAACAGGATCAAAGGCTCACGATAGCCCTCTCCTCATCAGGTGGCATGAGTTCAAACTCTCGGCAATTATATCAAGGAGGCTATGCCATTGCCAGCACTACGGACACGGATGCGGAGTGGCAGGACAGACCTCTTTTGGGCATCATGTACCTCAACCGAGGTGCGGAGACAGAGAGAAAAGTCAGCCATCACGCCCCTATCCGTACAGACCTTTCGTTCACTTATCAGATCAACGACCGATGGAGCTTGGAGAGCGGCGTCACCTACGCCATGGTCACATCAGACATTCATGAAGGTAGCGTTGCAAACTACATCGACGAGCATCAGAAACTGCATTATGTCGGTGTGCCACTTGGTGTTAGCTATCGAGCATACTCCTGGAAGAACCTTGACCTTTATCTATCATCAGACGTCTTAGCCGAGCAAAATGTCTCTGGCCAGACAACCAGAAACTATATCTTGGGTGACCACTCACAGCAGGAAGAGGTCTTCCCTATCAAGTCGCGTCCTCTACAGATTTCCATTGGCGCCAAAGCCGGTGTGCAGTACAACCTGAACTCCGTCCTTTCTGTCTATGCCGAACCTGGATGCCGCTATTATTTCGATGACCAGTCATCCCTGGAGACCGTTTTCAAGGATAGGAAGTTGGATTTCAACCTAAATCTTGGAGTGAGATTTACGGTGGGTAAATAATATCGCAGATCAAATCAGCGACCATGCCGCGCCGTTGAGCGGATAGGTCTCGAACAGATGAAATGCCAGTACCAGCAGAGCTGCAACTCCGCGCAAGCCATCGAGAATCTCGTATCGCGGTTTGGATGATAGATATTGTGCCATAGGATGAAATGATTGTTTACGGGTGCAAAGATAGTGATTTTATTGGACATTATTAGCATAATCATATCAAATGATAAGACAATATTTGCACTTATACCATTTTATATTTAGAAATACCAGAAATTGTAAGCATCTTTGCACCATGAAACACATCAATACCGAAATATCAACACTTGGTATCAGATGTTGATATTCACGATCAAAAAATAGTCCGACCAGGTACCAAGTCGGACTATTTTTGATGTGGGCATCGTTGTCACGGTACCGTGGAAGATATGCCATGATGCGGGAATGGACGTCGTGAATGCAGTTTGTCCGTTCTTGTTTGCAGGAATGGATGCCGTGAATGCAGTTTGTCCGTTCTTGTTTGCAGGAATGGACGTCATGCATTCAGGACAGTTAACAGGTGAGTCTCGCCACTGGCGTAATGTGAAGGATGTTGCATGAATAAAAAAATTATCGGTCGTAAATTTGGTGATTTCGAAGAAATTGCTTATATTTGCGGCCGATATTATCTTCCTGTACACCATTAATACCGTATAATTGAATGAAAAGAATTAACCTTACGACCCTTGTCTTCTGTATGACAATGGGAATGAATGTATTTGCTGCCGAGGAGTATTATCCGAAGTTTACGCCTGCCATGACTTACAAACAGGCGCAGAAGAAGGCGGCAGAGATCGTGAAGAAGATGACGCTCGAAGAGAAATTGCGCATGATATCGGGCGGTAGCGGCTTTACGCTCTACGGCGTGGAGCGACTGGGTATGCCATCGGTGACAATGTCCGATGCGACAGGAGGCGTCAATATGAGCCCTGGACGCAAGGACAGAATCAAGAAGAGTGTCGCCTACCCTGCTCCTGTGGCGGTGGCGGCTACATGGGATAAGTCACTGGCTTACCAGATGGCCGAGAAGATCGGCGAGGAGTGCAACGCGGCTGGCATCTCGGTGCTGCTGGGCCCGGGTATGAATATCTATCGTGTATCGCAGTGTGGCCGTAACTTCGAGTACTTCGGCGAGGATCCTTATCTGGCTTCGCGCATGATCGAGAACTATGTGGTTGGCCTCCAGAACCAGGGTGTAATGGCTACGCTGAAACACTACTTGTGTAATAACAACGAGCATAACCGTCGCATCATGAATGCTGAGGTCGATGAGCGAACCATCCATGAGATCTACTTACCTGCGTTCAAGGCGGGTGTGGATGCGGGTGCACTCGGTGTGATGACCTCTTATAATAAGCTGAATGGCGTCTATCTGGCAGAAAATAACTACGCGGTGAATGGATTGCTGCGCGGAGAACTGGGATTCCAGGGCTTGGTGATGAGCGACTGGTGGTCAGTGTATGATCCGATGTTGGCTACTTCTTCTGGCCTCGACATCGAGATGCCGGGTGCAGGTGCCCGTGAGCCGACCACCTATCTGACACGCGATGTGCCTGCTTACCTGGAGGATGGTCGCATCCCAGTATCGAACATTGACGCTATGGTGAAGCATACGCTCACGGCGCAGTTCATGATGGGTTTCGATAAGCGTGACATCGCTCAACTGCCTGTCGAGGTGGATTATGCCGCTCATGAGCAACTGGCATACGATATCGAGGCTCAAGCCATCACATTGCTCAAGAACGACCAGCAGATCCTGCCATTGGGCAAGATGACCGGTAAGAAGGTGCTGCTGACCGGCTGTAACGCTACAGAATTCGTGTCAGGTCGTGGTGCTGCTGAGGTGAAGGGTTATGACTTCGTATCGCTCTTCGAAGCCTTGACCGATGAGATGGGTAAAGGCGTAAAGTACCGCCGCTCTCCTTCGGACGACGACATCCGTCAGGCCGACGTGGTGATCTTTAATACAGGAATCTTCGAGACAGAAGGCGGCGACCGTCCGTTCGACTTGCCAGAAGAGGAAGTGGCGCTCTTGAAGCGTATCACCAAGCACAACAAGAACGTCATCGTGGTGCTCAATCAGGGTGGCGGCGTGAACATGATGCCGTGGCTCGATGATGTCCGCGGATTGGTGATGGCTTACTATCCGGGTCAGAATGGTAACCGTGCTGTGGCTAAGGTGCTGACGGGCGAGATCAATCCATCGGGCAAGCTTCCATTCTCTATGGAGAAGAATTTCAGCGATACACCTGCCGACGGCTATATGCCTGAAGGTGAGACTTTCTACCCACAGTGGGAACGCGAGATTCCTTTCGACCAGAAGCCTTACACCGTAGTATATAAAGAAGGTGTGATGATCGGTTACCGTTGGTTCGACAAGAAGGAAATCGCTCCTGCCTTTGCCTTCGGACATGGATTGTCGTACACCACTTTCGAGTTCTCCGATCTGACTGTCGAGAACGCTTCGACTCGCAAAGAGTTGAAATACGTGGTGCGACTGAAAGTGAAGAACACCGGTAAGGTGGCTGGCAGCGAGACGGTGCAGATGTATCTCTCTGACAAGGAGGCCAGCGTGGAACGTCCGGAGAAGGAACTGAAAGGCTTCAAGAAGGTATTCCTGCAGCCAGGTGAGACAAAGGAGGTCACGCTGCTGATCGACAAGAATGACCTCTCGTTCTACCATCCGGAAAAGAAAGCCTGGATGTATGAAAAGGGCGCTTTTGAGGTCAAGGTCGGCAATGCAAGTGACAGGATACTGCTCATTTCATCTTTAAACATCTTATAATATTTATGAAAACAAGAATACTCTCTGCTTGTGCAGTTGCTACCCTACTTGCTACGACAGCATGTTCGAAAGGACCGGTGACACTCCAGACGTCCAGTGTGGATGAGGTGGTCAAGGCGATGACCCAAGAACAGAAACTCAAGATCCTACTTGGCACCAATCTTGACCTCGAAGAAAAGAACAGCGGTCCTGTCGTTGGTCAGCACTCGCTCTTAGTGCCTGGTGCGGCTGGCTCA
>JAZRVB010000097.1:0-3243 GCA_045598885.1 Bacteroidales bacterium
ATACTCCTTCCAGTTGACCATGTCGGTCGAGGTGTAGAGCAACCAGTCATGCATCTTGAAGGCGTAGCCACGAGCGTCGTCTTCATCATGGGTAGTGTAAAGGTAAACCGTGTCGTTCCATACCATAGGGGCAGGATCGGCAGTGAACTTGGTCTGGACGATAGGATCTTGCGCCATCATCTCAGTAGCTGCCAGCAACAAGGCTGGTGCTAAGAATAGTTTCTTATTCATAAATATAGGTAATGTTGATTATTTCTTTGCAACAATAACAAATCCTCCACGAGGCATCGTGGTGAACTTATTTTCATAATGGGTCACCGATTCACCCTCTTCTTGGGTAACCTTGCCCTTCTGAATCATCCAATACTTGGCAATCTCTTCCGGATCGGTCAGTGTCGTTGGCATTGGCATAGGAACATCCCAGAACTTAGTTACCTCCATACTGGCAAAGTCTGTCATATCGACTGAAAGTTCCAGCTGCTCATCGGTACCATTGATACCCGCAATATACCAAGTGTCACCACTGCGGCGAGCCATAATGACATGATGACCAGGATCTCCACTCAGGAGGCGCGTCTCGTCCCAGACAGAGGGTAGGTTCGAAAGGAAATCCTGCACCTCCTGTGGCTGGTTGAGATAAGACGAAGGGCGATCAGCCAAATGCTGCAGACCAGATTCGAACAACACGGTCAAAGCCAATTCATGCGCATTTGTCGTGATGTGTGGGTGCTGCGAATCGGTGAACGTACAAGGCGTATAATCCATGGAACCAATCACGTTACGAGTGAAAGGCAACGTAGCATTATGAGCTGCTGCACGATCAGTGAGGACAGGCAGGTTATTATACCACTCCGCGCCATAGACAGCCTCAGTACTAACGAGGTTCGGATAAGTACGGAACCAGCCACGAGGGATGGTCGCACCATGGAAGTTGACCAGCAAGTGATGACGAGCTGCACTCTCAAGCAGGTCGATGCAATAGTTCATCGTCACCTCACGGTCACCCTGGAAGAAGTCAATCTTCACACCAGCAATGCCATGATCCTCACACCACTGGAACTCTGCTTCGCGCTTCTCCGGATCATTCAAGCGATACTTCGGTCCTGGTGCCCAGTCAATCCACGCGGTGGTAGAGTTATACCAGATCAGAGGCTTGACACCTTTCTCTTTGGCATAATTGAGTGCATCCTCGATGGTGCCGCCGTTGCCCATCTCGTCCCACTCTGCATCTATGAGCATGTAGGGGAGGTTGAGTTGTGCTGCCATATCGATGTAGTCGCACACGATCTGATAGTCGTTCGAGCCGTGGTTGTACGCCCAGTAAATCCAGGAAACTACACCAGGTTTGATCCAGGAAGTATCTTCGTAAGCACATGGCTGAGCAAGGTCGGTAATCAGCGTCGATTCTACTACATCGGCCAGACTTCCCGCGATGAGGACACGCCAAGGAGAAGTCCATCCTGTCTGCACCTGACCCTCCATCATGTCTGGCTGGATACGATATCCCACGCCATCCTGAGTCGTAGTATAGAAGCTCGAAGCGCTATGGCCTCTCTCTACATTCGATTCAGAAAGCAATACATAAAGTGGCTCAACATCTCCCGTGTGACAAGGATTGAAAAGTGCTGGATACCCCCAATGGTCACCCTCTTTCTCGTCTGGATTCTTCGGGAAGAAGGCCTCATAAGGCTCTGTCCACGGCTGCAACCAGCGCTGATATCCATTGTCAAAGTGGAACTGCAATGTAGTATTCTCTCCGAGTAAAGGCTGTGGCGTCTCATATCCCTCGCAAAGCACATAGCGGAAAGCCACGCCATCAGTATAGGTGCGCACCTCAAGGCGCTGCTTGTGTCCCTGGTCATCCTCGAGCATATAATCTACCTGCTGTCCGTCATTCTCGCAATGGAGCTTCTTGCCGATGAGCATGTCATACGACTCATGGAGCTGCACAGGCTTGCTTGTCGAGGCCACTGTCCAGACGCTGGCACTATCCAGTGGCGTGACTAGTCCCAGTCGAGTAACCTCTGCAAACGATTTGCTCTGCTGATCTGATACATAACTCAAGATCAGTGTACTATGACCATCTGCTGCCGAATTATTGACCGCAACCTGCACAGGTGGAATATAATCCAGCTTCTCTGTGCAGGCAGAGAACAATATCGATCCTAATGCTAATGAATAAAAGAAGTTCTTCATACACATTATTTATAATATATAGGCTTTTCTCGCAGATTACATCTTTATGCGAAGCTGCTTGCCTTCGTATTGCACAGATTTCTGTGTACCATCAGGCAACTGCACATTGAACGTACGACTTTCAATCATTCCTTCGTATGCTCCCTGGCGCTTACCAATGGTGAGAGTACGAGACTTGTCATTCCAACAGAGAGGGATCTCAGTAAACTTGCCTTCCTCATAGTTATAGTTATCGAACTCATCCTCATACAAGACAAAAGAAGCGTCAGCACCAGGATAAACGCGGAGCGTCAGGCAATCCCAAGCCTTTTCGGTGGTGTATTGTACTTCAGGACCCATTGGCACGATGCTACCAGCACGTACCATCAATGGAATTTCATCGAAACGAGTCGGATAAGAGATCTGCTGTCCGCCCTCATACTTTTTGCCAGAATACCAATCATACCAACCAGCATCGGCAGGAAGATAGATATTCATCTCACGAGCCTCGGTAAAGTTGACCAGTTGCTTTCGCTCTGTTGCCTGATTGTTGGTATGATTCCATCCTTCCATAGCATCAATGTGTCCTTCGATCTCTGGGGTATACTGTGCATGAAGTACAGGCGCTACAAGGAAAGCATCGCCAAACATATACTCGCTGTTGAGATCCCATACCTGCTTATCCTTCGGGAAGTCCATCGCCAGGGCGCGCATAAACGAACCTTGCTTGTGTGTCACTTGCCAAGAGGTACTATATATATAAGGTATAAGAGAATATCGCTGACGGATGCTCTTGGCAATGGCTTCATACACCACAGAACCAGGCTCTCCGAACTGCCAGATCTCGCGAGGAGCATCAGCGCCATGGCTTCGCATCATCGGACAGAATACTCCGAACTGCAACCAACGGACGTAGAGTTCCTGATAAAGCGGATTCTGTGCAGCTTTAAAGCCCGGGCCATTATATTTGGCACAGAAGAAACCGCCGAGGTCGGTATTCCAATGAGGCATACCGGTAAGATTGAAATTCAGACCTGCTGGAATCTGTGCACGGAAAGACTCCCAGGA
>JAZRVB010000098.1:0-1158 GCA_045598885.1 Bacteroidales bacterium
ATCGGTCAGCTGAACACATTACTGTGCTTACACCTCCGACCTATCAAACTTGTAGTCTACAAGTGACCTTACTGACTTAAAGTCATGGGATATCTTATCTTGAAGCATGTTTCACGCTTAGATGCTTTCAGCGTTTATCACTCCCGCACACGGCTACCCAGCTGTGCTCCTGGCGGAACAACTGGTGCACCGGAGGTACGTCCATCCCGGTCCTCTCGTACTAGGGACAGCTCCTCTCAAATATCCTGCGCCCACGACAGATAGGGACCGAACTGTCTCACGACGTTCTGAACCCAGCTCGCGTACCACTTTAATCGGCGGACAGCCGAACCCTTGGGACCGAATACAGCCCCAGGATGTGATGAGCCGACATCGAGGTGCCAAACCTCCCCGTCGCTGTGGACGCTTGGGGGAGATCAGCCTGTTATCCCCAGGGTAGCTTTTATCCGTTGAGCGATGGCATTACCACTTACAAACCACCGGATCACTAACACCAACTTTCGTTACTGCTCGAAATGTCTCTCTCGCAGTTAGGCCAGCTTATGCGTTTACACTCTTTGCATGGTTTCCGTCCATGCTGAGCTGACCTTTGTACGCCTCCGTTACTCTTTTGGAGGCGTCCGCCCCAGTCAAACTGCCTACCTGACAGTGTCCCCCTCCCGGATCACGGGAGCAGGTTAGAATTCCGGTAACAGAAGAGTGGTATCCCAACGGTGACTCCGCACAAGCTGACGCCCGTGTTTCATAGTCTCCCACCTATTCTGTACATCTATCACCAGAACCCAATATCAAGCTACAGTAAAGCTCCATGGGGTCTTTCCGTCTAATCGCGGGTAACTGGCATCTTCACCAGTTCTACAATTTCACCGAGTATGCTGTTGAGACAGTGCCCAGATCGTTACGCCATTCGTGCGGGTCAGAACTTACCTGACAAGGAATTTCGCTACCTTAGGACCGTTATAGTTACGGCCGCCGTTCACTGGGGCTTCGGTTCTATGCTTCGTTGCCTGACATTTCCCCTTAACCTTCCAGCACTGGGCAGGCGTCAGCCCCTATACTTCATCTTTCGATTTAGCAGAGACCTGTGTTTTTGCTAAACAGTCGCCTGGGCCTATTCTCTGTGACTCATTCCTGAGTTCCCCTTATCCCTAAGTTACG
>JAZRVB010000099.1:0-45835 GCA_045598885.1 Bacteroidales bacterium
GAGTTCCTGCAGCAGCAGAATGCCAGCGAGACAACCAGCCGCCGCACGGTGATGAATGAATACCAGCAGATGCAGCATGTATCGGGTCACGACATGGGTGAAGAAGCGATTCCTGAACGAAGCGCGCCTTACCGCTGGCTGAAACGCAACTATTTCTTCGGATTCGGAGCATACGGATGATGGAGAAATGAGAGAATTATAGAATTAAAGAATTAAAAAATGACCTTACAGACGAGAGGGATACCGGAGACGCTGGAGAAGCGAATGGAGCTACGCAGAGCCCTGAAGGACTTTGTGGAGCAGAAGGCGTTGTGTCCTCCTATCTCGCTCAAACGCCTGGATATATTGGCAGCAGAGTTTGCTGAAACATCGGCTTATGATTCTACCTTAGGCGATATGAAGGCGTGGCTGATGGTGGAAATCAACAATCAGCTGTGGCTCGATACGGTGGCCAGCATCCCTCGCGAACGTCGTCTGCTCATGTTGCCTAAATGCCTCAGTTGCGACGGTATGTGTCAGGCGGAGTTTGACGAATATGGCTTGCTGTGCCACCGCTGCGGACGTTGCCACATCCCTTCGCTGCAGGATAAGGCCGAGGAACTGGGTTCGCTGAGCATCGTAGCTGAAGGATTCACACAGGTCATCGAACTGATTGAGAACCATGTGGTGGATGCGGTGATCGGTGTCAGCTGTCTCGACTCGCTGGAGAAGGCCTTCCCGCTGCTGGTACGTCACGCTGTGCCAGGCCTTGCCATCGTGCTCAATGACTCTGGTTGCCGCAATACACATGTAGATAATGATTACGTGCTCGAGCTGCTCAGCATGATCGACGAATCATCGCTCACCTTGCTTGACCACGAAAAGGTGCATCAGCAAGTGGATCGCTGGTTCAGCCGAGGCGAATTATCGCAGCTCCTCTCCCCTGCTGACGACCGCACATCGACCGTCTGCCTCGACTGGATTTGCCGAGAGGGCAAGCGATGGCGTCCGTTCCTGCTGACCTCTGTGTGGCAGGCGTTGATGGGGAAAGCAGAACCGACTGCAGATGTGAAACGCGCTGCTGTGGCCGTAGAGTGTTTCCACAAGGCTTCACTGATACATGACGACATCGAAGACAGCGACTTGAGCCGATACGGTCAGCCGACCATCCATGCTCTCTACGGCGAGGCGTTTGCCATCAATGCTGGCGATGCGCTGCTGGGTGAAGGCTATCGCATCTTGGCCGAGAGCAACAATCCGGAACTGGTGCGACTCATTGCCAATGCACACATGAAGCTGTGCAAGGGACAAGGAGCAGAGCTGGTGTGGAGCGAACACCCTACGCCTATCGACATGGAGTATGTGACGTTCATCTCGCGCCACAAGACTGTCCCAGCCTTTGAGGTGGCGTTGCTGTTAGGTTTGAGTTGCACGGGACGATTCGGCCATCTGCGACCGATGCTGACCGAATACTCCGAGGCGCTTGGCATTGCCTACCAGCTGAAGGATGACCGCGAGGACTTCGGACAGCATGACGGCAAACTGGCATTGCGACCTTCGGCCGTATTGGCCCTCCTTTGCGCCAAGGCTGATAACCAAGCGCTTGTCGATGATTTGCTGCATTGTGACGATATGCGACAGGTGCTACAGACAGAAGCAAACAAGGAGGTGCTCGATGCAGTGCTGCAGGAAGTCAGGACGCTCGAGAACCAATATCATCAGCAGGCGCTGGATGCCCTGGAGGGATTGGACAGCCTTGAACTGAAGCGTCTGCTCTATCAGGTAACTGAAAAGATCTTAGGATGAGACGGCCGTTGCTGATACAGGTACATGGAGCATTGAGAAAGGGCTACAAACAGCTGACACCAGAGGCTCAAAGCGCATTGAAACGATTTGTGGCAAGTCAGAAGGTCGGTGGACAATACCTCAATGCAGGCGGAAAGCCGGAACCCTACTACACGCAGTTCGGCAGAGTGCTTGAGGCGGTATTTTCGCCCTGGAAAGCACCGCTATACGGATTGATGCTCTCTGTGCCTGAAAGCCTTGGCAAAGACGATGTCTATGGTCTGTTCTTTGACTTCATCCGCAAAGAGATGCAACTGCGACAGCCGGAAGTCGGTGAGATCCGGAAGCCAGACACTCTGACCGCCACGGCGGCATGTTGCATCCTCACCATGCAGCACCAAAGCGGAAAGGCTTGTGATGCGACGCTGGTCAAGTGGCTGTGTGAGCGGCAGCATGAATCGGGTGGGTTCTGTGCCAGTGAGGTGACTCCTACGCCTGATCTGCTGACCACAGCGGTGGCACTCTTTACACTACGGCTCATCGGCGATGAGGTAAAAAACATTGGCCAAGAGGTCAGAGATACTACGACATTCATCTCTCTGCACTGGCTCGACTCAGGAGGTTTCGCTCCTACCTTGCTCGATGATTATAGTGACGTGGAGTATGTATTCTACGGATTGTTAGGCTTAGGGCAGACAAAAACTCCTCACTCCTAACTCCTCACTCCTAACTCCTCACTCCTAACTCCTCACTCCTAACTAAAAATGATCTCTATACTCGAACAGCTACATACAGATGCACTGCAACGGCTCAAAGAGAGTCGTTCGTCCGATGGTATGTGGAGAGGGCATCTTTCAAGCAGCGCTATCTCTACCTCGGTCAGCGTCTTTGCGCTGCAGAGGATAGATGCTCAGAAGTATGAGCCGCAGATTAAGGCGGGTGTGGAGTGGCTGCATCGGACAATGACGCCAGAGGGAAGTTGGGGAGATTCGGTAGAGAGCCCTTCGAACATGACTGCCACACTCTTGACCTACGTCTCGCTCTATGCCGTCGGACAGGCACCCGCAGCGGCGAGAAGTTATCTGAACAAGCAGTTTGGTGGCGATAGCGAAGAGGCTTTGATACAAGGTGTCATCAATTATTATGGCAAGGACCTGACCTTCTCGGTGCCGATCCTGATGATGTGCGCCTTGGCTGGTGTCATCAGCAACTGGAAGAAGATTCCGACCTTCCCGTTCGAACTTGCCACCTTGCCACAGAGCCTGTTCAGGTATCTCAACCTGCCTGTGGTGAGCTATGCGATACCTGCACTCATCGCTATCGGCATCTGCCAGACGTGTCGCAAAGGTAGTTGGACAGCCTCCCTGCGCAAACCATTCATACCTAAGGCGCTCAAGGTGATGGAGAGGATGCAGCCTGAGGACGGAGGATTCCTCGAAGCCGCTCCATTGACGGCATTTGTGTCTATGTGCCTGGCAGAAAGTGATCTCAAAGAGCACCCTGTGACACAAAGATGTGCGCAATTCTTAGTCGATACCGTTCGCGAAGATGGCGCTTGGCCGATCGACACGAATCTTTCTGGATGGGTAACAAGCCTTGCTGGCAAAGTACTGACAACCGACGATGGCATCGACCTCAAAGCATTGGCCAAGATCATTGAAAAGAATGCGACTACCGGGATTCATCCATTCACAGCCGCTGCACCTGGTGGTTGGGGATGGAGCGATCTGAGCGGATCAGTACCTGACGGAGATGATACTTGTGGAGCGCTCGTTGCCCTGCATCATCTCACACAGGGACAATACGATGACAAGATCGGTAACGGTTTGCGCTGGCTGATGTGGCTGCAGAACAATGACGGTGGTATGCCGACCTTCTGCAAAGGTTGGGGCAAACTACCTTTCGATCGCAGTTCGCCAGATATCACGGCTCACGCTATCCTGGCCATGGGATTGTGGCTACCCGTTCTTGAGGAGCCTCTCAAGGACGAAGTGCAGCAAAGCCTGAATCGACTGATCGGCTGGATGGAGAAAAGTATCGACCATGACAGTCATCAACAACCCGCTGGCTGGACACCGCTGTGGTTCGGCGATCAGGATGCGGCTGACGAGAAAGCGCCTGTCTATGGTACGGCCACGGCCATCGACTACCTGATGCAGAGCCGTCAACCCCGAGCCATCGAACTGGCCACGGCTCAGCTCCCCTTCCTCCTGACCACGCAGAATGAAGATGGCGGATGGGGTGGCAACAGAGAAGTGAAATCGAAAGTGACTTATACTTGCCGAGCATTGTCGGCATTAGCACATTTCGGCAAACAATATGAGGAGCAGCGCCGACGAGGCTGGCAATATATATATAATAGGTATAAGGACGGATCGCTCTACGACCCCGAACCTATCGGCCTTTACTTCTCACGCCTCTGGTATTCGGAAGAGCTGTATAGCATCACCTTCCTGCTTCACGCCATAAATTGTGAATACAATGACAAATAAAAAAATCAAATACATCACCCTTGCAGTAGCCCTCTTCTACCTGCTGCTGCTCATCGGATGGCATTGCTATGACCCTACTCAAGGGATGACCGAAGCGGTGCCAGGCGCGGATCATCGTCCGGAAGGCAATGCCCGTCGTGCCGATGAGGTAGTAATCGGTGAGTACTTTATGGCAGAAGAGGCCTCGGGACAGGCAACCTCGCTGAGTGGAGAGTGGCCTTGCTTCAGAGGGGCGGATCGCAATAATCAGATCATCAATCAACCACAGAGGAAGCTCATCGAAGATAACTATCTCGAACAGTGGACGATTGAAACCGGCGAAGGACACGCGGCTCCAGTCATCTCAGAAGGCAAAGTCTATCTGCTCGACTACAATGAGAAGATGAATGCCGACGAACTCCGCTGTCTGGAGCTCACCACAGGCAAGCAGCTCTGGCGACGCTGGTATCGCGTACCGATGAAACGCAACCACGGCTTCTCGCGCACCATACCTGCCATCAGCCAGGGATTCATCGTCACGATCGGTCCTGAGGGTCATGTAATGTGTTGCGACAAGAACGACGGAACGCTGCACTGGACGCTCGATATGAAGAAGCGCTTCGGTACAGAGATTCCTTTCTGGTATACGGGTCAATGTCCGCTGATTGACGACGGCAACCTGATACTGGCTCCTGCTGGAACAGACACGCTCATGGTGGGTATTGACCTGAAGAGTGGTGAGATTGCCTGGAGCACAGAGAACAAGATCGGCCTTAGGATGTCTCACTCTTCGATCATGCCAATGGTGCTCAGTGGCACCAAGACCTACACGTACATCGGTGTGGGTGGCGTATGTGGCGTGTCGGGCGAAAAGGATTTTTTAGGCCAATTGCTCTGGAGTGCCAACAAATGGCATCCTACGGTCGTAGCTCCATCACCGCTACAGATCAGCAGCAATAAGATCTTCTTGGTTGCCGGCTATGGTGCAGGTGGTGCATTGCTCCAGGTTGACAAAAACGGCAATGGCTGGGAGGCTGTGATCAAGGACAGCTATAAGGCCAATGAGGGAATGTCGAGCGAACAGCAGACGCCGATCAATTATCATGGCACACTCATCACAATCTTGCCAAAGGACGGTGGTGGTATGCGCGAACGACTGGCCATGTACCAGCCAGACAACCTCCACTCGCCCATCTGGACCTCTGCTGCAGATGAGCGCTTCGGCCTCGGTCCTTACCTGATCATCGACGATCTGCTCTTTGCCTTCAAGGAGGACGGAGAGCTTTATACCTATCGTGTGAGCTCTAAATCCATGACTTTGCTCCGCAAACAGCGCGTCATGGAGGAAGGTATCGATGCTTGGGGACCGATTGCATACGCTGACGGATTCCTACTGCTGAGAGATTCCAAGACGGTGAAGTGTCTCAAGGTGTTTGAATAAAGGTAAATAGGTAAACAGGATATAATGAACAGAAGACAATTTCTGAAAACAACAGGCTCTGCAGCCGTCGGTGCCGCTATCATCTCGGTAGTGGGAGTCGGCGTGTGGCGTATGTTCAACGATCCGAAGAAACTGTTCTATGGAAGCCAGCGATCAAAATCGCCTGAATTGCTGAAAGAGGACGGAGAATTTGTTTCGCCCTACCGCCGCACGTTCGGATTTGAGGCGGCAGACAAGATCCTCGCGATGGCCGTCAATAATGGCAGCATCTACATCGCAACCCCTGCACATATTTATATATATGGCATGAGCGGCGAGGTGATGCAGGACTTTGCTACGGACAATGACCTAAGAGACCTGGCTATCTTCAATGACCAGATCTATGCGCTGTTTGCCAACAAAGTAGAGGTTTACGATCGCCTCGGCCAGCAGGTTACCGCATGGGAGGCTTGCAGCGACAATTCAGATTATTGCAGCTTTGCTGTCTGCGCAGAGGGCGTATTTGTGACCGATGTTGCCAACAAGAATATCTGTAAATATAACCTTGACGGCACCCTCGCACGGTTCATCAACAGCCCTTCAGGAACCATTCTGCCAAGTCCTTACTTTGCAATCACTGAAAACGATGGAATGATCTACTGTGCGAATCCAGGGCGTCATCTCATCGAGCAATATACGACCGACGGCGAGTTTGTGCAGTCGTTTGGCAAGGCAGGTGCGCAAGCAGGAGCCTTCAGCGGTTGCTGCAATCCTGCGCGACTCAGTGCTGCTAATCACGGCGAATTGCTCACTTCGGAAAAGGGAATCCCTCGCATCAGCTGCTACGCTCAGGATGGAACTTTCCGAAGCATCCTGCTCGATGCCAAGGCGTTGGGTGGAGGAAAGGAAGCCTATCAGGCCCGCATCATGGGTGACAAGCTCGTTGTGACGGGACAACAGAAAGTGTCGATATTCCAATACAACCGAAACTTGAGCCAACAGACAGCGTGCGGACAATGTACGAAAGACTGTCCGCTGAAAGTTAACATTTGACCCCTATGGATAACAAAGATAAAATGCGAAGACCGATAGACAGGCGCGACTTCCTGCGCAAATGTGGTTCTTTCCTTGCCGGAGGAGCTGCATTGGCCACCGGTGGCATCCTCTTCTCCAAGTCGAAAGGAAAAGAGAGCGATACGTTCTGGCAGATCGACCCCTACGCTTGTGTGCAATGCGGACGCTGTGAAACTGACTGCGTGCTCCCTGTTTCGGCCGTGAAGTGTTTCCATGCCAACCGTGTATGCGGCTACTGTGACCTCTGTGGCGGCTATTATCGTCCGAGCGTCAAGGAGCTCAATACGGCGGCTGAGAATCAGATGTGCCCTACGGGTGCCATCAGTCGTAAGTTCGTCGAGGAGCCTTATTTTGAATACACCATTGACGAAAACCTCTGCAACGGGTGCGGCAAGTGTGTCAAGGGATGCACCTCGTTCGGCAACGGATCATTGTTCCTGCAGATACAGCAGGATATCTGTCAGCAGTGTAATGAATGTCAGATTGCTAAGGTATGTCCATCAGATGCCATTCAACGTGTCTCAGCTGATGAGGCCTATAAACTGAAAGATCATGCGTAAGAGAATCCTCACCTACATCGCCCTGGCTGGCACATCGTTGCGAGCTATGGCAGAAGCTAGATTTCCGAAGCCGGACTTCACGTCTGGCTACGAATATCCGGAGATTTTGCACGGCATGCCTTTCGAGCAACTCTGGAATGTGGTCGATATTGTGCTGCTCATCGGCATGATGTGCCTCGTGACCTGGGCGGCATACAAGAAGCGCAGCCGCAAGGTCATCTACTCGACATCGATTATCTCGGTGCTGTATTTCGGGTTCTTCCGCAGCGGTTGTATCTGTAGCGTCGGCTCGATACAGAATGTGGTGCTGGCACTGACTGACTCTACGTATCATCTGCCTTGGTTCGTGGCGCTGCTGTTCCTGATTCCTATCCTCTTCGCACTTCTTTTCGGCAGAGTATTCTGTGCAGGTGTCTGTCCGTTAGGTGCTATCCAGGAGCTGATCAATGTGCGTAACTTCCGCATTTCGAGAGCGGTGTCATCGGCGCTGAGTATCATTCCATGGATGTATCTGGCGTTTACGATCCTCTATGCGGCGACACGAAGTCAGTTCCTAATCTGTCGCTTTGACCCATTCATAGGCATCTTCCGACTGGGTGGAGACATGGGTATGATCATCTTCGGCATCGCCACGCTGTTGCTCTCTACCGTAGTTGGCCGCCCATTCTGTCAGTTCCTCTGTCCTTACGGAGCGTTGCTGAGTGTGTTCAGTTCGCTGTCGTGGAAGAAACTGGAGATTACGGATCAGAAGTGTATCAACTGCGCTTTGTGCAGCAAGTCTTGTCCGGTCGATGCGATTCGCACACCCCAATCGAGCAAGAATACTGACACGAAGGGTATCCGACGCGTCTTCCTGTTGGCTATCCTGTTGCCAATCTTTACCCTAGCAGGAGGTATGCTGGTAGGCGAAAACAGCGACGCTCTGAGCCGTGCACACAAGGATGTGTACCTCTATGATCTGCTCATCGAACAACAGAACAATCCTGAGTTTGAAGAGACGATCGAGGTTGAGACCTTCCATGCTATGGGTCGTAAGATTGAAGATCTGCAGGTGCAGGTCGAAGAGATTCAGAAGGACTTCAAGGTATGGTCATGGATTGCAGGAGCGCTTATTGGCTTCGTCATCGGATTCAAGCTCCTGAAGCTGTCCCTCAAGCGCCGTCGTCGCACATACGAGATATTGAACGCTCATTGCACCATGTGTGGCAAGTGTTTCAACTACTGTCCACAGAATCTGAAAAAGGAAAAATTATGAGAAAACTATATCGCAACATCGCTATTGTCACAGCAATCTTCATGCTGGCATTAGCCGCTATGATGTCCGTCAGCTACTACCAGATGAGACAAGTCTCACCGCTCGAATCAGAGGTGCTGTCAACACTCAAGGAGCTTAACGAATCGAATAGCGACAACGCAGAACTACAGCAGCAGATCCGTCAGCTCGACCTGATTGCACGCAAAGCTTATTTTGTGCAGGAAGGCCACATCAAGATGGGTGGTTACATCCTGCTGGCCATGGCACTGATCCTGACCGTTTGTCTCAATTTCTATTATAAAGAATCGAAGACACTGCCAGAAAAAGAGCTTGACCCGATTGACGAATGGATGACCAAAAGCAAGGCAAGACAATACTTGTCGGGTATCGGCATCGGTGCATTGGCTATTGCCATCGGTTTCATTGCGTTCCAGCATATCAGTTTCAAGCAGGATAGCCAGGAGGAGGAAGCATCGCTCTTGGCCGACTCTGAAGGTACGATGAATGCAAACACCGATGAGGGAGTTGCTTCTGCACAGGCTTCTGAAACAGAACAGACAGCGGACAACGAAGCCGAACCTGAGCAGTCGGAGCAGGACGCAGAAACTCCGGCACAAGCAGATGAAAAGTCGGCAGAAGAACAAGAGGATGAGGAGCTCCCTATCCCTAAAATCACGTCTAACGGTTTCAGAGGCAATCAGTCAAGTGCCAAGTCTGCAGCCAGAGGAATCGCCACCTCATGGGATCTGAAGAGCAAAAAGAACATCCTCTGGCAGTCGCCTATCGCTCGTCATGGATACAATTCACCAATTATCTCTGGACGTAAAGTCTTCCTGACTGGCGCTGACGATAATGCACGCGAGCTCTATTGCTACGATGTCTATACCGGAGAACTTCAGTGGACGCTGAAGGCTGATAATATCACAGGGTCGCCAGCAACCATGCCACGCGTCAATGGAGATACCGGACTTGCAGCTAGTACAGCTGCGACTAACGGCAATCAGGTCTGTGCCATCTTTGCTTCGGGCGATCTAATCTGTGCAGACATGGACGGTAATCGCCTTTGGGCCAAGAACATCGGACTCCCGGACAATCATTACGGCTATGCGTCTTCGCTGCTGATGTATGGCAAGACGCTCTTTATTCAGTATCAGAATAACGATAAGGCGCAGGTGCTGGCTCTCAATGCAGAAACCGGCAACGTCATCTGGAACAAGAGCTCGAAGGACAAGATCTCATGGAGCTCTCCGATCATTGCAACCGTCGATGGCAAGGCGCAGCTTGTAGTCATGGGCAATCCGGCCATCTCGGCTTACAGCACCAGCAACGGAAACGAGTTGTGGCGTGTGGAGTGTCTGAGCGGCGAAGTCGGATCAAGTCCTGCCAGCTCGAACGGCATCATCTATGGTGCCAGTGAATATGCCAAGTGCATCGCCATCAACGGAGCAACCGGCGAGACCGTGTGGGAAGCTTCCGACTATCTGCCAGAGTGTTCGAGCCTTGCAACTACACAGGAGCTGGTATTCTGTGCCACCAGCTACGGTATGGTTTGTGCATACGATGCTCAAACGGGTGAGATGAAGGTGGAGCATGATCTCTCGGAGGCCTTCTATTCATCGCCAATGGTCGTTGACGGCAAGGTCTATCTCTTTGCCAACAGCGGCAAGGTCTTTATCTTCTCGGCCAAGGATTTCAGCCTCATCACCTCATTTGATACGGGTGAGAAGACCTTTGCGACACCAGCCTTCACCGATGGTATGATGGTGGTTCGCACCGACAATTCGCTCTACTGCGTCAAGAAATGATTTTTACTCAGGTTTTGCAAGCGAAGCAACTGCAACTGCTAAAGCGCGAAACTACACATTATATATATTTATATACATTGAACTCATGAGCTCGTGCAAGGACTGCAAGTTCCAATCGCCAGATGAAGCCGTACAGGCCATGGTGCGGAGAACGGATGCTATCATTGACCGCATCGGAACACAACGAGAGATGATCATACCGCTGCTTCAAGCCATCCAGCAGGAATTCAACTATCTGCCATCGGATGCCTTGAACCGAATCTACGAACGGACAGAGATTGACCGTGCGCAGCTGATCAGCGTGTCATCATTCTACTCGCAGTTCCGTATGGTACCATACGGTAAGCACATTATCAAGGTGTGTATCGGTACGGCCTGCCATGTAAAGGGTGCGAATACGGTTTATGACGCTATCCGCCGTGAACTGAACATCGCTCCTGACAGCATCACTACTAACGATCAGCAGTATTCCATCGAGAGAGTTGCCTGCTTAGGTTGCTGTGCACTGGCTCCAGTCGTGCAGATCGATGACAAGATCTTCGGTCATGTGCAGCCGGGTCGAGTGCGCGAGATGCTCGAAGAGTTCGAGGCAATAGGCAATCAGGCGAACAGCCAAAATGAGCAGGAAGACAGCAGCGAGGTACAGGGCGAAATCCGCATCGGACTTGAGAACTGCTGCCAGGCAAGTGGCACCGCTGAGATACATGCGGCCATCCTGCAGTCGTGCAAGGAACTGGGTATCAACGTCCGCATCAAACCTATCTCTTGTGTCGGAGCTTGCAATCAGGTACCACTCATCGATGTGGCCATGCCAGATGGACAGATCGTTCGATACCCGAATATCAAACCCCAGGAGGTGAAGGAGATCCTGCTGCATCACTTCCGTCCGTCGAGCCGGTTGCGCCGACTGCGTAATGCGATTCTCAATCAGGTCAATACCTTCCACACCGACCAGACATGGGACAATATCCTCTGGACACCAGAGAAGGAACGTACTCATGAGATCAATACCTTCCTCGGACATCAGCACCGCATCTCTACCGAAGGTTACGGACACCTGAACCCGTTGGATATCGACGAGTATATCTCCCTCGGTGGCTTTGAGGCTTTGCGCAAGGCCTTGACTCAGATGTCGCGTCAGGAGATCATCGACGAAGTATTGAAGAGCGGATTGAGAGGTCGAGGAGGCGGAGGTTTCCCTACTGGCCGCAAATGGCAGATGGTGGCTAACAATGCTGTCGATAAACCTGCCTACATCATCTGCAACGGCGATGAGGGTGATCCAGGAGCCTTCATGGATCGTATCTTGCTCGAATCCTATCCTTTGCGCGTCATCGAAGGCCTCATCATTGCAGCGTATGCTGTAGGTGCCATCGAAGGCATCTTCTACATCCGCGCAGAATATCCTCAAGCAGTTATCCGCATACGTAAGGCGCTGGAGATGTGCAGACAGAAGGGTTTGTTAGGAGAGCATATTCTCGACACAGATTTCTCTTTCGACATCCGCGTCTTCGAAGGTGCTGGTGCCTTTGTCTGTGGCGAAGAGACGGCGCTCATTGCCTCTATCGAAGGCAAACGAGGCTTCCCTCATCTTCGACCACCCTACCCTGCTCAGTCAGGACTTTTCGGCCAACCTACACTTATTAATAATGTAGAGACCTACAGCCAGATTTCCTACATCATACGCAATGGTGCTGAAACTTACGGTAAGGTCGGTACAGAAGGTAGCCGTGGCACCAAGGTCTTTGCATTGGCTGGTAAGGTCAATCATGGAGGACTCATCGAGGTGCCTATGGGAACCACACTTCGCCAAATTGTCGAAGAGATCGGTGGTGGAGTCGAGAACGGCGAACAGCTCAAGGCCGTACAGACCGGAGGTCCTTCTGGTGGATGTATTCCTGCCGAATTGTGTGATGCTGAAGTTGATTTCGATGCACTCAACCGAATGGGAGCCATTATGGGCTCTGGCGGCCTCGTCGTACTGAGCGAGTCGAGCTGTATGGTCGATGTTGCCCGTTACTTCCTGCGTTTCACCAGCGAAGAGTCTTGCGGCAAGTGTACCTTCTGTCGCGTCGGCATACGTCGTATGCTCGACATTCTTGACAAACTCGCTACTGGCAAGGCCAAGATGGAAGACATTGACCGACTGGAGGAATTGGCCAAGAGTGTCAAGCTATCAGCACTATGCGGTTTAGGCAATACGGCTCCAAACCCTGTACTGTCAACGCTAAGATATTTCCGACACGAGTACGAGGAGCATGTCCAGGGTATCTGTCGCACAGGTTCGTGCACGGCGATGGTCAAGCTGCAGATTACTGACGATTGCGTCGGCTGTACCAAGTGCGCTCGTTCTTGTCCGGCCAATGCCATCGAATATACACCTTATCAGAAACACAAGATACAGACAGATATCTGTACGCAATGTGGTTTGTGCATAGACGAGTGTGATTATAAGGCGATTATCAAAGTACCCAAGGGAAACTAAAACTCCTAACTCCTCACTTCTCTCCGAGCTTGCTCGCGTGGAGCGAAGCGTAACAACTCCTCACTGAAATGAAAATAACCGTTAACGGCAAAGAACTTGAGGTCTCTGGTCAGGAACCACTGATTGTAGAACTCCGTAAGGCAGGATATGACATCCCGTCGCTCTGCTTTTCGCAGGAGGCGCAACACCAGCCTTCCTGCATGGTTTGCGCTGTCAAGAATGAGGCCAATGGCAAGATGATTCCAAGTTGCGGAACCTTCCCGACTGAGGGTATGGTCATCGATGCACTTTCGGACGAAGTGAAAGAGATACGTAAGATGTCTCTCGAACTCCTGCTCAGCGACCATCGCGCCGACTGCGAAGCCCCTTGCACCATCGTCTGCCCGTCACACATCGATGTGGCTCAACTCCTGCTCTATTATGACCGAAGCGAGTTGGATAAGGCCTATACCCTTCTCAATGCAGTGTCAGATGTAACACAGTTGCCTTGTTCTACTTGCAAGGCTCCCTGTGAGAAAGCCTGTCGCCGCGGACGTCTCGATGAGAGTGTCAGCATCCGAGCAATAATAAACGAGATCGCGGCTCATCCAGCACAGAAAGAGGCCGAAGATGCTACCTCGATAGCGAATATTTCCAAAGAGACTTTCTCCTCTCGCATCACCCAGTACAACGAAGCAGAAAAGGCGTGGCTCAAAGAGGAGTATGCACAGCCTTCGCGATGCCTGCATTGTGCTTGTGAAGGTCGTGCCAAGTGCAAACTCAGAGCTCATGCCACTGCTGCCAACATCAAAGCCTCACGCTATGGTGTTGACTCCCGACTGCCAGTCAAGGTACAGCAGCACATCGTCGGCAATCTTTATTATGAACCAGCCAAGTGTGTAAGGTGTGGCCTTTGTGTGTATAATACCCAGGATGGTTTCACCTTCCGACACCGAGGTTTTGATATGGAGGTGGTCATTGCTGATCAGTGCAAAAAGAATGTCAATGAGGATATTGCAAGACTCTGCCCTACCGGAGCGTTGTATGTAAAAGAATGAGATATCTCTACTATATATTAATAATAGGTCTGCTGGCATCCTGCGGAGTAATTACCTCGCAGGAGGATGGTGAACAGATGGAATGGAGCATCTTCAGAGGCTCTCCCTCCCTCTGCGGCTATACCACTTGCTCGTTGCCTGCCGAGCCGACCTTATCGTGGAGTATCTCAAGACAGACGCGCACCGTCGCAGCACCTATTGTCCATGATTCGATCATCTACACGCTGAGCCGCAAAGGCGATCTGATCGGGTATACGCTTGACGGTGATTCTTGCCTCAGCTACTCTCTTGGCAATCCAGTTGAAGCCTCCTTTATCATCGACAAAGATAGGATTTTCATTGGTCGAATTGATGGAATGGTCGTAGCATTAGCTATCAATCGCGATGCAATGACCGGACAAAAAGAGCTCTCCGAAATCTGGAACTTTGAAACAGAAGGACAGATCTCCGGTTCGCCCAATATCATTGACGATCATCTGCTCATTGGCAGTTATGACAACTACATGTATACCCTCGATGCAACGACCGGCATCAAGATAAGCCAATACGAAACAGGTTATTATATCAACGGAGCAGCAGCTGTCAGCAACAGGAATCTGGTGTTCGGAGGCTGTGATTCCTGGCTTCGCATCATCAATACCGACACAGGAATGGCTTGCGACTCCTTGCTTTTGGACAGTTACGTACCAGCTTCGCCTGCCATCTGGGACGATGCCATCACCATCAGCGACTATCAGGGCAACGTCTATGACATTCGCATAGATGAACAAGGCAAAATCCTCTCGCACACCAAGCTGCATGAAGCCAGTGGAGACAAGAGCGAAGAAGGCGAAGGCTCGGTAGCCATGCCTACCGTATCTCCCGATGCAGTTTATCTTCTCACTGGCGACCGTTATCTCACACGCATCAACCGCAAGGATGCTTCCGTAGCGTGGCAAAAGATGTTGCGTGGCTCGACTGGCGAATGTGCTCCGCTAGTGGCTCAGGACAAGGTGCTGGTATGCACCAAAGACGGCCATGTGTCCATCTTCGATGCTAAGGACGGCACAGAATTATGGCATTATGAGGTCGGAGAACAGATTATCGCCTCTCCAGCCATCATTAACCACCGCTTCTATATCTTAACTTCAAGAGGAACTCTATTATGCTTCAGTTGACCGATATAACCAAATGCTACGCCGACGGCACAAGCAACCGCGTCATCCTTGACAAGCTTTCGCTACAAGTCGAGGACAGCAGTTTTATCGCCATCACCGGCGAATCGGGGGCAGGCAAGACTACCTTACTCTCCATTCTGGGAACCTTGCTCCGTGCCGATTCTGGCAGTTATATGCTCAATGGCAAGGAGATGCTATCTGTCAATGACGAGCAGACACTGGCTCAGATCAGGAATCAAGAAATCGGATTCGTATTTCAAGATCACCGTCTTCTTCCTCAATTCACAGCTCTGCAGAACATACTTCTTCCGATCCTTGCCCAGCATAAACAATGTCCAGAAGAGTCACTCGTTCATGCCAAAGAGCTAATGACCTTTTTAGGAATTGAAGCATTGAAGGATCACCCCATCATGACACTCTCTGGCGGAGAAAAGGCTCGCGTAGCCATCTGTCGTGCATTGATCAATAGGCCTCACTTCCTTTTGGCCGACGAACCTACTGGACAGCTCGATGCCACTAATGCAAAAATCATTGCCGAGATATTCCGCAAGGTCTGCACCGAACTGCATACCACCATCATCATGGTCACTCATTCCGATCACATGGCACAGGTAGCAGATACTATTTACCATCTGGCAGAAGGCAAGTTGCACAAAGCATAACCATATATAATAATGAATACTACCCTCATCACCCAAAGCCGCCGTTACTACAGCCGATTCTATCGGTTGGTGGTGCTTGCCGTCATTGTCATGATGGCCGTCTTGACGGGTAGTTTGTTATTGGGCGATTCGGTCAAAGGCACCTTGACCGACCGTGTCTATGAGCGATTGGGCAACACAGAGACTATCATCTCCAGCGGCACAGGCTTCCTCCAGGAGGAGATCATGCAATCAGAGCTGTTAGCTCACTCCCGTGGATACCTCTTGATGCAAGGTTTCGTATCTGATGACCAACGTTACATTCCTGTTTATGTCTGGGGCAGCGATCATGATTCCATCGGCTATGGCAGCGCCGTCATCAACCAGCCACTGGCCAACCAGCTTCATGGTGCGGAGGACATTGTGCTCCATCTGCCATCCCATAATCTGGTTCCTTCTGGCAGCCTTTTTGTCACCAAAAGCTACGCCACTCAACTACGTCTTCACATCGATGGTATCAAGAGTGTCGCACAAGGCGGGAACCTGCTGCTTAAGAACGAGCAGACCTTGCCGCTCAACATATTTGTGAATCGTGAAGAACTGGGTGAGATTATGGAACTGGAGCATCGCATCAACCTCATCCTTTCAGAGAGTTTTATCAACGAGGAACAGTTCGCTTCGATCTGGCATCCCTCGCTCTCAGGCCTCCATGTCAACGAAGGAACTGTCACCACCGACCGCATCTTCCTCTCCGACAACATCGTGAGCAAATACCAGACAAAGAACATCTATTTCTCATATCTGGTCAATGATCTCACCCATCGTAACGACAGTGTTCCATATTCTTTTGTGACCGCTGTCAGCAATTGGCAAGGTCGTAATCTCAAAGATCAGGAAATGATCCTCTCCGACTATGCTGCCGCACGTCTGCACGTCCATGCCGGCGATACCGTCCAGATGAGTTATTTCCTCTCGCGCAATCTCAAGAACCTCTCTACCACTGAGCAGGCTTTTGTCGTTGCTGACATCGTCCCTCTCGCTCAACTGATGGCCGATCCTTTGCTTTCTGCCCAATTCCCAGGCCTTAGCAACGTAGAGAAGTGTACCGACTGGGACAGTGATCTGCCCATCGAAATGAATCGCATCCACAAGATTGACGAAGATTATTGGTACGACTATCACCAGACTCCTAAAGCCCTCGTTGCCTACGAGTCGGTGGTCGGGGATTGGACCAACACGATGGGAACGGCAACCGCCTTGAGCTTCGATCGGGATGCAGAGGCAACACTAATCACCCCAGGCGATTGTCAAATAGCAATCCATTCGCCCAAGGCATCTGGCCTTTATGCTGCAACACATGGCACTGACTTTGCCAGCCTCTTCCTGGCCCTGGCGTTCTTCATCATCCTCTCAGCCATCCTACTGATGCTCAATCCTCTGGCAGAGATGTTCTCTCTACGCCAGTCGGAGACAGAGCTTTACAGTCAGTTAGGATTTACGAGAAAAGAGATCCGTAAGATGTATTTTCAGGAAGCCTTCAGTGTGGCATTGGTAGCCTCTCCGGTCGGTGTCCTTGCTGGCATCCTCTACACTGGCGCTACCCTGTGGTTGTTAGGCAATGTCTGGAGTGGCGCCACGCATACCGAGGGGTTCTCGCTGCATATCCATCTCAGCACACTGGCTATCGGATGGATTATTGGCCTCGTCATCATCGCCCTGTCACTCTATTATCTCATCAGTAAAACCATCAGAAAGTCATGATTGTCTTATTTGTCATAAGCGGATTCCTCTGGATCGTAGCTTTCGGATGGTTATTGCAACACTTTATCCGGAAGCGAGCCGAGCAGAAAGAGCAGCTCTGGAGTCGCCAGCAGCGGATGTGGCAGAGCATCTTTGCCTCACGTCGCCAACATCTCATGGCCTATTGGGCGCTGAGCATGGGAGTCTTCACAGTCTTTGCCGTAGGTCTCTGTCGTCCGGATTTCACCGACGCCTCCATGATTGGCACGGCCACCGGTGGCTACCAGCTTTACCTTGACAGTCGTGTACCGGTTCAATACGACCTGAACAATCCGGAAGTCAGGCAGAAGCTGAATATTGACGCCCTGTCCGAAGATACTCAGTTTCTCCTTTTCATGCGACATTCTGCCGACGAAGCCAGTTGTCTCAACCTCAATAAAGTAGAGATTCCTACCGTTTTAGGTGTCGAATTGTCCGAAATGTGCAGTTTTGGCCTTACCGAAAACAAACCTTCAGGCCTCCCGGCTGTCTATATAGATGAGGAAGCCTTGATCTGGAGCATGATGAAGTTGCCTGGTGATACGATCTTCTACACCAACACCCAAGGACAGCAGACACCGGTACTGATAGCAGGAAGTTACCCCACAGGCATCTTTCATGGCAATGCTATCATGTCGACCAATGACTTCCGCCAGTTGTGGCCCGATGAATCTGGCATCGAAGTACTGTTGGTCAAGACATCACAGCCAGCCGAGACAGCAGAACTGCTCTCGATAGCTATGAACGAATATGGACTCCTGATTCAAACCACAGAGGAGAGAATCCGGATGTTCTTCGAGGTGACCGATACTTACCTACTCATCTTCCTGACCTTAGGAGGATTAGGACTCTTGCTCGGCATCGTCAGCCTTATCATCATCGTCCGCAAGAATCTGACGGCTCAGCAATCAGTCATCCAGCAATATCTGGCGTTAGGCTTCTCCCGCGAGACCTTAACCTCGATGCTGCTCCACGAGAACCTGCTCGTCCCCTGCTACGCCATATTGGCAGGCAGTTCGGGAGCCTTGATCAGCATCAGCGCCAATGTAATGGGTGCGGGTCTCCAGACGCTTTGTCTGGCAGCCTTCAGCCTTATACTACTAATATTGTGTGTCTATTGGGGCATACGGACAATAGTAAATACATTCGTCCCTTGATTCCCTTATATCCCCTTTATACCCTTGTATCCCCTAAAAACAAAAAAATATGAAAAAGCTCGCTCTTGCACTCTGTGCACTACTCACCCTCACCGCCTCAGCTCAGCAGGTTGGTTTTCGCAGTGACAACCACTGTGGCATTTACAAGAATGAAAAGAACCTGCTCAAGCAATGGCCAGCCGAAGGTCCTCAGAAACTCTGGACAGTCAGCGATGCAGGCAAGGGCAATTCGAGTGCCATCGTCTGTGACGACTTCATCTACACCTCAGGACTTACCGAAGATGAACAGGAGGAACAGGTTTCCTGCTACAAGCTCGATGGCACCAAAGTTTATCAGTCGGTTTTCGGCCGAGCTTGGACAAAATCTTTCCAAGAGACACGCTGTACCCCTGTCGTTGACGGACCCCGTCTCTACATGGTCAGTGGCATGGGAGAGATTGCCTGTCTCAACCGAGCAGACGGTAAAGTCCTCTGGAAGAACGACTATTGGGCAAAATATGACATCACTCCTAATGACCAGGGTATCTGCGAACAGCCGCTCATTGATGGCAATCGCGTGATCATCACGGTCAATGGCAAAGAGGTCTGCATGGTAGCATACGACAAGCTCACTGGAGCCATGCTCTGGGAAACTCCTGGGTTAGGCGATGTGGCTCAATACATGGCATCAAGCATCATCGAATGGAACGGCCATCGTCAGGTCATCGCAGGCTCAGAGTGTCACATCTACGGCATTGACCCTGAGACAGGACGCATGGTATGGAATGACGACAAGTGGGCTCCTGTCTTCAATGAAACCAACAAGAAACAGTGGTACAACACCATGATCAACGCCGCAGTCTTCAAAGACGGTCACCTGCTCGTCAGCCAGGGCGACGGTCACGGCTGTCATATCTATAAGGTGGCCGACGATCTATCATCGGTCGAGTATCTCTACAAGAACCGCGAGTGCGACTTCTACATCGGAGGAATGATCGAGATCGATGGCATCGTCTATGGCAGTACCGGTGGCAAGAACGAATGGGCAGCCATCGACCTCAAGACCGGTCAGACACGCTATCATGAGGCCTGG
This sequence comes from Bacteroidales bacterium, assembly GCA_045598885.1. Classification (GTDB taxonomy): domain Bacteria; phylum Bacteroidota; class Bacteroidia; order Bacteroidales; family UBA3663; genus Liminaster. The sequence continues at coordinate 19,678 of JAZRVB010000099.1, forward strand.
AAAGGCGGCAAAGCCCGTGGCGCTCTCATTGCAGCCGACGGGATGTTCTATATGTTCGACGAGCGCCGAGGCTTCCTCGGTTTGGCCAACATCAATCCGGACAAGCTCGACGTAGTCAGCGAGTTCCGATTCACCGATGGTGCCGGAGCTTGCTTCTCTCATCCATCGATCTTCAACGGTGTGCTCTATGTCCGTCGTGGCACTGCTCTCACTGCCTTCAAGGTGGCAAAGGACTAAATGCAAAACAACCAAACAACAAAAGAACAAATCAACAAATCAACAAAATATCAAAATTATGAAATCATTTTTCACGCTCCTCATCGGAGCATTAGCCATCAGTGCTTCGGCACAAGTAACCCCTTATGGCTGGCGTGGCCCAGAGCATAACGGCAACTATCCAGACAAGAATCTCCTGGCTTCATGGCCAGCAGAAGGTCCTCAGCTTGTATTCGAAACCCTCGACGCTGGCAAGGGTTACTCCTCTCCGCTCGTCGTCGGGGACCGTCTCTACATCACCGGCATGAACGAGGATGAGACCCAGGAGGTCTTCCAGTGCTATGACCTCACCGGCAAGAAGCTCTATACGACAGCTTACTCAAAGCCTTGGGACAAGTCTTATCCTGAGACACGTACCACCCCTGCCATTGTCGATGACAAGGCTTACGTCATCAGCGGTTCTGGTCAGATCGTCTGCATCAATATCAAGGACGGCAAGATCGTCTGGAGCGTAGATGGAGGTAGTATCTATGGCCGCAAGACCGGTATGTGGGGAACCTCGGAGTGTCCACTCGTCTATGACAACAAGGTGATCTATACCCCATGTGGCGATCAGACAACCATGGTAGCCCTTGATCGCAACACTGGCAAGGAGATCTGGAAGACCCGCTCTTTGGGCGATAAATCCGGCTACATCTCTCCAATCATGATCGAGTACAAAGGCAAGCGACAGATCGTCGGCTCTACAGCCATGAATGTCATCGGTGTCAATCCTGATAATGGTGAGATTGAGTGGACATTCGACAACTGGGGCCCTAAGTATACTGGCAAACAGGGACGTAACGACAACATCGCTCCTAACTCTGCACTTTACAAGGATGGCAAGATCTTCTTCTGCCACGGCTATGACATCAATGGTTTCCAGCTCAAGCTGGCCGATGACCTCAAGAGCGTTACCTGCACCTGGCGCACCGAGACCCTTGACACTCATCACGGTGGTTATGTGCTCGTTAATGACAAAATCTATGGTTCGAACTGGATTAATAACAACGACGGCAACTGGTGCTGTCTCGACTGGGAAACCGGAAAGACCGACTATGAAGAGAAGTGGAGCGGCGGAGCTGGCAAGGGTTCTATCATCTCGGCCGACGGCAAACTTTTCGTCTATGATGAGCGTCGTGGCAATGTTGGCCTCGTCAATCCTAATCCTGCCAAGTTCGATGTAGTCAGCAAGTTCCGCGTTGCCAAGGGTAGCGGTCCTTACTGGGCTCACATGACCATCGACAACGGTATTCTCTATCTGCGTCATGGCGAACTGCTCGCAGCTTATAAGATCAAATAAATAAGAATCGTGGCATCGTTATCACGGTACCGTGACAGATATGCAAAGGACACGGCATCGTTATCACGGTACCGTGACAGATATGCGAAGATCACGGCATCGTTATCACGGTACCGTGACAGATATGCGAGGTTCACGGCATCGTTATCACGGTACCGTGGAAGATATGCGAAGATCACGGCATCGTTATCACGGTACCGTGACAGATATGCGAGGTTCACGGCATCGTTATCATGGTACCGTGACAGATATGCTTATCTGTGCAATACATTTACACTATTAACAAACAAACAATAAAACTAATTATGCAGGATTTCAGTTATTATGCTCCGACACAAGTTGTGTTCGGTCGCAATTCAGAAGACAAAGTAGCAACTTTGATTAAGAAATATGGAGGTACCAAGGTACTGCTCCACTACGGCGGACAGAGCGCCATCAAGTCAGGACTCCTTCCTAAGGTCGAGCAGATTCTCAAAGAGGCTGGCATCAATTACGTAAGCCTCGGTGGCGTCGTACCTAATCCTCGCCTCAGCAAGGTGCATGAAGGTATCGAGCTCTGCCGCAAAGAGGGCGTCGATTTCATCCTCGCCGTAGGTGGAGGTAGCGTCATCGATTCATCTAAGGCTATCGGCTATGGCATCAATTATGAGGGTGATGTATGGGATGTCTATACCGGCAAGCATAACCCAAAGACCTTCGTGCCACTGGGTACAGTCCTCACTATTCCTGCTGCTGGTAGCGAGATGAGTAACTCAAGCGTCATCACCAACGAGGACGGCGACATCAAGCTCGGCTATGGCAACAACCTCTGCCGCCCTAAGTTCGCTATCATGAACCCAGAGCGTACCTATACTCTCCCAGCATGGCAGACAGCATGCGGTATCACCGACATGATCATGCACACCATGGAGCGTTATTTCAGCAAGGACGATGATATGGAGATCACCGACTCTATCGCAGAGGCTTTGATCCGCACCTGTATGACCGAAGCACCTAAGGCGCTTGAGAATCCAACTGACTATATTTCACGCGCTAACATCATGTGGGCAGGTAGCCTTGCACACAACGACCTGACAGGTTGTGGCACCACCGGTGACTGGGCGACACACAACATTGAGCACGAATTGTCGGGCAAATTCGACGTCAGCCACGGCGCAGGTCTTGCTGCTGTCTGGGGCAGCTGGGCACGTTATACCCGTGAGGAGAACATGCCACGCTTCGCTCGTTTTGCCAAGAATGTAATGGGTGTCGACACCACGGGCATGAGCGATCTTGACGCTGCAGAGGCTGGCATTCAGGCCATGGAGCGTTTCTTCGAATCTATCGGTATGCCAACCAGCATCCATACACTCCTGGGCAAGGAAGTCTCTGAGGAGGAGATCCTGGATATGGCCGATAAGTGTACGCGTGGTGATACCCACACCGTCGGTGGCCTCAAGGTCCTGGGCAAAGAGGATGTAATTGCCATCTATCGCATGGCAAAATAATATAATAGTACCTTACGCTACTGGAGGAAAAATCTCGATGTGACTGCTGCCAGAACTGCCATTCTTGATAATACGTATCTGCGTAGAGATGCGCTCGCTCATGGTGTCGGTATGACTGATGACTCCAACTTTCTTGCCTTGCGACATCTGTAGCATTGCCAAGGAATCAATGACGGTGGACAGCGTGTCAGGATCGAGTGTACCGAAGCCCTCATCGATAAACAGATTCTCAAACGAAATGTTACGCGATGAGAGGGCTGAAAGTCCCAGCGCAAGACCAAGGCTGACAATGAACGTCTCACCGCCAGAGAGCGAAGTCGTATCGCGAATATCATCTGCTCGGTCATGGTCAATGACGCGAAGTCCTAAGGAATTCTTTACCTGCACCAGTTCATAGCGGCTATTGAACTTCCGGATTTCTGCGTTGGCATGTTCCACCAGGAAGCGTAAGGTATAGCATTGAGCAATCTTGCGGAGCGTCTTGCCATCGCCCCCGATAGCTTCAGAGATCTCTTCCCATTCGGTCTTTTTCAGGCTTTTGGCAAGCATCTCTTCCTGCATGGCACCGGCCTTCTCCAAGGCCGACAGGTGCCTGTTCATGCGAATCTTCTTTTCGACCAATTCCGCATTAGAATGGTTTTCGAGCTTGGCTTTCTGTCCGAGAAGATTCTCCTTGTCCTCCGTCGGCTTCTGCGACTGATGTTGCTCGTGTGAGGACTTTTCGTTAGTCAGCATCGCTTGAGCAGACGTATGTGCTGCGACAAGCGCTTGCTGATTTTTTCGTATACTCTCCCAATTGATCTCTGAAGAGTAAAGTCGAGCAACAACCTCGATAGAGAGTGGCACATCATGCTGATTATTATATTCTGACAGCCATTGATTGAGACTCTTCTGATACTTGTCATGCGCCTCTTGCTTTAACCTTATTCCATCCAGCGTTGTCTTCAAAGATCCCTTTACTCCTTCCAGTTTCTCACGCAGCTTACCGATCATTTCGACTTTGGCTTTGACGGCACTTTCTGCGTTCTTCCATGCATCATTCAATAGTGTTTCCAGTTGGTCAGGATCCTGATCACCGATTTCTGCTTTGAGAGCCTCAGCCTTACCCTTAACGTCATCTCTGGCATTCTGCTGTGCGATGGTTGCCTGCAGGTGAGCTTCCTCACGCTCCTTTTTCTGAACAGACAGATTGCTTGTCTTGCCTCTTTCTGTCTCGAGCACGATGAAGTCCTCGAGCAATGACGTTGCCGTAGAAACAGCCGTCTTAGCAGGCTCTTCCATGCTACGTAAATACTCCTCTGTGACAGACCAATCCGAATGAACGGCAATCAGGCTTTCCCATTCTTTCTGCAAGCCTTCGATCGCTGACAGATACTGAGCGAGCTGGCTATCCAACTCCTTCATCCGGCCCTTTGCTTCACCCTGTTCCTTAATCAGTTGCTGCTGTTGCGTTGTCTGTTTCTGAAGCAGTATCTCCTTCTCCTGAAGCAATTCTCTCATGGAATCTACGACAGGGTTGAATTCTGAAGCATTCTGATAAGGATGGTGTGTGGCACCACATACAGGACATGGCTCGCCATCCAATAACTGTTGACGACAATGAGTCAGGTTCTGGCTCGTAAGCAGTGCATAGCTATTCTGCAAGGTCTTCACTTCTGACTGAAGCGCGACAATGGTGAGCCCCGACAGCTGCTCTTCGATTTTACGACTTCGCTCACTCAGCTGTATGAGATCTTTCTCTGCTTTATCCTTACCGGCTAAAGTCTCATCTAAGCGATGACGTATACGTATGGCTTCCCTGAGATCCACCAGCGTCTGTGTCGCTTGGTCCTTGGCCGCTTGTAACTGGCTTGAAGTTTGTCCGACTAATTCAGGCTTTTCGACTTTCCTGATTGCAGTAAGATTTGCATTCAGATCATTTACTGCTTTCTGAAGAGCGTTGCCACACTCTTTGTACAGCTTCTCCTTCTCTGCCAACGACTTCCGGCATGCATCCAGTTCGACCTTGATCGTACGAGCTTTGTCAATATGTGGTTTCTGCTTGTCAAATGCCTCCTTGGCTGCGGTCTCTATTTTCTTCAAATCTGCCAACTGCAGATCGTGCTGCTTGATATTCTCCTCCTGCTGCTGGCTGTCTTGCTCAAGAGATTTCTGGCTTTCTGTCAAATGTCTGATATCGCGGACACAGTCATCCATGTCTTCATATAGCGCCACTGCTGGCAAGGTCAAATCATGGAGCGAGAGTTGCTCGAAGTCTTCCTTCGAGGCCTCCATAGCCAGTAACGCCTGATTGAGCTGCGCCTGCAACTTATTGATATTCTCTGCAAAAGTATTCTCTTGATCAAACCATTTCAGGGCTTCATTAACTTTGATCAGATTTTCCTTGATCTGCTGGTCTTCTGCCTCCAGCTGTCTGATCTGAGCCGTCAGTTCTGCCAGCGTTTCCGGATCGGAAATCAGATCGTCCTTAATCACAGAGAAGCTTGTCTCGATTGCCTTATAATCAGCAACGGCCTCTTCCCTTTTCTTCTTGATTTCGCTTGTAATGCGGACATACATTTCCTCACAGCCGACGAGTTTCTCAAGCAAGGAATAACGTTCTTCCTCATTCGCGTTGAGGAAACTTGCAAATGAACCCTGAGCAATGAGTACGGTACGTAAGAATTGGTCGTAACCAAGTCCGATAATCTGAGGAATCTCCTCCCAGTTGACCTGCTCTTCCGTCCTGTCGCTACTAGAACCAGTAAGCTTAAATAACAGTGTCTCTGGAGTATCGTATCGCTTGTTCTTAAAATGAATGTGCCATTCTGCACGGTAGAGGATGCCATTATTTGCCAGAAAAGTAAGTTTACTGTATCCGTCTTTTCTGCCTTTGGTAAGGATGTTGCTGCCATCTGCCGGTGATGGACGATTGGCTTCTTCAGTACTCTTTGTACCGTAAATCACGATTTTATCCTGATCTCGTTTCTTGTGAGGATAACGGGGTGCACGATTGTAAAGCGCCAGACAGATGGCATCAAGAATGGTAGACTTACCACTTCCTGTGGGTCCTACGATACTGAAGATCGTACTATTGCCCAAGGCTCCTTCATCAAAGCGGATGGATTCACCTGTAGGACGATCCAGCGAGGCAAGATTAAGAATATCAAGTTGAATAAGTCTCATGGTCAGTCTTTGTTTTCTTCCTTAATGCTATTGAGCAAATCACTAAGCATCTGTTCCTGAGAGGGAGTCATCTCCTTGCGCTTCGTGATGGCAAATGTTTCCTTGATCGTATCGAGTGGGTCTCGGTCAAAGATATCGTCAATACTGGTTATTTGCTGTGCGCCAGCTATTGTAGCAAGATCAATCTCTGGTAGGATCTTCTGCATCTTACACAATACGGCATTCTTGGTCAAGAACAGAGTCTCAAGCGCTTTGATCTCGTCACTGTTAATCTTGTCCAACTTCACTTTGAGCAAGACATAAGGATATGAATCATCGAGTTGGCCGGAAATTCTGTCGCTCAATTCTTTGTTGATGAGCTTCTCCAGTTTCTTAGGACTCAGCTCCTCATCACCTTCTGGCAGGATGACCAAAGGATGCTGCGGAATGTATTGCAGAAGCTCAGCCTTAGGCTTATGCTCAGCATCTATCGTCACAAGATCGACACCATGCACATAGTCCTTCTCTGCGAATGACATTGGCAAAACGCTGCCAGAATAGCGTGCCCAGTCGGTATTCCAGATATGCTGACGCTTATGAATATGTCCGCAAGTCATATAATCCGGATGACTGGTCCATCCGTCCATATTGACCTCTTCCTGACCACCAATGACGATCTTTTCACTTGAGTCCTTCGACGCTATTTCTGCACCTTTGGCATACATGTGAGCCATCATGACCATCTTTCGGTCAGGATAGGATTGCCTGGCTTTGTCAATCAGCGTGCGGAGGAAAATGTTGACTCCCTCTGAGTAGCTTGTATTCTGAACGACATCGCTACGAAGGAATGGAACGGCCAGTACAATCACTTCCAATCCATCCTTGTCCTTCAGCGGAATCATCAAATCATCATAATCTATCTCCCATCGGCCGCTCTCCCCATCGTTCACCCAAGAGCGCTTAACGATTCCTCGGATTTCGACATGGTGGCGAGAGAGCAGAGGACGCGGCGCTTCCAGTCGGTTGGCAGAATCATGGTTGCCGGCTGTGATGATGATCTGCATAGCAGGACAAGCATTCGTAGCATCTGCCAGAAACTCATAATACAATGACTGTGCAGCAGCCGATGGGTTGCCGTTGTCAAAGATGTCTCCTGCAATGAGAAGTGCATCCGGCTGAAGTTCCTTGATCTTTGAGATCAGCCATTGCAAGAAATGCTTATGTTCTGGCAATCTGTCATTTCCATGGAAAAGATTGCCAAGATGCCAGTCGCTTGTTGCCAGTATTTTCATGATTCTACTCCAGCGCTAATCTGTATATATTAAGGTCATGAGCAAATGCTCAGCTTGCCATCCGTCTCATCAATTTCTCCTGCGGCCTTGAGCTGCTCCAACGCTTCGCGGAAAGCGGCATCTACCTTGTTGCCTCGACGTGTAAAGCCGAGCTTCTTAGCGGCAATGAGGGTAAGATTATCGGTCAGAAGAGCAAACTGCTCTGCGATGGCCTCACGTATTACATTCTTGATTTCAGCCATTGGAATATCAGTGATATCCCTGCCAGAATCAGGACGATAGGACTTGTAGCTGATACTATCCTCCTTCGTAAGCCATACTACCTGGCCCTCTCTATCTGGCTCCGCATAGAAATCCGTACGGAGGTATTGACCGAAATCATTCTGAACCGTTGGCGTAACTCTTGGAATCTCTCTCAATGTACAAACTCTGCGGCAAAGCTCCATAAAGGTGATTGGCTGTTCGGCAGCGACAATTCTTTTCATAAGGTCCTTGTCGCTCAATCGCTTGGCATACGAGGCCGAGACACTATATGTCTTATACACAATGTCTGCCGTCTCGACGGTCTCAATCTTCTCTGACTGGAGATCGAAAACCTTGGAAACAGGAGTCTTCGGCTGTTCGTCCTGAACCGTATTGATCTCCTCGACAATATGCTCAAGGACTCGCTCCTTATTATTATACCAATCTACGCTCCATACTCGCATGACACGCCAGTTCAATGCTCCGAGGACCGATGGCTGTACGATCTCACGGTCACGCGTTGTCTGTGTATCGCGATAGGACTCTCCATCCAGAAGGATACCCAGCTTATAGACATCAGGTGTCTCCTTATCACAGATGGCAATATCCACCTTGAACTGTGAGCGACCGATATTTGTCTTCACCAGATAGCCTCTGTCTGCAAGTGCTACGGCGATCTGCTCGGCTAACTGCGAATCACGGTGCTGCGATACTGCAGACGCTGAAGTAACTAACGACTGACTCTCTGCATATTCGAGGAAATGCTTCAATCCCTCCACGCCACGAGCCTTCGATCTGCGAAGGTCGATGTGCGAAGACTTGAGCGTAGAGAAGACTAGCATCTCATAGCGTGCACGACTGACGGCGACATTGAGTCGTCGCTCTCCGCCAACGTTATTCAAAGGACCGAAGTTCATCGAAACCTTGCCGTCCTTGTCTGGGCCATAGCCGATTGAGAAGAGGATTATATCTCGTTCATCACCCTGCACATTCTCCAGGTTCTTGACGAAGATAGGTTCATAGAGAGCATCTGCCGCCTCACGGATGTCCTTGTCCTTATCGAGCAGATCCTGCAGCATATCCTCAATAAGACTCTGCTGCACGACACTGAAGGCAATGACACCCAGGCTCTTCTTACCGCCCTCTCGCAACCTTCTGGCAATCTCACTCACAATAGCCTCCGCCTCTGATGCATTGCTACGCTTGCCTCCCTTATCATAATAGCCAGAGACAGGGATATAACGCACCTTAGTATTCTGGTCATCGACCGACGGGAAGGTGATAAGCGATCCGTCGTAGTACTCATGGTTAGAGAAAGCGATCAGGCTCTCGTGCTTCGAACGGTAGTGCCAATTAAGCTGCAATGATGGAATCTCAAGCGTACGGCAATCCTCGAGGATACTCTCCATATCGTCGATGGCTGCCTCTTCCTCATCGACAGTGGTAGATGAGAAGAAGCTGGTAGGTGGCATCTGCTTCGGATCTCCGACCACGATCAGCGACTTACCACGGGCAATGGCTCCGACAGCCTCGCTCGTAGGCATCTGTGAAGCTTCGTCGAAGACCACCAGGTCAAACTTATCCTGTGTGAGGTCAAGATACTGAGCCACACTCATCGGACTCATCAGCATGCAAGGACATAGACGAGGCAGAAGTGTCGGGATCTGGTCGAAGAGATCTCGGAGCGAAAGACCACGACCACCATTGCTGATGTTACGGTTCAAAAGACCAATCTCACTACTGCTGTCAATATTATCCGTCACTCTTGGCACCTTAGCGGCCAGACGTGCATAGAGTTCTTTCTGCGTGAGTAACTGGAACTCCTCAGTAAGATCCTTGTATGCCTTGACCTTATCGTCAAAGATCAATCCTTCGAATGAGACAAGCATGGCAGACGAAGCGATCTTGCTTTCAGTTTTCTGGCGGAACAACGCCTTCATAAAGGCTCGGCGCAAGTTCTCCGGAGCGTACTCTCCGTTCTCCATGGCCGAAACGACGCACGTCATGCCTGCAGCTCTCAGTTCGTCGCTGTATTCTGACCAATGAATCCACTCACGCATCTTTGGAGCAGATTCAATCCATCGCGCCATGCTGCTTACTGCCTCCAGGATTCTCTCTTTCTTCGGCAACTCGTCTTCGCCATATTTAACACTGAAATAGGTCTTGAGGACATTCTGCTGACGGACAATCTCCCGATGAAGCTGACTGTAGGTAAGCAGTTCTTCCAGCATACGATCCACATCATCACCAGTAATGAACTGGTTGTACTGCTTAAGTTTCTTTATGAACGATTTCTTGGCGAAATACTTCGGAATGAACCATTTGCTCTTTGCTGCACGCCACTCATCATATAAAGCGCGTGCATCGACTGAGAAGATAGAGGCATCATTGTCACGAAGAAGATGCTCTCGCATACCTTTCGCCTTCTGTAGCTCATCGCTGTGAGTATCTGTGTCTTGTAATATCTGCAAGTCTTCCTTCATCCGACGAACGACTTCATCCGGAGACATCAGCATTTCCTTGGTGACATGCAGACCATTGAGCGGATGGCGCGATGGCTGCCCTACCAGCTTGATGACTGTGTCAAACCTGCTGCCAAGCTTCTCCTCCACAGCCTTTATTCCTTCTCGGCTGATAAGTGCATCAAGAATCTTGTCTGGCACAAACGAAGCCATCGGCTCTGCATCAGCTATCGACTCATAACGCAGGATACAGTCATAGAGTGACAATCCATCCTGAGGGTCAATACCATGCAGCGCCTCCATATATTCGATAAGTTCCTTACGACGTGCATAGATCTTCTCTGCCGTAGTCGCATATTCAGCTGGTGGGACGATATGCGTCACCTTGAGTGCACTCTCCAGTTGCTCCAGCACATGGCGCTTAGTTACCTTATTTGAATGCAGCTCCAGACAGAATGGATCAAGGCCAATCTTGGCCAGACGACTCTGCACAACGCTGAGCGCAGCCATCTTCTCAGCCACGAACAGGACTCTTTTGCCTTGATAAAGTGCATTGGCTATAAGGTTGGTAATGGTTTGTGACTTGCCTGTACCCGGAGGTCCATAAAGGATGAAAGAATGACCTTTACCTCCCTCGATAACAGCTGCCATCTGTGAGGAATCAACAGCGACTGGTAAAGCCAGTTCCGAAGGTTGCATCTCTGCATCAATATTCTTGAGGTCCGAGGTGAGAACTTCCGGGGTGAAGGTCAAGCGATTCTCCACCAAGCTGCTTACGATTTCATTTTCCTTAAGCAGCTCGCGATTATTGTGCACATCATTCCACATCAGGAACTTGCTGAAGGAGAAGGTACCCAGTATGCACTCCTCCTCCACATCCCAACGTTTCTGCTCCTTCAGGGCATCACGGATGATGGCAAAGATCAGCGGCACATCTACACCACTCTGATCCTTTGGCAATGGATTCAAGCCATTGATACGGATATCATAATTCTGACGCAGGAACTCGATGAGCGTGATGTTCAAAGTAATCTCCTCCTCACGGGTGCGGATGTAATAGCTGCCTTTCTTATACACCATCTCCACCGGGAGCAACAGAAGTGGAGCAAAGCGAGGCGTATCACTCAGTGGAGTCTCATACCAGCGCAAGGTGCCGATAGACAGGAATAGAGAGTTAGCACCTGTTTCCTCGATGGCATTACGAGCCGCACGGTAGATATTCTTCAGGATTCCCTGTGTCTCTGTTTCTGTCTGGTAAGTGTGCAGACAATGGCGAGCAATATCTGTCGTAATCAGGTCTCGCAGGGGTTCTGCCAGCTTAGAACGATTCATACGTTCAGCACCATCGAAGCGGAACTCGACATCAGGCCTGGCAAGGATACAATACTCCTCTCCATCCTGCAGATGATCCTCTATCTTGTCTACATCGAAGGAGATGAACTGGATGGCCTTACGTCGCAGATAAAGATTCAAGAGCGAGTTACGCAAAGAAAAATCCAACAACTTACGCTCCCAGATATCAAACTTCGTAAGCTCATGGGCCGATTCGCGTAGATGGCTCAGATCATAGCGGTCATGTTCAGTCACATCCATGACACATTGGTCATGTTCCACTCCTTCTTCTACCTTCCACACACCATCTTTCAGGACACGGGTCGGCAATGGCAGGAAGCGTTCCAAGCGACTACGACGCACATCGATAAGCATTTCGAACAAGCTGTGATCAGCCAGATTCTGTCCGGCCAAGGTCACAGCCTTCTCAAACGAGGTCTTCTCCTGTGCCACTTGCGTGCATTCGATGACAATCATCTCATCAATACCTCGCGAACACTTTTTCTCGATGAACGAAGCATCGTCACATACACCATACGAGCAACAGTCATCGACCAGCCATACTGCCAGATAGGCATGTCCTTTCTGAATGACGATGCCACTATTGATGCCAACACTCTCAAGGACAGAAGCAAAGAGAAGTGTCAGCTCGATGCAGTTGCCGAGCTTGGTAGCCAGCACCTGATCCGGCAAGGTGATACGCTGGCCGATAGCCTCATAGCTGGCTGGCAGCTCCCGATAGACAATCCCCTCGTCATGCAATGCAGCATAGATAGAAGCTACCTGCAACCTCACATCATTGCTATTGCCTGTCTGATATGCATAGAACGACGATGAGCCAGACAGTTCTTTGAGCTTTGCTGCGGCCTTCAGGATGATTGAACTGATAGCAGGATGGTTCGGCGTAACAAACGAGACAAGTGTCTGTGGCAGGATCGATGTACCAAGCCATTGGTCGTATGGCATCAGCTCCAACTCATAATCTTCCTCAAAGACGACTTCGTTTGAGGCGGTGATGGTGATACGGAAAGATGTATTGACATGCTCCGTCAACTCCAGTAATTCCGCGGTGGCAGGGGTTATTTCAAACTCATTCAGCCTTATTGTGTCACCAGGCTTGAGGGATTGAATGACTGCACTTTCATAGCGAGTGATAAAATCACCTTCACAAGTAAGCTGCAGGTCATGAAGTATCTCTCCAGAGATATTATGTATCTCCAGATTCTGACACACCGGAATTCTATTATGAATCAGAGAATAGTTTGCGGCCTTGATATAACCGACGTTAAGTGCTATCAAGTTCATAGATATATCAAATGAAGGAGTGATCAAAGTGATGCCAGCACTTCTTTCACTACAGCAGAGATGGCCTTACCATCTGCCTGTCCGGCCAGCTGAGCATTGGCACTCTTCATCACCATACCCATATCCTTAGGGCCAGTAGCGCCGACCTCTGCAACGATGCTCTTGATGCGAGCAGTGAGTTCCTCCTGTGATAACGCCTTTGGAAGGTACTCCTCAAGGATAGCTACCTGAGCCATCTCCTCATCTGCCAGATCTTTTCGGCCACCAGCAATAAACTGATCAGCGGCATCGCGACCCTTCTTTGCCATCTTGGCAATGATCTTGAGCGCGTCACCATCACAGAGTTCTCCATTGGCTCCACCAGCGGTCTTTGCCTCGATAAACTCTTTCTTAACGTTGCGTAAAGTATCACGTCTTACTGCATCACGTGCCAGCATGGCCTTCTTGATATCTTCTCCAATTTGAGTAAACAAATCCATATTCTACTTATTTTTAATGTTAATATTCTGGTGCAAAGATAATATCTTTCGAGGAATCTACAAAATTTCAGTGCGTTTTTTCTCAAATGTCTATTGCTTTCATCATGGAAATAGAATGCGACTGATGAAAGACTTGATAGCAGCCGCTGACTCAGGACCGAGATTGCCATGAGGAGCACGGTCATTGAGTATCAGTTCTGCCTCTACACCGGCATCGTATAAAGCCTGATACATTTTGATGGCTTGAGCCGAAGGAACTCGGATGTCTCTCTGGCCATTGATTATCAAGACAGGAGGATCATCAGGGGTAACATGGAAGAGCGGACTTCCGGCCTTTACCAATGCATACTGGTCTGGAAATTTCTCCGGGTTAGCACTCACCGTCCCCAGGTTGCACTCATCGGTAGTCAAACCAAAAAGCTGGGAGCGACTGGAGTTCTTATCCTCAACCAACTCATAAACCTGAGCGTCAGTACGACCCAAATCCGGACGAGCATACAGGTCAGATGCCAAGGTCAGGAAGTCAGTCATGCCATAACAATCCACACAACCGATCACATTGCTATTCACATTCTGATTGCCTCCGACACTTCCTTCCATCGCCTCTTCCCCATTGGATACAGCTGCCAATAATGCCAACTGTGAACCGGCCGACTCTCCCATCGTCATGATACGATTCGGATCGATGCCATAGCTCTCTGCATGGGCCTTGAGAAAGCGAATAGCAGCCTTTACATCATGTATCTGCGCTGGGAAGATCGCTTCATTGGAAAATCGGTAGGTTGGAGCGGCAATGGTCACACCCATGTCGCGAAGCTCCATGATTGCACGGATCTGTTCTGATCCAGAGGCATCGAGATTATTGTCTCCAGACACCCATGCACCACCATGGACGAAAAGGAGGACTGGTTGCGGATCCTGGCCGACACCTTTCCAGATATTGAGTTTCAGGCTTTTTGTACCTCCACCAGTAGTCGGAGCTTCGGCAAAGACGACATCACGGTACATCTCTGGTTGTGACTTTTCTTCGGGTTTCCAAGAGGTCAGTAAAACGACTGACATGATGGCTAATAGTAACCTGCTAGTTTTCATAGATCAGAATTCTTTGTTTTATTATGGGTTTATCATAAGTTCTACAATGGCGAAGAGCTGAGCCTCTCCGGCTATCCTTACACGGTTCTCCTCCACAGTGCACATCAGCTTTCCGCCACGGGCAGAATCCTGAGAGGCAATGACGATCGGTCGTCCGGATCTCTCACTCCAATAAGGTGCAACCTGGCAATAAGCAGAACCGCAGACGGGATCTTCTGCGATACCTATTTTAGGTCCGAACGAACGCGTGTGGCAAGTATAAGTTGTTCCCGGAGCTGTAACATGCACCATGCGGCCAGGCAAAGCCTTCAGCAAATCCTGATTCGGATGACAATTTTGTACCTCGTCGGCACATTCGAGAATGCAAACCAGGTCAAGACCCAGCCACGCCTCCTTAGGAGCCACGCCGAGAGCTTCGGCCATCGCCTCATCTACATCAATACGGTAGGCGTCAATCTTCGGGAAAGACAATTCGTAATAATTGCCCATCCTGCAGACACTGACTTTCCCCACCTGCGTGACGAACTCTACGCTGTCAGCATGCGTCATATAGTGGTTCAGAATAACATAAGCAGAGGCGAGCGTTGCATGGCCGCATAACCCGACCTCTTCAGTCGGTGTAAACCACCGTAAATGAAAATGATAGTCAGCCGATGGGTTGCCATCAGCATCTGGTTCATCCTGCTCCAATACAAGGAAAGCGGTCTCAGAGAGATTATTCTGAGCGGCAATATCCATCATCAGACGCTCTGAGGGCCAGCGTTCCATGATGCAGACGGCGGCCGGATTCCCCGCAAAAGGCTGGTTGGTGAATGCATTGACGATATACTGTCTCATAATAGAAAGATTGCTAATTGGGTCAGACGCATAAAACATACATGAATCTTCGCGTGCAAATATAAATAAATTTCACCATATAATCAAGTTTTATTAGAATATACTGACTTTTTTTCTAATATTTCTGCAAATTCTTTCCTAATATACACAGAAGACGCGGATGAACGCAGGTTTTTACCAAGCATACAGTCAAAGTAAACCGTTTCAGATAAAACAAAGGTTAAATTATTGAATATATCCGCGAAAAGTTTGCCTTTATGAAAAAAATAGCCTATATTTGTGCCGACAACTACAGAATGTACAATGAATAAGAATGACGTCAATATCGGAGATTGCTTTATCCGACCACCGATGGGAGGCCGCTCCCGCTCCATCTGGCGCGTCGTATCGATCAAGGAGGATGAGTGCAGGGCAGATCTCTATGACTTTGGCGAACAAGGCATCTACTGCTACCGTGCTGAGACGTTTAGCTTGAGACGTGTCTCTACACTTATTCCCGTAAAAAAAGAACACTTTGAACGCGTGGAGAAATACTACGACAACGCGCTTGCATCAGCCAGGAATTTCCTATCCACCTCAAAGAAGTGGAAGAGTCAGCACGTCGAATTCGGCACCTGTCTTTACTCTGAGGAAGCGGGTTATCAGGGAGTAATGAAACTTATCGCACAATCCGGAGACAACGGAATGCTGGCCGAATATATCCATGTCAGCCAGAAGAGTTTCAGTCGCGAGACAATCCGACCTGGCATCATTTCGCTCTCGCAGTATGAGGATGACGAGTCAAAGATGGCCATCGAAACCGAAGTATATGACAAACTGCTGAAGGTGATGAATCTCAGTTTCACCACCATACAGACTCTGGTCAATCATGCATTGACTGAGAATAACAAAAAGGACAGATAATGGGTATCAACATCAATACACAGGAACTCCTGCAGATTCTGGAGTTTACGCCTGACACTCAGAACGTCATGCTTGTCGGCCGCCACGGCATCGGCAAGTCGGAAATACTTACTGAATATTTCACTGCCAGGGGAATGAAGGTCATCACACTCTTCCTTGGCCAGATGTCCGACCCTGGCGATCTCATCGGCCTGCCAAACAAGAACGGCGAAAAGACCGACTTCCTACCCCCCTATTGGTTCCCACTGGACGGCCAGCCGATCGTACTTTTCCTCGATGAGCTGAACCGCGCACGTCCCGAAGTATTGCAAACGATCATGGATCTGGCTTTGAATCGCAAGTTAGCCGGTCGGCAGTTACCAGAGGGTAGCCGTATCATTTCGGCAGTCAATGCCGGCGAAGAGTATCAGATCACCGACCTCGATCCCGCCCTGGTCAGCCGTTTCAATATCTATAACTTCCTGCCAACCTCTTCCGAGTGGCTCCTTTGGGCAGAAAAGCAGAAGATTGACAACCGCATCATTCAGTTCATCCAGAACGAACCTGTCTGGCTCGACGGCAACGAAGGTCAGAAGAAAGGTATCGATACCGGCCTTGACAAAAGTCCTGACCGACGCGCCTGGGAGAAAGTCTCTGCTGTCATTCTGGGTATTGATCCGCTCGAAGAAATCCACAAGAAGCTGATTGCCGGCATCGTAGGTCCTGCTGCCACCAGCCGCTTCATGGGATTTGTCGCAGGCAAAAAGGTAGTGACGGGTATCGAGTTATTACTCAGCTTCGAGAAGCATCAGCCAACACTTGTCAAGTACAAACTGCACCAACTGGCCATTGTCAATGAAAGTATCTTTCGCTTCCTCGAAACCGGAGAGATCCTCGAGAACCAGATTCCAGTCATTGCCGATAACCTCACGGCATATTTTAAGATGCTGGAAAAGGCAAATAACAAGGAGGCCATTGCACATTTTACTTCTGTCTTTGAGAAGAACGTCTATCCAAAGGCCATCCTATTCATCCTCGACCATACTCCACATCTCTATGACGCCATCATGACCTTCATCTCAAACCTCTGATATGAGTAAGATTGACGAGATTCTCAAGAAGATCAGCGAGCAATGGTTCCTGCGAGAACCAGCCTTCTTTGCACTCTATTGCATGCAACGTATAGAGGTCAATGACTCGATGAAATGTTGCGTCCGTGTCGGTCAAGGCCGGTTGGAATATAATCCATCCTTACTCGAAGGAAAGACGCTCTATGAGGTGGAACAGCTGATGCGTATCGAGCTGATACGTCTGTTTCTGAAACATCCCTATGACCGTCAGCCAGATGGTGTGAGCAAGACGGCCCTCTCATTAGGTAGTGATGTCACTATTGCCGATAATTATAATAATGAGAAAATGCGAGAAAAGCTCCCACTCCTGACCCCAGAAGATTTTAAGCTGGTCCGTAATGAGAGCTTTGAATGGTATGTCCGCAAGATAGATGAGCAATTCGATGGCGACGAGGATTCCACCGAAGAAGGCGGTGGCGGCAATGACAGTACACAGCAGAAGCAAGTAGCTGCAGATAAGGCCGAACTATGGCAGGAAGACAATCTGAAGAGCCAGGAAATCAACGACCTGATCAAGAGCCTCAACAATTGGGGATCTATACCAGGCAATATCGTTGAAATGATCGAGGCTTCAACCAAGGCTCGTATCGACTACCGGCAGATCGTCCAAGGCTTCCGTGGCAGCATCCTGAGCAGTAAAAAGAAGTTGACACGCATGAAACCGAACCGTCGTACCGGTTTCGACCAGATGGGTTCGGCACGAGAGTTTACGACCAAACTGCTGGTGGCTGTTGATGTCTCTGGCTCGATATCGGACACCTCACTGTCAAACTTCTACAGTGTCATCAACAAAATGTTCAAGTACGGTATTGACGAGATTGACTGCGTACAGTTCGACTGCAAGTTAGGTCCTGTAAAGAACATCCGCAAGGCCAGCCGTACCATCGAGGTAACTGGCCGTGGTGGCACTTCCTTCCAGCCACTCTTCGATTATCTGGCAGAGCATAACGTGTACGACGGTCTTGTGATTCTGACTGATGGAGAAGCCTCACACCCGAAGATTGACGACCGCATCCGCACCGAAATCCTTTGGGTATGCGAATCAGAACGCAGCTACAATGATTGTCATAACTGGATGGAGCTCTGTGGTCGCTGCTGCTGGATGATTCTATAACTAAGACCCTATTACTTGTAAAGGAACTAATCAGGAGAAGAAATTTTATGGCTCAGAAACAAAAAGGACAGTGGCAGATGCAGAATGCTGCATTCATGGAACAGATCAGTAAGGATCCAGAGGCAAGACTCCTAGCCGATGGAGTGTATTATAAAGTCATTGAGGAAGGTACGGGAGACAAACATCCTCAGCAGTTCTCTGTAGTGACATGCCATTATAGGGGAAGTCTCATTACAGGAAAGGTCTTCGACAGCAGCTTCGAACGAAATTGCCCAGAGGCTTTCCGTTGCCGTGATCTGATAGCTGGCTTCACTCTGGCGTTGTTGCACATGAAGGTGGGGGACCACTGGACGGTGTACATCCCTTACGATCAGGGATATGGTTCGCGCAACAGTGGACCGATACCAGGGTTTTCGACACTGATATTCGAGATTCAGTTGATCTCTATTGCTTAAGTCGATTTATTTTACTGCCCAACGGATGCCACGCTTCATGATCTCAAACGCCTCGGGCACATCAAGATCACTGTCGACATGGCAGAATGAAGAATAATACGAATAAGAATAATACCCAATATTGAACTGAAATGAATGAAACTCTAAAACCTGTCTGTCCGCACAATCTGGACATTGAGTGTCCTTGCCCAAAGGATTGTCCTCGTCACGGCAAATGCTGTGCTTGTGTGGCCCATCATCGTGCAATGGGCAATCTGCCTCGTTGCTTAAGAGATATGGCACAATGAAAGAACTAAGAAAAATTAAAAACCCCTGGCTGCATAAACCAGGATATGACTGTATCTGTTGTAGCCCTACCAATCCACTGGGACTTCATCTGGAGTTCTGGGAGGATAGCGATGATGTAGTCACTCGATGGAAGCCTTCTACACATTATCAGGGATGGCTTAACACACTTCATGGAGGCATCCAGTCGATGCTCCTTGACGAGGTGGCAGGATGGGTAGTGACACGCAAGCTACAGACAACTGGCGTGACCTCAAAGATGGAAGTGCAATACCTGAAACCTGTCTCAACCCTTGACGAAGGATTGACCATCCGCGCAAGGATCACACGACAGATGCGAAATGTAGCATTCATCGAAGGAGAGATCATCAACAATGCCGGAGAGGTGTGCAGCAAAGCCACATTGACCTACTTCTGTGCATCACGGCAGAAAGCAGAGGAAGAGATGGGATTCGTCGGTTGTGAACTTGAAGAAACAGATTACGAGAAGTTCCGTCGTGAGCAGATGGAACGGTTTGAGGATGACATCACCGAAGGTCGTTGTTACCCCGAGATGCCTGAAGGTCAGTTTATAAGAAGTAAATGACATGGCTTGGTTCTATCTGATCATCGCCGCTGTCTTCGAAGTGGGATGGCCGCTTGGGTTCAAACTATCAGGACTTCACCCAGAGAAGTTCTGGACATACATTGCACTGGCAAGCCTCAGTATGCTGCTGAGCGGCGTGTTCCTCTACTTTGCTCAAAAAACAATCCCGGTCAGCACGGCTTATATTATCTGGACGGGAATCGGAGCCATCGGCACCTTCCTCTTGGGAATCTTGTACTTCGGAGATAGCGCTTCAATACTCAGAATGTTCTTCGCCCTGATGATCTTCGTGGGTATTGTGGGATTGGAAATAACATCGGAATAACTATAAGAATATTAAAGTACTTCTTATCAACGGAAGCTAGACAAAAATGAAACACCTGATTGAAATACTGGAAAAAGAAAACTGCTCACTGGTCATCCGCAGTCAGGGCAAAGAGCAATGCTACTGGCAGCGAGGAGTAGCTGACTTGCATTATCTGCTGCACAATGAGCCGGAGATGCTCCATGATGCTCAGTTGGCAGATAAGGTGGTAGGCAAAGGTGCAGCAGCCTTGATGGCTTTGGGACATGTACGCGAGGTTTTTGCCCATACCATCAGTCAACCTGCACTTTGTCTGCTTAAGAAGGCAGGTATTACGGTCAACTATGAGCAATGTGTGGAGCATATCATCAATCGAGCAGGAACTGACTGGTGTCCTGTAGAGAAGTTATGCAGCCAAGCAGACACTCCAGAAGAATGTCTACCGCTCATTGAGAGTTTTATCGCTAAAATGAAGCAAGTAAAATAACCCTAATAAAATAAGAATTATGCAAGAAGTTCAACTCTATTCGCTCTCCATCCGCGAGACGAAATCTTACATCGCAGCACTGGCTTTCATTGCTGGCAACATCGTATTGCCTCAGCTCTGCCATCTCATCCCACAGGGCGGCTTGATCTGGTTGCCGATCTATTTTTTCACATTGGTAGGTGCCTATAAATATGGCTGGCAGGTAGGCCTGCTCACTGCTGTGGCTTCTCCTATCATCAATAGCGTATTATTCGGCATGCCACCCCATGACATGGTGCCAGTCATCCTCATCAAATCCATTTTCCTTGCTATTGCAGCAGGTCTCATGGCTAAATACACGCACAAGGTATCTATCCTCTCCCTGCTCGGCGTAGTTCTCGCATATCAAGTGTTGGGCGGTTTGGCCGAATGGGCCATCCGTGGCACGATTGCTGCACCATTGCAGGACTTCCGATTGGGTCTACCCGGCTTGATCTTCCAGGTCATCGGCGGTTTCCTCGTCATCCGTTATCTACTTAAGAAATAATTCCTGAGTGCTATGATTACCAAACCATTTCATAACCTGCAGCTCTCGACGCTCGGTATGGGCAATATGCGCCTACCACAGAAAGGAACAGCGTCTAACTCCCCTATCGACTGGGAGGCTTCAGCCGAGATCATCGACTATGCACTCGAACATGGCGTTAACTATTTCGACACCGCCTGGGTATACAACGGAGGCGAGTCGGAGCGTTGCTTAGGTGCTGCACTGAAGCGTCATGCAGCCGACCGTGACAAGTTCTATATTGCAGATAAGTTCAACATCGACGCTACCACCGACTATGTGATGGTCTTCGAGGAGCAGCTCAAGCGACTACAGACAGATTACATTGACTTCTACCTGATCCATTGCCTGATGGACAGCAACATGCAGCGTTACATCGACAGCGGCGCCATCGAGTATTTCCTTGAGCAGAAGCGTCAGGGTCGCATCCGTTACCTCGGATTCTCCTGCCATTCGAGCCTTGAGACTCTCCGTATCTTTGCCGATCATCACGACTGGGATTTTGCACAGTTGCAGATCAATTACTACGACTGGCGCTACAGTGCTACCCCTGAGGAGTATCGCATCCTGGAGGAGCGCAACATCCCCTGCATCGTCATGGAGCCTGTCCGTGGCGGCAAATTAGCCACACTTCCTCCCGAAGCAGAGAAGATGCTCCGTGCCGCTCATCCCGACTGGTCTATGGCTGCATGGGCCATGCGCTTCGTACAATCTTTGCCAAACGTGCAGGTAGTACTGAGTGGTATGAGCAACATGGAGCAGATCGAGGATAACGTCAGAACCTTCTCTGACGAAAAGCCTGGCCTCACCGACGAGGACAAGCAGTTGCTCGACAAGGCCTGCGAGATGTTCCGAGCCTACATCCATGTCCCTTGCACCGGCTGTCGCTATTGCACGGCTGAGTGTCCGCAGCAGATCAACATCCCCGAGTTCATCAGCGTCTACAACAAGTTCAAGGTCAACGGCACCTGGGGCATTAAGAACGATCTGTCCGCCATCGTCACCGAAGGACGTCCTGCTGACTGTATCCAGTGTGGTTCATGCATGGGCCATTGTCCGCAAGCTATACAGATTCCTGACCTGATGGGCAAGATTGCCGAGATGGAACAATCGTTATAATATGGTGTTAAACATTTTGACCATGACAAAAGACCTCTTTTGTTAACCAACCAGAGAGTCTTAGTCATGGTCAAAGTCGTTTAAAAAACATATTATAATGTATAGGCGAAACCATATTTCTCATGCAAGCGCCGCAAAGTACCGTCGGATTTGCATGCTTCAATGATGTCGTTGACTCGCTTCAGCAGAACATCATCGCCCTGGCGCATCAATACTCCTATCTTGCCTTGTGTGAAAGGCTTCTCAAGTAGTGGAGCTGCCAGACGGTCATCATGCTGCACGTAATAGGGTGCTTCAACGATTTCCGTAATCATGATGTTGGCCTTACCTTCTGCAATGAGCTGAGGAATCTCCTCGTTTCGCTGATGCACGACAATCGTTGCCTTAGACAGATTCTCGTGAGCGAACTTCTCATTCAATCCACCTGGATTGACCATAACAACCACATCCTCCTGGTCGATATCTGCCAGACATGTGAAACGCTCGGCCTCATCCTTACGGCACAGGATAGTCTTTCCGTTGTTCAGATAACCTTCTGACATAAGCATTATCTCCTTTCGCACATCCGTTATGGAGATGCCACATATTGCAATGTCAAAAAGCGTATCGTTGAGCATATCTTCGGTCAATGTTGGCCAAGAGGTTGGCACATAGCGGACTTCGACGCCAAGATCTTTGGCAATGATTTCGGTCAAATCAGTGTCAAAACCCCAATATGCATTGGTTTGCAGATCGAGGTAAGACAATGGACGATAGTCTCCTGTAGTACCGACAAACAATGTTCCTCGCTGCTTGATCTCATCAATCCTATTCGGGGTCTTGACTGAAGAATTACAACTCACAGCAATCATTGCCGCCAAAAAAGCAACGATTGCAATCAACTGTTTCATATAGGCAGAACGTTATTGACTAATTACATCTCCGGCTTGATGTTCAGATTCACACCCAGCGATTGCTCAGTGTCAATGATCGTCCAGCTGCCGGTTGGGTAGATATGCTCGACGCGCTTCTGGTAACCACGGTCGATGAGTTCGTTGACCACAGCGTCACGACGGTCACCGACGGCAAAGCCGAGATGATGCACGCCGTAACCATGCTCCTTGATGAACTCATTGTAGGTGCTTGGATTGTCATCGAGAATCTGGTGCAGCTCGATGATGAAACCCTGTGGCGCCATGATCGAAGCGAGCTTGAGGCCATACTTATAGTTCTTGCCGTAGTACATCAGGTTAGGGTCGGTGGTATCGACCGTCTGATGCACCTTGATCTCTGGCATCGGTACGTTGAGAATCTGAGACCATTCGCGTGCCGCCGCTTCGATGTCCTCTACGATGATGGCAATCTGGATGAATCTACTGAGATCCACCGGATTCTCCATCACACCACGATCAGGCTTGAGTTCGAGTTTCTTATGTTGAGCTGCCCAGAGCTCTGGGTCGGTAATCTGCAGAGAGTCGGTCATAACGTCAGTTGTTTGGGTGGTCTGTGGAGCATTTGATGTGCACGAGGTCATCAGCATGGTGGCCAACATGCCAGAAAGAAATATCTTCTTCATTCCTAACTCTTAACTTTTAACTCTTAACTATTAACCATCTCACGCCTTTGCCTGAGGTGAATCAGGATCGATCATCATCAATTCTACCTTGTTGCCATCCGGGTCATGGATCCATGCCTGCCAGTTCTTATCTGCCGAGGTCTTTGGCTCCTGATCGATCTCTACACCGATAGAGCGGAGATGCTCGACGTCAGCCAAGAGATTGTCGGTTTCGAGGCAGAGGTGCTGGAAGCCGCGTGAGTTCCAGCCAGCGTTAGGATTCTCACCTTCGCCATCAGGAATCAACTCCAGATAGACGCCATCAGCCATACGGACGTAATGCAGCCAAGGTTTTCCCTCGTCATTATTCTGGATACCTACGAGCTTCATGCCCAACTTATTGCAATAGAAATCGAGCGAAGCCTCCAAATCCTTGCAGACGAAGCAGGCGTGACCAATACCTACATAACCCTCACGGCCGAATTCGTATGGAGCCTCGTTGCTCTGCATCTGTACGGAAGCTGGGGTATACTCCTGCAGCTCGATGCCGTTGCCATCTGGATCATAGAGCCAAAGGTTCTTGCAACCGCTTGGCTCAAGTTCTGGTTCGGGTGAGTCGATATAACCCTTTTCGTAGATCTCCTGCAGGGTCTTGCGGATGTCTCCTACGGTGACGCAGAGGTGGTTATAGCCGGTCTTCTTGAAGTCGAAAGCATAGTCGCGGTCATTCTGTCCGCCATAAAAGAGCTCGAGGAAGTGACCCTTGCAGATCTTCAGGTAGATGATCCATGGATCGCCATTCTCCTTATGCAATTCGAAAACTTTCTTCCAACCGAAAACCTTGTCGAAATACTCTACAGTCCTATCCATGTCCAATGGATTCAAGGCAATGTGCGCAATGTCTTTAATCATGATTGTTTTTATTTTATTATTGGTATTGTGATTTAATACTGTGGCATATTATTTCGGTGCAAATATAATCATTTTCTCCACCTTTTGCAAATATGATGCTGAAATATGCAAAAAATAATAGAATAATCTTCATAAAAGTTTGAAATTTATGAATCATTCGCTATCTTTGTGGCCGATATGCTCATTGATCAAAGCATAGTCCGCACTTTTATGTTCAAAACAAATATTGATATTAACAACTAATAATTATGGGTTCTACTGGATTTAGTATGAATTAACACTAAATTTGATAAGATTTGAGGATTTTATCTTTATCTTTGCACCCGCAATGGGAAAACAAATTAAAGACATACTCGAATCACTGTTACTACCGACAGGCTCCAGTTGGGAGATCTCGGAAGTAGATGTGAATGACGACACGGAAGAGATATCCGTTACCGTACGTTATACAGATACAGTCATCCGGATTGATGGAAACGAATATCCCATCTATGACTTCCGTCATGACCGCAGTTGGCGCCATCTTGACTTATGGCAGTACAAGACATTCATCCATGCTAGAGTTCCTCGCTACAAGACAGCCGAAGGAATCAGCAGCGTCACAGTTCCATGGGCTGATCCGATATCACGACTGACATCTTTGATGGAAAAAAAACGATAGACACGTTATTGACCACCCAGAGTCAGACAGATACCGCCACACAGCTAAGACTTTCTTTCGACCAGGTACATCTTGTCATGAAGAAGGCCGTAGAAAGAGGTATGGCACGCAGGGATCCTAATCAAATCTATACACATCTTAGTATAGATGAGAAATCGGTACACAAGCATCATGAATATGCCAGCATCCTTTACGATGAAACAGATGGACATGTCATTGATGTCGTTCAGGATCGTACAGATAAATCTGTCTCTCTTTTGTTCGGTAGACTAACTGATATTCAGCGAGCATCTGTCCAAACAATAGCGATGGACATGTGGGATCCATTTATCAAAGGAGCCCGCTTATATCTTCCTCAGGCCAAGGTTTGTCACGATCATTATCATCTAATTACCTATCTAAACAAGGCAGTGGATGAAGTCCGTCGAAGAGAGGTCAAAACCAAGACAGAACTCAAGAACACCCGATATCTGTTCTTGAAGGATAAGGCGAAACTGAATGATCGGCAACACCTTGAGTTCAAAGCCATCAAAGATGCGAACTATGAGGTAGCCAGAGCTTGGCAGATTAAAGAGAACTTCCGAGACATCTCCTTTAAGCAAGAAAGGCTCTATTCTTGGTATTTGTTCTCCTTTTGGTATTGGGACGCAGAAGCTTCAAGAATTCCCGAAATTGTCAAAGTCGCAAAGATGTTTTGGGACCATCAGGTCGGTATCGTCAATGCGATTGAAACAGGTGCCAATAATGCTCGTGCAGAAAGAATGAATGGTTCAATTCAAGAACTGAAAACCAGAGGTAGAGGATACCGTACCACAGAACATTTCAGAATTGCCATTCTATTCTTTCATGGTCATTTGGACTTGTATGAGCACTAATTGTTAAATTAACATTTTCATATTAAATCCAGTAGAACC
>JAZRVB010000100.1:0-2648 GCA_045598885.1 Bacteroidales bacterium
CACGTTGATGAAAATGGCTACTACGGCCAGTTCGGCGGAGCCTACATCCCAGAGATCCTCTACAAGACCGTCGAGGATCTGAAGAAGGCTTATCTGCCAATTATTGAAAGCAAGGAATTCCAGGACGAGTACAGAGCTTTGTTGCGTGACTATGTAGGTCGTCCATCGCCTCTTTACTATGCTAAGCGAATGAGCGAGAAGTATGGCTGTCAGCTCTACCTCAAGCGCGAGGACCTCAACCATACCGGTGCTCACAAGATCAATAACGCCATTGGCCAGATCCTCATTGCCAAGAAAATGGGTAAGACCCGTATCGTGGCAGAGACAGGTGCAGGTCAGCACGGCGTGGCTACCGCTACCGTCTGCGCTTTGATGGATATTCCTTGCCGCGTGTATATGGGTGCTACCGACGTGAAGCGTCAGCATGTCAACGTAGAGCGTATGAAGATGCTCGGCGCTGAAGTCTTCCCTGTCGAGAGCGGCAACAAAACTTTGAAGGATGCTACTAACGAGGCTATCCGCGACTGGTGCTGCCACCCAGCAGATACCTTCTATATCATCGGTTCTACCGTCGGCCCTCACCCATATCCTGACATGGTGGCTCGTCTGCAGAGCATCATCTCAGAGGAGATCAAGTGGCAGCTTGAAGAGAAGATCGGCCGTAACTATCCTGATTACTTGATGGCTTGCGTCGGTGGTGGCTCTAATGCTGCGGGCACCATCTATCATTACCTCGATGAGGAGCGCACCAAGATCATCCTTGGTGAGGCAGGCGGCCTCGGCGTAGATACCGATATGACTGCAGCTTCCATGCAGATCGGTACCCTCGGCATCCTGCACGGCAGTCGCATCAAGCTGATGCAGACAGAAGATGGTCAGATCATCGAGCCTTATTCTATCTCTGCTGGCCTCGACTATCCTGGCACAGGTCCTATCCATTGCAACCTCTACGAGACCGGTCGCGCTCAGGTACTTCCTGCCAATGATGATGAGGCGCTCCGTGCGGCTTTCGAACTGACACGTCTGGAGGGTATCATCCCTGCGCTTGAGAGTTCTCACGCGCTGGCACTTCTGCCAAAAGTAAAGGATCAGTTCACCAAAGACACCGTCGTAGTATTAACTGTATCAGGTCGTGGCGACAAGGACCTCGATACCTATCTCGCTCACAAAGATGAAATTCAGTTATAAGACAGCCTCCAAGACCATCCTCGGCGATCTCTGCACCCCGGTATCGGTCTACATGAAGGTGCGCGACGCCTATCCTCAGTCGGCCTTGATGGAGTCAAGCGACTATCACGGAGGCGAGAATGCCAAGTCGTTCATTGCTTTGCACCCTATTGCTTCGGTTTCCATCGAGCATGGAGTAGGAGTGTGCAAGTATCCTGACGGCTCTTGCGTCGAGCACCCTATCACCAAGGAATATGGTTCGGCTCAGGTAATCAATGACTTCCTCGAAGCCTTTGAGGTGACTGGCGACAACAAGAACTACTGTGGCCTCTATGGCTACACCTCGTTCAATGCCGTCCGTTACTTCGAGAACATCAACGTGAAGGACGAGACCCAGTCAGAGAACGATGCGCCTGATCTCCTTTATATATTATATAAGGATGTAGTGGTGTTCGACCACTATAACAACCAGATGACCATCATTGAGCTCCTCGAAGAAGGAGAAGAGGATGACCTTGATCAGCTGGAGCGTGACTGCAACAGCCGCGCTTATCAGACCTACGAGTTCCATCCGGTCGGAGAGTTCTGGTCAACGCTGACCGACGATGAGCACCGTGCCAACATCCGCAAGGGCATCCAGCACTGTTTGCGTGGCGATGTCTTCCAGATCGTATTGTCGCGTCGCTTTAAGCAGCGCTATGTAGGTGATGACTTCAAGCTCTATCGCGCGCTCCGCAGCATCAATCCATCGCCTTACCTCTTCTATTTCGACTTCGGTGGCTTCCGAATTTTCGGCTCATCGCCTGAGACTCACTGCCGTATTGAGGGTAACAAGGCTTATATCGACCCGATTGCTGGTACCACCAAGCGTACGGGCAATGCAGAGCAGGATCGCAAGAATGCCATCTATCTGCAGAACGATCCGAAGGAGAATGCCGAGCACGTGATGCTGGTCGATCTGGCTCGTAACGACCTGAGTCGTAACTGCCACAACGTGAAGGTAGATTTCTACAAGGACATGCAGTTCTATAGCCACGTCATCCACCTCGTGAGCCGTGTGAGCGGAGAGCTCGACCATGGCGCTGATCCTATCAAGGCTTTCATCGATACCTTCCCAGCCGGTACGCTCTCGGGTGCTCCAAAGGTACGTGCCATGCAGTTGATCTCTGAGTACGAGCCACATGATCGTGGCGCTTACGGTGGCTGCATCGGTTTCATCGGCTTCAATAAGAGCCTCAATCAGGCCATCACCATCCGCACGTTCGTCAGCCGCAACAACGAACTGTGGTTCCAGGCAGGTGGCGGCATCGTGGCAAAGAGCGATGTGGAGTATGAGTTGCAGGAAGTTAATAACAAACTTGGCGCTTTAAGGAAGGCGATTGGGATTGCAGAGACCATCTGAAAATCCCACTCAAACAGATAATTATGAATATTGTAGTAATAGATAATTACGATTCTTTCACCTACAACCTCGTGCATCT
>JAZRVB010000101.1:0-85278 GCA_045598885.1 Bacteroidales bacterium
GGCCGCTTCTGGCGCTGGCACATCAACTTCTGCCCAGGCTTCAAGGGCTACTTCACCTCACTCCCTGCCGAGGAACAGCAGGTATTGCGTGAGAAGTATCAGTTCACGAAATATTAACCCATTCTTTCAAAAACTTTTCTACCTGTACGGTTGAACACAGATTTAACGGATCAAACAGATAAATCTGCGTCATCTGCGTTCTTTTCGTAACAATAGGCATTTAGCTATACAACTCGAAACTTTTTTATTGTCGTTTATATTTACTCACGTACCGTCCTTCCCTCACATCCTTCACCATCTGATGATAGTTATCTATGCGTGGTGATTCGCTCTTTACACCCTCAGGAGTCTCTCCTGTATGGGTCTGGAAGAATCGCCAGAAAGCGTGAGGCGAAGAAAAGCCGAACAGCTCTGCTATATGGGTATAGGTCTCATTCTGGTGCAGACTCATGTACTCCTTGATCTTAGTTAAGCGATACTGCACAATCAGGTTTTTAAACGTCATACCTGTTTCCATCACAATGACGATTGAAATATGGCGCTTGTCAAGTTGCAGACGTTCGGCAAAGTCTTTTATCTCACGAGTATTAGAGTCGCACAGGATTTGAGCCACAGCATTCACCAGACGTGACGAAGTGTATGTCTGCTCATCATCTGGGTTGAAGGCCAGAATATCCTGCAAAGTAATCTCAGGCAAATAAGGTCCAGTTACTTTCATTGGTTATAATTTTAAATTTTACCATATATTTTTAGTTTTTGTCCGACTAGGTACTCAGTCGGACAATCTTCTCTCCGTTTTTGTCCGACCAGGTACTCAGTCGGACAATCTTCTCTTTATTTTTGTCCGACCAGGTACTCAGTCGGACAATCTTTTCTTCATTTTTGTCCGACCAGGTACCCAGTCGGACAAAAATGATTTTATATGAGTTTTAGCACAAGATCGGAAACGAGATTCCTGATCATGACTTTGCTTGAATTATGGGCCAAAGATAACGATAATATTTCAATTCTGCAAATTTTCTTGTTTATATTTTTCTGTGCAGCAATTTTTATATCTATGAAAAATGTGTAAAAACACACGATTATTCGTGCCAAAAACGTGTAATTCTACACTTTTTTGGCACATAAGTGACTAATTCGTATTATGAAAAACATAAAACAACCAAGTTTAAGGATAGTGAATCACGGCATTCTTTCGACGGTCATCAATGAATCCTGCGCCAAGCTCTTTGTAAGCAGTACCATCCTTCAGTATGTGGTACACGACTTTCAGGATCTCATGTCCCAGTTATAGGTTTTCAGGCTCTCTCATAGATCAAGATTTTATCACGTTCTGCTGATTCTACGGCGAAAGGAAGGAGTGTACCTTCTTCAACCAAATCAATCTCTCTACCCAACAACTCCTTCAACCCCATGTAAATACCACCAATGGTAAGGAGCGAAACATGAGCTTTCTCATCATAAACCACAAGCAGATCTACGTCACTGTCCGGCTTATCCTCACCGCGTGAGCATGAGCCAAACAGCCAAGCTTTCTTGATGGGCTTCGCTGCTAAGTATTCCTTAATCAAAGGAATCATCTGCTTTGTCTGCTTAGTTATCATTAAGAATTTTGTATGGTTTTGTGCTGCAAATATATTTAATTTTTATATTTTCACCAAATATTCTTTCCGATTTCAGCATTTTTATCAAAAAAAAGAAAGAGAATCGTATATAGTGATGTAGATTTCTTCTCAAATATTTAGCATGAAATAACAATTATTTCTTTTGGGATACAATCTTTGAGAAGATTTTCGAGCAAATGTTTGGTGATTCGGAAAAAGGTCGCTATCTTTGCGGTATGAAAATATGAAGATATGAGTCCCAAATTCTTAACTGAAGATGCCAAGCCTAAATCAGTCGCCGTTTTGATGATTAACGGACAAGGAATGATGCTTACCGTTAACGGTGAAGACTTCTTCGTGTCATATAATCGAGTACCTTGGCTCAAACAAGCTAGTATTGCGGATGCACTGAATGTGCAAATGGCTGGAGAAGATGCAATTGAATGGCCAGCACTTGATGTAGACCTCGAAATAGATAGCCTTCGCCATCCAGAGAAATATCCGAATGTTATGACCAGATATATTGGGGAATCAATCTGATTTTCTCACCAATTATTCAAAATATGTGCACTTTACAAAAGCAGTTTGATTTCTTTCAGAAGAATAAGAACACGCTCTTGGCTCAGTTTAAGGGTCAGTATATTGTCATATCAGATGCTTTGGAAGTCACAGGTTTTGAAGATCGTCTTCAGGCCTACACCTTCGGAGCAAAGACCTATAGCTTAGGCAATTTTATGTTGCAAGAATGTTCTGATGGTGGTATTGCCGCCATTAACACGTTTAGTTCTGTACCTTACGTTTTATGAACGTATGCACTACAACGATTTGCCATGTAAATAATGAATATGGAGATTATGAAGAACGCATCAAAAAACCATAATGAAGAATGTTTTGAGGGCAACGATTTTGTCCGAGAATGTCTTGAGTCTTTTGACGAAAATGTATTGGAAATAGACGCATGCCTTATGCAAATCCAGAGGATGCAATAGAAAAATTCTAAACACGAAAGCTCACGAGGACGAATTCTTCTTACGCCTTTTATTAATCACTCAAATCTTCAAGAATGAGGGGAAATCGCAGCACATGGCCGATTTCCTTTTTTCTTTCTCTTATCAGCTTTCCGTGGGATCTCAATCTTATCTAAAGGTTGAAGTACATCTCCAGCCAGTTGTAAGTTCTATCAACTGACATTTTTCTAAGCTTACACTTTATGCAGAGTTTTGTGTCATAGTATTATTGTTTATACGCGGCAAAGATACGGATATTTCTGGGAATAACAAAATATTCGACTCGAAAGTAAGTATTATCGAGGCAGAAAGGTGTGTTTAAGAAGATTTTCGATAAAATGTTTGGAGGATTAGAAAAAGGTCGCTATCTTTGCGGCAACAAATAATAAAATTATGGAAGCAACGATAAATAATATATCTGTTGAGGTCCCTTTAAAGGATCTGTCATTATTCAAAGAAATGATAGTTCGCATGGGATGGAAGCTTTTACACAGCGAAAAAGCTTCTATGAATCACATTGATAGCGAAGAAAAAAAGGCAATTCGTATTATCACTGCACCATGGCCATCTGATGGATTGTCTGGTGATGAATTTGTAGAGAAGTGTGTATCTGGCAGGAATTCGAATCGAGAATTAATAGAATTATAACATGGCAACTTATCTGCTTGACACAAATATCTGTGGCTTTCTGTTTAGGAATAAATACGGCGTCGCTGAAAAACTGATGAAGATTGGGTTAACCAATTGTGCCGTTTCCCAACTGACAGTTGCAGAATTGATGGTTGGCATTGAATATACGTTACAGAAAACAGGATCTAATCAATATCCTCGATTAGAAGAATTCTTGAAATATGTCCAAGTAATTTCTATCGACGAAGTATTATCCATAGCGGCCAAAGAAAAGGCTCGTCTTCAGTTAGCCGGCACTCCAAATAATGATTTAATAGATATTCTAATTGCTGCTACAGCAATAAAATATAATCAAATCCTAGTAACTGAAAATGTCAAGCATTTTGCAAATTTCAAAGGATTGATAATTGAAAATTGGGTAGATCGTAATATTTAGTTAAACAGCAAGATAAAAAATAAGCTCATCGACACAAACGATGAGCTTATTTTTTTCGTTTATCGAGCCTTACAGATCGAACGAATTGACAATCTCATACTCCACCGCGTCGCGCACCGCCTCGCTGATGGCGTCGAACTCGGACTCTGTGCACTTAGTAGTCTTGCCATTAACGGTGTGGGTGCAGATTGTCTCGACGCTGATCTCGTCCTGCTCGCGGATGTTGCCGAGAGGCTTGATGGAACGTGTCCAGATATCGGTGAGGCGACCATTCTCGACGATGTAGATGCGCTCTTCTTCGATGCCGATGGCATTGCCGAAATAGTAGCGGACGCTCTGTACGTCGGGATAGACATGGAGCTCGTTAGGATCGCCTTCGGTGATGAGGGTCATCTCTCCAGAAGGTGACTGGAGGAAGATGGCGGCCTGCTTGTCATTGATCATGATGACGAAGGATGACTCCTCGCCCTCGAATGGGAGGGAGAACTCGGCATAAGGATGGCTCACATACTGACCACCGCGTGCCAATGAAGCCTGCTGCCAATGCTGGAGTGCCAGCGAAGAAGCGTTGTCGGCCTCACCTTTGTAATACTCAGAAAACTGCTTGGAGATATAGAGCGTCTCGCCCATGAAACTTACCTCATTCCAGTCATCAGTATGACCAGTGAAAGCTAGCACATCGCCCTGAAGCGGATAGACGGTCTTGCCGGTGAATGGATCGGCAAAGATCTCATACTCAGTGCCAGGACCACGACGCAGACGTACGCCCTTGCCTGTGACTCGCACACCGTATGGCTTGACGAGATAGCGATACAGCTCGCCCTGATAGTCTCTGAAATAGATCGAATCACCAGCAAGGCCTACGGCAGTAGGTTGTGTCGGCATAGGCACCTGACAGAGGTGCTGGCCATTCTCACGCTTGATCAGGGTGATGAAGTCGTTGCTGTTGGAACCACCGAAGCCGGTGAATATATAGTCATCAGTGATCAGGAACTCGCCGCGTGAGGTCTCCGACTCCGACTGCCAGACGATCTTCTCGACCTCCGGATCATAGCAGAAGACGTAGTAGAAACAGGTATGCTCGACATCGCCAACCTGCCCATCGATCGCCTCCATATTGAAATAGAAATAGCCACGATAGTAGATAAAATGCGCGATGCGGCTGAAGCGCTGGAACTGATCGGAGAGATTGACGCTGGAGTAGCAGCGATCCATATTGTTATACATGTGGAGTACATAGTCGGCGCTGCCGTCATCGAACGTCTTACACGTCACGACATACTGGCCGCTGTCATGCTGGCCGAGGAACATGATCTGCGATGCCTCGTAACCCTCAGGGAGCTGCAGCTCCATCTTCCCGAACTGGTAACGTGCGGCATACTCATTGGTACAATGCTGGAACTCAACGCGGAACTCGTTCTTATAGACAAAGTCGGGTTCGACGTCGTAATAGCCTTCATTAAACTGTTTAGGGTGAAGTATCTGATCTTTGACCAGTACCTGTGCTTGGGTCAATACTGGGATGATGACCAGCAGGAGGATGAGGGCGCGGAGGATTCTCATAACACAATCGTCTAGTAGTTATTTTTCGGAGTTTGTTTTGCGGTACAAAGGTAATGTTTTTTTCGGATTATCGGTCAAACAAGGATCATTTTGTTG
Organism: Bacteroidales bacterium; assembly: GCA_045598885.1. Lineage (GTDB taxonomy): Bacteria > Bacteroidota > Bacteroidia > Bacteroidales > UBA3663 > Liminaster. The sequence continues at coordinate 5,337 of JAZRVB010000101.1, forward strand.
ACAATTTGTGAACAAAACCGCAAAATTATCAACATTTAGGTATGGATAAGTAGTAAAATTCGAGGTTATCAACGAGGAATGTTGATAATTCCGATTTTTTTTATTATTTTTGCACACGTATTTAAATAAGGTATTGCTGATGATAATCGATAACTTTCAGACATTAGGTATCGCCGTAGGTGCGCTGCTGCTGGGTGAATGGCTGCGACGTAAGGTCAAGCTGTTCACACGTTTCTGCATCCCGGCGCCTGTGGTAGGTGGCCTGTTGGTCTCGCTATTCACGCTGATCTGCCACAACACGGGGTCGGTGGACTTTGTGTTTGACGATGCGCTGAAAAACTTTTTCATGGTCTTCTTCTTCACTTCGGTAGGCTTCCAGGCCAATCTAAAGGTGATCAAGAAAGGTGGCAAGCCGCTGGTGTTATTGCTCGTGCTGGTGATGGTGCTGATCGTGATGCAGAACGCGCTGGCACTCGGGCTGGGCCATCTCGTCGGGATAGACAGCATGACGGCCATGACGGCAGGATCGATCCCGATGATCGGTGGTCATGGCACGGCAGGTGCTTTCGGTCCATTGCTCGAAACGATGGGTGTGGCTGGTGCGACGACGATCGCGACAGCGGCAGCGACATTCGGATTGGTCGGCGGTTCGCTGATTGGAGGTCCGCTGGCAGAGCGGCTCATCCACAAGTATCAGTTGTCGGGATTCACACATACGTCGGTGATCAGAGACGTCAACATCGCCATGCCTGTGGATGACGAGAAGCCTCAGCCACGTGTGGTGATGCATACGCTCGGATCGTATAACAAGGCTATCTTCACGATGTCGATTGCCGTGGCACTGGGTACGCTGGTCAGCAAGGCACTGTCGGCCACGGGTATGACCTTCCCAATCTATATCGGTGCGATGATTGTGGCAGCTGTGATGCGCAACCTCGGCGAGAAATATGAGAAGCTGAGCGTGCCGATGCACGAGATCAATGATTTCGGAGGTATCTGCCTGAGTATCTTCCTCGGCATCGCCATGGTGACGCTCAAGCTCTGGGAACTCGCTGATCTGGCACTTCCGCTCGTAGTCATGCTCACCGGGCAGTTGATCCTGATGCTGCTCTTCGCGCGCTTCGTGATCTTCAATGCTATGGGTCGCGATTACGATGCTGCGGTACTCACAGCTGGCACCTGTGGCTTCGGCATGGGTGCAACACCGAATGCGATGGCCAACATGCAGGCTGTCTGCAGTCGCTATCACTACTCGGTACAGGCCTTCCTGCTCATCCCGATCGTGGGCAGTATGTTCGTCGACTTCCTCAATAGTCTGGTCGTCACGACGCTGGTAAACATATTATAAATGAGGAATTAGGAGTGAGGAGTGAGGAATTGATAGTTATTCTACGCAATTCTTTATTCTGCAAAAAAGGTGCAATGAGGTAACAATTCCTAACTCCTAACTCCTAACTCCTCACTCCTAACTCCTCACTCCTAACTCCTCACTGACATGAATCCAATTGATATTGCTCTCCAAATCGCTACCACTGCACATGCTGGTCAGCTCGACCGTGATGGCTATCCAGTCATCCTCCATCCTCTCACCGTAGGCCTCATGGGTCACACTGACGAAGAGAAGATGGCGGGATTTCTGCATGACGTAGTAGAAGATACGGACGTAACGTGCGATGATCTCCTCGCTCGTGGCATCCCTACCGGTGTGGTCAATGCCGTCCGCCTGCTCACTCATGAGAAAGGAACAGATTATTTCGACTATGTGCAGCGGATCATCGACTCTGGCAACCCTATCGCACTACAGGTGAAATATAACGACCTGCAGCATAACTATGCACGTGGCAAGGCTTATCCAGACCTGCAGGCAAAGCATGGCAAGGCGCTGGAGATGGTCAAGGCGGCTATCGAGGCATGCTCGAAGGTCGACCTCTATCAGGGGCCTGAGGATCCATCGCTCGAGGTAGGTATCTTTGCATGTGGATGTTTCTGGGGAACTCAGCATCAGTATGAGAAGCAGCCAGGTGTAGTTCGTACGCTGGCAGGATATACGGGAGGACCTGAAGAAAACTTCACGTATGCTGACGTCCGCGACCATCGCACTCACCATGTGGAGGCGGTCATCGTGGAATATGATCCGAAGGTGACTGACTACACGACGCTCTGCAAGCTCTTCTTTGAAATTCATGATCCTGCGCAGACCGATGGCGTCGGACCTGATCTCGGATCTCAGTATCGCAGCTGTCTCTTCTATCGCAATGCTCAACAGAAGGCCGAGGCCGAGGCTGTCATTAAGATCCTGCGAGATCGTGGCGACGAGGTCAATACGCTGCTATTGCCAGAGGAGAAATTCTATATCGGAGAGGAGTATCATCAGCGATATTATGAGAAGACGGGAGGTGAGCCTTACTGCCACATCAGGGTCAGGAAGTTCTAAGAGTTTTATTATCTTTAGTTTACACAATCTTTGCAAGAAAGGTAGAATTGCGTGAAAGACAATGATTTGTAAATTCAGATTTGGAGAATTGCACAGAATTTACTATATTTGCGCGCATTTTTACGAATATTGAATGAAATTTACAGATTTAGATCTTGACGATGGCGTATTGGACGCCTTGGAATATATGCACTACGGAGAGTGTACTCCGGTGCAGGAGAAAGCCATCCCACCTGTATTGGCAGGTGATGACGTGATAGCCGTGGCTCAGACGGGTACGGGCAAGACGGCAGCCTATCTGCTGCCGATCCTCAGCAACCTCAACCGCTACCGCTATCCTGAAGACGCGATCAACTGCGTGATCATGGCTCCGACACGTGAGCTGGCGCAGCAGATCGATCAGCAGATGCAGGGATTCTCTTATTTCGTTGATGCATCGAGCGTAGCCATCTATGGCGGTGGCGAGGGGCGCGACTTCGACGTACAGAAGAAAGGTCTCGTGCATGGAGCGGATGTGGTCATCGCCACTCCTGGCCGACTGCTGAGCCACCTGAACCTCGGATATGTAGATCTCTCGAAGGTGGCCTTCTTCGTGCTCGACGAGGCCGACCGTATGCTCGACATGGGATTCTACGACGACATCATGCAGATTGCCAAATGCCTGCCACAGGACTGTCAGAAAATCCTTTATTCGGCCACGATGCCACCGAAGACACAGAAGCTGGCCGAGGCGATCATGTATAAACCAGTGATGGTCAAGATCGCGATCTCGAAGCCTGCAGAGAAGATCCATCAGCAGGCCTGCATCTGCTACGAACCACAGAAGATACACATGCTGATCCGGTTCCTGAAAAAGTTCTTCGGAGGTGGTAGAGGGGTCGCAGGGGGCCGTGCCCCCTTGAATGAAGGAGAGAAAAAAAGTAGCGACTATCTATATGATGGTTTCGTGAAGGACGAGCTCTTGCAGAATCCTGACAAGCGCGTGGTGATCTTCGTAAGCCGCAAGCTCAACGTCAAGGATGTGGTATTGCACCTCCGAAAGAAAGGATTCCAGGTGGCAGCAATGCACTCCGACCTGGAGCAGAAAGAGCGCGAGGAGGTGATGAACGCCTTCAAGGCTGGTCGCACCAACGTGCTCGTCGCCACCGACATCGTGAGCCGCGGAATTGACATTACTGGCATCGAGTTGGTCATCAACTTCGACCTACCACATGATCCTGAGGACTATGTGCACCGCATCGGACGTACTGCACGAGCTGATCGCGACGGCGAGTCGCTCACCTTTGTCAATTGCAGCGACAGGATCCAGATGCGTAAGTTCAGGGATCTGGAGAAATTTATCGAGAAACAGATGGATCGTATCCCTGTCCCGGAGGAACTCGGTGGATGTGAGTATAAGGAAAAAACAAAGAACAATGATAACCCCCAGCATAAAGACTCGGCCAAACCTCGTCGCAACCATCGTGCAGATGGTGGCGCTCGTCGTCATGCTGGTCGCAGGAACGCTAAGGGCAGCGCCAGCACGACGCCAGCCACTGACGGTACGCCAGCCTGACGGCAAGATGATAACGATCGTCCCTCAAGGCGATGAGCATAACCACTGGGTCACAGACCTGGAAGGGAACACGCTGGAAAAGGACGCTGAGGGTTATTATCGCATCGCTACGGAAGAACCAACCACAAGAGCCATTGCCGCCACAGACGCTTATCATCTGCGCAAGAATATTCCTTCGCTGGGCGAGGTGCGTGTGCTGACGATTCTCGTCGAATTCCAAGACATTAAGTTCGAGGATTCTGAGAATGTTCTGCAATACTATCAGGATTTCCTGATGAAGCCTGGCTTTGATGACCTGAACAGCAACGGTTCGGTACATGACTATTTCATCGACAATTCCATGGGTCTGTTCGATCCGCAGTTTGATGTCGTCGGTCCTGTGACGCTCAGCCAGAATGAATCATATTATGGTGAAAACGTTGCGAAAAATGACAAGCGTCCGTACGAAATGACCATCGAGGCCTGCAAGCTGGTGGATGACATAGTAGACTTCAGTCGCTATGACAATGATGGCGATGGTTTTATCGATGTCGTCAATATCATCTATGCAGGAGAAGGCGAGAATGGTAATCCCGATAAGCCAGAACTGATCTGGCCACACAACAGCGCCATCACCCTGTTCAAGAAAGAGCGATACTTCTTCGAGGGTAAAATCCTGGATCAGTATATCTGTTCCTGCGAGATCAACAAAGGTCAGAAAGATGGCATCGGAACGATCTGCCATGAGTTCTGTCACACCTTAGGACTTCCAGACGACTATGTTGTAGGAACAAAAACCTCGGTCAACGGTGATTTCGACTTGCTCGACTCTGGCAGCTATCTGGGATCGAGCGATCCGACGAATCTGAATAAGGAAGGACGCTGCCCGTGTGCATTGAACGCCTATCAGCGCTATGAGCTGGGATGGCTGTCGCCAGATCCACTGATTCCGAACAAATATAACGGCATCATCAAGTCGCACAAGGATACTATCCAGATAGATATGCACCTGTGGAAGATCATCACGGTATACGATACGATACCAGAGTTCTGCTTGGATACGCTGTCTTGCATGACCATCACTAACAAGGCGCTCATCTATTCTATCTCGAGCAGTACCGACGATCCGAGAGACGGTGAGTACTACTTGTTCGAGAATCGGCAGAAAGTCGGGTGGGACAAGTTCCTTCCTTCTCATGGCATGCTGGTTTGGCACATCGACTATGTGCCAGAGCTGTGGAACTCTAATTCGGTCAACAAAGCACTAGACCATCCCTGCATCAAGCTAGTAAGAGCCAGAGAATACTCCAATTCGGCAACGGCATTTCCGAGCAGTCCGCGAGAGGTCAATCAGTTCGGTGCCACGACAACTCCGGCCTTCCTCGGTTGGAATAACCATGGTTTTGGCAGCGGCATGAGCAAGAGCCTCAACAATATAGCGCTCACGGGCATCAAGGAAGAACTGATCAGCTCAGTGTCTGCGACCGAGAAAACCATCTACTTCTCCGTCACTGACGATGGGCCGCAGCGACTCTATCCTGGGGGGTATACGGACATCGAGGAAATCTGGCAGGACGAGACGATCCTGATCATTAACGAAAAAAGCAGTCAACCGCACCATATCTGGCGTGACGGTCAACTGCTTATTGAGACTCCTACAGGCCTCTTCGACCTGCAAGGACGTAAATGGTGATTAAACGAGGTGACGGATCAACTCCTCCTTGTCGCCACAGAGCATGTCAATGACAGGAATCTCAACCATGGTGTAAGCACCTGGCTGCTGCTTCATTGAAGCGCGAGCTACGTTGACGAGTACCTGTGCAGTAAGAGCAGGGTTGTTGATCTTCATGTTGAACTCGAAGAGCTGGTTGTGGGTCTTGCCACTGACACCCTTGCGAGTGAGGTTCACACCGTGACCAACGTCATTGAGCGCATCGACGCTCTCTACCTGGAAGACGTGAGTCTCATCGCTTGCAAAGTATGGATCAGCCTTGATAGCCTTGGTTACCTCAGCGAGGTCAGCGCCTTCCTCAAGCTCAACGTAAACCATACGGCGATGGATACCCTGACCTACAGGGATGGTCATTGAGAGTGCATCCTTGACGCCCTCCTTAGAACGGACGCAGACGCTGTGACCCATCGAACGGCCAGGACCGAAGTTGGTGTAAGAGATGCCCTTAGGAGCAAGGCTCTCGATGAGGGTGCGGACGATAGAGTCGCTACCTGGATCCCAACCTGCAGAGATGATGCTGACAGCATTGTTTGCCTTAGCTACCTCATCGAGGCTGCGGCGAAGGTCAACGATCTGGGTGTGGATATCGAAAGAATCGACGGTATTGATGCCGAGAGCGAGACACTGCTTAGCATACTCCTCGACCTTACGGGTTGGAGTAGCGAGGATAGCTACATCAACGTCTTTGAGCTCGGTGATGTCCTTTACGACAGGATAGTTAGCCAACTCAGCTGGCTTGTTCTCAGCGCCGTTGCGACGAACAACGCCTACACACTCGACGTCCTGTGATGCCTCGATAGCCTCGAGCGCATACTGACCAATGTTGCCATAACCTACGATGGCAGCGCGAATTTTTTTCATTGTCTATTTGTTTTTTGTCAATTGTTACTTTTCGATGCGCAAAGATACAGCAAAAAGATAAAAGTTGTATCAATTTGCACAAAAAATTTGTATTTTTTATCACAATTCTTATAAAAAGAAAAGAAACACTAACAAAAAACAACAAATATTGAGAGTAAATGCAAATCATCTACGAAGATAATCACCTCCTGGCCGTCAGCAAGACCTGCCACGAGATCGTGCAGGGCGACAAGACGGGCGACGAACCATTGCCAGAGACGCTCAAGCGACTGATCAAGGAGCGCGACAACAAGCCAGGCAACGTCTTCCTCGGTGTCACGCACCGACTGGATCGCCCGACCACCGGTGTCGTAATCTTTGCCAAGACCAGCAAGGCGCTGGAGCGAATGAACAGGATGTTTGCGACGGGTGAAGTGCATAAGACGTATTACTGCATCGTGGAGAACGTATTCTCAGTTAGGAGTGAGGAGTTAGGAGTGAGGAGTAACCCCCAATTCCGAACCCAGCCTCGCGCGGCCAAAGAACTCCTCACTCCTCACTCCTCACTCCTCACTGAGTCAGACCTGACTCATTGGCTCGTTCGCAACGAGAAGCAGAATCGCAGCTACGCCTACGACCAGCAGCCACTCGGCAAAGATGGTCAGCCGCTCAAAGACGCCAAGGAGGCTCGTCTGCACTACAAGGTCATCGCTACCACCGAGCGCTATGCACTCCTCGAAGTGAAACTCTACACGGGTCGTCACCACCAGATCCGCTGCCAGCTCTCACACATCGGCCTCGTCATCAAAGGCGATCTCAAATATGGTGCCAAGCGCTCTAATCCCGATGGCGGCATCTCGCTGCATTCCCGCAAGGCCGAGTTCATCCACCCGGTGAGCAAAGAGAATATTGTCATCGTGGCACCAACGCCTGACGACACACTCTGGAATGCTCTCATGGCAAATGTTTCTAATGGAGAGCCCCCAACTCCTAACTCCTCACTCCTAACTAAATAATGATTACTCATTTCTTAACCAGCAGCCCCTGCATCGGCTATGACGGCGACCTCAATCCTGCCAACGGATTGATAGACGAGCTGCGCGCACTTCTTCCTAAGCCCCTCAAATGTCTCATGATCTCCTCGGCACCCGATGACCGCGAGATGACTGACCGCATGGCCTGGGGTATGCGCGAAGCTTTCGACCATGTAGGGATGTCTTTTGACCACTACGAGGTGCTCGATCGCCGCACCTACCGCTCTGCAGCGCGCATGGTGAGAGACGCCAACTTCATCATCCTCTGCGGTGGCCACGTCCCTACGGAGAATAAGTTCTTCGTCGAGATCAACCTCCGCGCCAAGCTCGCTAAGTGGGATGGCGTCATCCTCAGCATCAGCGCAGGTTCAATGAATTCTGCCGACATCGTCTATGCTTCGCCAGAACTCGAAGGCGAGTCCATCGACCCAAAATACAAGGTATTGCTCAAAGGCTTAGGCCTGACCGACATCAACATCCTGCCACACTTCGAGATGCTCCGCGACTATCAGCTCGATGGCAAGCCACTGGTCAATGACATCGTCCGCACACATAGCTACACCCTCCCTGTCTATTGCCTCAACGATGGCGCGTATTTCCTCATTCGCAACGGAAAAACAGAGCTGCGCGGCGAGGCTTACGTCATGCACCTTGGCAAGTTGCGTCAGATCTGCAAGGACAATGAGCGCAAGCTGATGGGGCGCAATGGAGTGCTCAAAGCATTAAAATAAGGATACAAGGGATTCAAGGGATACAAGGGATACAGGAGACGTTACCTCAGTCTTCGCCCTACCCCACTCTTCCCGCGTAACCTATACATTCGTCCCTTGTATCCCTTAATTCCCCTTATATCCCTTAATATCCTTTTAAATTATATAGAAACTATGAATTTTGTTTACATCTCCCCTAACTTTCCCGATGCAGCGTGGAAGTTCTGTGCGGCTCTTAAAAACAACGGAGTACGCGTTTTAGGTATTGGTGATCAGGCTTACGACACACTCACGCCTCAGCTCAAGGAGGCACTTACTGAGTATTATAAGGTATCGAACCTCGAGAACTACAGCGAGGTCTATCGTGGCGTCGCCTACTTCGCATGGAAATATGACCGCATCGACTGGATCGAGTCAAATAACGAGTACTGGCTCGAGCTCGACGCTCGCCTGCGCACTGACTTCAACGTCAACACTGGCATCAAGTCAGACGCCATCGGTGCTATCAAGGAGAAATCGGAGATGAAGAAGCACTACGCCGAGGGAGGTATCCGTACCGCTCGCCAGATCAAGGCCGCAGAGGGCTACGAGAATGTCAAGCGCTTCGCTCAAGACGCGGGCTACCCACTCTTCGCCAAGCCAGATGTCGGCGTAGGTGCCAACGGTGCTCGCAAGATCGTCGACGAGGGTGATCTCTGGCGCTTCTATCAGGAGACTCCACAGGCTCACTGCTACGTCATCGAGGAGTATGTGACTGGCAATATCTGTGACTACGACGCCATCATCGACTCACACGGCAACCCAATCTTCGAGAGCTGGAGCGTCTGTCCTCCATCGATCTCCGACATCGTCAACTTCAACCTCGACTCGACCTACTACGTCGAGAAGGACATGAACGAGAACCTCCGCTACTGGGGTCGTCAGTGCATCAAGGCGTTCAACGTACGCTCACGCTTCGTGCACCTCGAGTTCTTCCGACTCGACACGGCACACCGTGGCCTTGGCAACGTCGGTGACTTCGTAGCGCTTGAGGTCAATATGCGTCCTGGCGGCGGTTTCACCCCTGATATGCTCAACTATGCACACAGCGTCGACGTCTATAAGATCTGGGCCGACATGGTAGCCTTCGACCGTCGCACCACGCCAGATCCACATGACGACTACTTCTGTGTCTTCGCTGGTCGTCGCGATGGCCAGACCTACAATCTCGACCATCAGCAGATGATGGAGAAGTACGCCTACGCCCTCAAGCAGTGGGATCGCCTCCCAGAAGCCCTCTCCGGTGCTATGGGCAACCAGTCGTACATCGCACGCTTCAAGACTGAGGATGAGAAGAATAAGTTCTTGTGGGACGCTTGCCAACGTAAATGAAAGAAATGATAGAATTATAAAATTGAAAAATTAAAGAATTATCGGTGGGTCGAAAGTTTTCTAGCCAATATCTCGGCGCAGCGCTATCTACCTTTGGTTCGGCGCAGCTGGAATTTTATAATTTTTCAATTTTATAATTTTATAATTCAAAGAAGCTATGACCGTAAACTATCATAAATGGTACAGTCGCTACCTCAATCGCGACATGGAGTACAAGACCTTCGGTGACCACGGACACGCCCTCATCGCCTTCCCTTCGCAGGATGGTCGATTCTTTGACTTCGCCGATCAGGGCATGATCCACGTCCTCGCGCCCTGGATCGAAGCAGGCAAGATCCGTGTCATCTGCGTCGATGGCATTGACTGGGAGACCTGGTCGAACTTCGGAGGCGATGGTCGCTGGCGCATCGAGCAGCAGGAGCGCTACTTCAACTACCTCGTCGAAGAGCTTCTCCCGAATATCCGACACTACGACGGCGAGACCTTCATGACCACCGGCTGCTCGCTCGGAGCCATGCACGCCGCCATCCTCTTCTTCCGTCGTCCAGATGTCTTCGATACGCTCATCGCCCTCTCAGGCCTCTATCACTCGCACTACAGTTTCCCACACTATAACGACGATCTGACCTACGCCAACTCTCCGCAGGACTTCCTGGCGCAGATGGATGGCAACCACCCTTGGATGCACCTCTATCGCCAGCGGCGCATCTGCATCTGTATCGGTCAGGGTCGATGGGAAGAAGACACCCTCTGGTCAACCCGCCAGCTCGACACCATCCTCGCACAGAAAGGCGTCCCCGCCTGGTTCGACTACTGGGGTTACGACTGCGACCATGACTGGCCATGGTGGCGCAAGCAGCTTCCACACTTCATGGGCGTCCTTAAACCGCTCTGAGTTTTTTAGGAACCACAAAGTCAGGCTTTTTAGATACGAACAAATGTATCGCAGAGCCGGCAAACCCTTAATAAGGGTGGCCTACACTGCGATACAGCGTATCGAACTGTCTGTTAATCGTCATGGGACTATGATGATCTACAACATACTGATGGCGAAGGGCTGGGAGTCCATCCTGCTGACGCTCGGTTTCGGTTCGTCGGTTCCACACCTCCACAAAGTTTCTTAAGACCTCTGTGAGTTGCGACTCATTACATGGCTCTACACAGATACCACGATTGGAAGCCAGCATAGCCGGAATACTCCCTATTGCCGTAGCTATGACCGGCAAGCCACACGACAGTGCTTCAAGAATGGATACAGGCTGGTTCTCATAATTGCTGAACATCACCATGGCATCATGCTGTCCAATGCTTTCGGCCAATGCCGCTCCACTCTGTGCGGGGAGGAACGAGATGCAATCGTTCAGACCCAATTCCTTAGCATAAGCCATCAACCGGGCTTTATCATTGCCCTCCCCGATAAAATCCATGTGGAACTTCAACTGCTCGGCCTTGAGCAGCGAAAGTACGCGCAAGATGCCCGAGATATTCTTGGCATCATCGCGCATCCAGGACACATGCACGAACCAGGGTTCCTGCCCTAATGAGCTATACATCGGAAGAGTAAACACGTCGGTATCAACCACATTTCCAATGCGGGCATAGCGTTCATTCTCCAATCCCCAGCGCTTCATCGACAGTTCCAGATTGAGGCTCACCGGGCAAACATAAGCAGCATTGCGCACAAAACGCCTACCCCACCACAGCTGCAAGCGACTTGACGGATAGGCCCCAGGGCGAGCATATCGTGTCCAATGTTCGGTGATGATATAAGGTATCCGATGCAGCTTACATAGCAGCCACGGGAGGCCTGCTGAACGCGTCAGCACATTGACGTGACAAACATCGGGACGGGAGCCCTGCCACCAGTTTTTCTTTATATAATAATAACCCATGAGATACCCCACCATGAGCCAGAAGAGCCTGAGCAGGCCAGTGAGCACGGGCACTTCGAAGCGGGTCTTAGGCACATAAACCAACAGTTCGTGCAGATGCTCAGAAGATTCTTTTACTTCCATCTCTATGCGCCAGCCATGCACGGCCACGTCGGTCTGCACCATCAGCACAGCCACATCATTGAGCAATGAAATGGCCTGAGCGTGCTTCTGTATGAAGACGCCATCGCCCGCACATTTGCGGTTAGGATACCAGGCGGTGGTGAATAATACTTTCATGAACAATATTTTTGCAGGAATGACTGCACAAGCGGACGGAGCAGAGCATTAATGTCCCAACGATGCAGGGGTGTGATGGTCTTAATAACGTTAGACATCTCTTTCTTGAGATTCTCCAGATAAACTTCTGTCAATGTCCCTCCGGCATGCAGATAGTCTTCGAAAATACGACAAGTGACCCAATAACTATCTATCAGCCGAAGATGTCGAGTAGTGCTGAGACTGCCTGTAGTGTTTACCCGATACTGATAAGTGACTCCTTCGACTGTGGCATGATGGGAGAACTGCCAGAAAAGCAACATACTATACACTGTATCTTCAAACAGATAACCTACGGGAAACTGTATTTGACGGAACACTCCAAGACGGATAATCTTATTACAAGCAAAGCCCATGAGTTCATGACTATGATCAGACAAGGAGTGAGTTCTGGGGTTAGAACATAGGCCAGTATCATCAAACTGGCAGATGCCTCCCTCTGTAAAATCGGCTCCCGTGCGTATCGACTGATCCATTAGTTTTTGCAAAGCACCAGAGACAAGCAAGTCATCAGAATCGAGGAAGAAAAGCCGAGGAGCAAGCATCAAAGTGATGGCATGGTTACGCGCAGAGGAAACGCCCTCGTTCTCTTGTATCAAGACATAGAAATCAGTGTATTTCTCAGCATATTCTGCAAGGATTTTTCCAGAACCATCCGTCGAGCCATCATCGACACATACCACACACATCCGATAGGAAAGCTGCTGTGATAATAAGGAATCAAGGCACTGACGCAGGTAATGGCTGGTATTATAGACCGGAACAATAACCTGAAGGTCATAATTGTAGTGGCTGGGCAGAGTGAGCGGCACGGAGCGCAGACAAGACTGACCACGGTCTGGCCAGATATCTTCGAGACGTTTAGGTCCTCTTCCTACCAAGTAAAGAAGATTGGGGACAAAAACTTCTTTCAATCGGCTCCATTTATGCTTTAATGAAATAAAAACAGACATAGCCTAATCTCTATTATTTACATTAAAATACTTATCTTGAGTAGCCAGGATGTTCAGTCCCTCCCGATTGGCCTCCAGCAAAGGCTGATCATCTGAATGGTCTGTAATTACAACACTGATTTCTGCCTGGGCAGTGATCAGCGTTTTTTGAACGTTGTGGAGTTTTTCCTGTTTCTTGTTCTCGCGCCATTGGGAGTAGGGAGCGGTGGCAGAAGGTGTGGCAAGGCAATGGTCAAAGTGGTAGTGGGAGGCTATCATTTGGGCATAAAGAGAGGGGGCGGCTGTAGCTAATACCGTGACGTAGGATAGAGAGTAGTAGTGACGAAGATGTGCAACAACAGTAGGATTTTCGTAGGTCAGTTCCCGAGTGACAAATGATTGGAGACGATTGTGCGCTTGCATGAAGGTAGTGGTATGACGCAGAATGAGGTACTTCATGCGGGCGTGAGTGATAATGCGTAGCTTGCGAAAGAGGGATAATGAGAGAAGCAGGAAGACGAGGTCGAGACGGCAGGAGCGCAAAGACTGGCAGCAGCTATAGAGAATATAGTCGCTGAAAGTGTTGGTACGGAGAAGCGTTCCGTCGAGGTCTATGATGATTGCTTGCTTCATGTTTAATAATCCATCGACCAAGGGAAGCGGCAGAGGGTCTGATTATGGTAGAGATAATAATCTGCGTCACAGAGAGGGTGCTCGGTAGTGACGGTGATGACGGAGATAGCAATCTTCACGTCTGGGTATAGTTGCTGAATGGTGTCACGAGCTTTCAATATGGTAGCACCGGTATCTATTGCGTCATCGATGAGCAGAATCGTATCTCCGGCTTTGGGAGAGACAGATAACTCTACACTGCCATAACGCTCTGGCAGACAAGTCTTTTTTTTCTGATCTATCAGGGTAATCTCAAACATACGCAGCCAATCACGGAGCTTCATGGGCAAAACTTTGATGATGGGACGCAGAAAGCCCTTGTTGATTCCGACGGAGCGGGTCAGCTTGATTTCATGATATTCTGCTTCTGGGAAAGCATCTTTCATCAATTGCCCCAAGACTGCACCGCCATGCTGGATAGCCACCAGATACGACGGACGAATCCCACTCCTCTGAATCTGAGAGGAGAGACATTCGGCAGCAGCTTGCAGCAGTTGTGGGGTATAAGTGATTACTTGCATATCAAATTACTTGCATAGCAGATAAGAAAGCAGGATGGCCAGTTTGTTCTTCAATCGCATTTTCGGGTCGAAAAAAGCGCTCTTGCGGTTGCGACGGATTACTTGCCAACATGCCTCGGTCAGCGCGTCAGATTGATTCTTGCCAAGTTTCCTGCAGATGCGCAAGATATTGAAAGCCAGGCTCAATTCTCGGGAATTGACAGCGGGGAGCACCGTCGCGTCATAGTTTCCTATCCACGCACGGACACTCTGCATGACTTCCAAGGCGCGACCATCACGCGTCGAACAGGCATTAAGCGTACCATCCATCCTCTTGAAATAATAATAGATAGGGAGGTCTACCCAACAGATCTTCTTGCAATTCGCATAGATACCGAGCATGGCATAAAGGTCTTCGTAGGCAACGAACTGCTCTGGGAAAACGGTGTCAGAGAGCACCGACCTTCGAAAGAGTTTGATGGGCGAAGAATTGACTTCCTGCTGATAGAGCATCGACTCAATAGCCTCATGTCCTGAAAACGTCTTCACCGTATAGTCTTTGGGCAATGGCTGGTTCAGACGCTGCGGAGTATAGTCGCGACAGTCCTCCTCTCCCAGCAGAACATACGGTGCAAAGACTGCATCGCAGTTCTCCTTCTGCATCGTCTCAAGCAACAGTTCTAGGTATTGCACATGCAGCAGATCATCACTGTCGATGAAGGCGACGAGCTCTCCCTGACTCATGGCAATACCGACATTACGCGCCTTGGCTGGTCCTTGGTTGGACTGATGCAGCACCTGGATGCGGGAATCCTTCGCTGCATACTCATCGCAGATGGCCCCACTTTCGTCCGTCGAACCATCATCAACCTGGATCAGTTCCCACTCCTTGAACGTCTGGTTCACGATGCTGTCGAGACAGCTGCGCAGATATGGCGCTGTATTATAGACGGGTACTACGATACTGATCATGACGATAGCTTAGGATATAGGGCAATGTCTTGAGCAACACAGGAAACATCCCCATAGTGAATAATTGACGGACAATCTGCCAAGAGAAGCGGAAGGTATGCTTCTGACAAAACAGCAGGCAGAGATTATCAAAGGTCAGCCAACCCATTTTGCACGTCAAATCCTGCTGCAACGACTGGTTCTGACTCGCAAAATCTTTTATGCGCTGCATCACGATCATCGTATGATTCATCAGCTTCTCTTTTCGCTCACGGGTGAAAGTATGAATGCTGCTTCCTTCGTGCTTATAATATATATAGGTGTAGCCTTGCTTGTAGACAAAGCCTTGCGCCAGACAGAAAGCCTTGATGATAAACTCCTCGTCCTGATGATAGATGCCCGGGGTGAATCGCAAGGCCTCATGCTCCTTGACAAAACTTGTGCGGAACACATAGCCATAGACAATACCCAGCACATTGTGATCCTTGAGGTAAGCGCGACCCGTAGAAAATTCCTCGTCGAAAGGGAACGTCTGGTGGCAGTAGCGTCGGCGCTGGCCATCAGATTCCTCAAAGAGGGTCTCGACGCCGATCATGTCATACTTGCCTGATTTCATCGCCACCAGAGGCAATGGACAAGGGTTGGTCAAAGCATCGTCAGCATCGACAAAAAGGATATACTCGCCTTGCGCCAGTGCAATCCCTAAGTTGCGCGCCACACTCTGACCCTGGTTCTCCTGACGATAGAGACGGAGATTCGGATGACGCACCGCATTCTGAGCCAGGATCTGAGGCGTCTTGTCGGTACTGCCATCATCAATCACCAGCACCTCCATCTCGTCCTCACTCAAAGGGAGAGCAAAGACGCTGTCGAGACACGCTTGGACGTAGTGCTCAACGTTGTAGGCAGGGATGATGACTGTTACTAACATATATTCTCCCTCCCTATCAAGGAGGGCTGGGGTAGATCCTGTCTTAATAATTTTTGTTATCAATATACGTCTCCAGCAGTCGCGTCACGCCATGCGCGTTGTGCGGCTCGACATAGATATCGGCCACTGAAGCAGGAACGAGGCAGGAATTGCCTTCGGTCAATGTCACGGTGACGCCAGCAGCAGTGACGGTGCAGTTGCCTTCGAGACACATATATATAATAAAGGAGTCGTACTTATAGAGTTTGCGATGGAAGGCGCGGTTAACCTCGAGCAACTTGACGATAAAGAACTCATTGACGATGAGCGGCACGGGATAGTTCAGTTCGTGATCATAGTCAGTGCGATAGACTTCCAGATCGGCCATCTGGCCAGCGAGGAGTGGCTGAGGTGCGACTGCGGCGAGCGTTCCTTTGCCGAGGGTTGCCTTCTGGCTGGGGACGTTGAAGTCAATCGCATCGAGCGCCAGCTCTGTATGAAGCTGACGTGGCTTACCGTCAAGTCCCGGACGGTTATAGTCGAAGATTCGATAAGTCACATCGGAGCTCTGCTGCACCTCGGCCAACAGGATTCCTCCGCAGATGGCATGGATGCGACCCGCTGGAATGAAGAAGACATCTCCAGCCTTGACAGGATGCTTGGCCAATACTTCGCAGATAGAGCCATCAGCCACACGGTGCTCATATTCGTAGCGCGATACTGGCTGATTGAGACCCGAATAGAGACAAGCTCCCGGCTCAGCCTTCATGACATACCACATCTCGGTCTTGCCAAAGCAGCCGTGACGCTCTCGTGCCAAAGCGTCGTTGGGATGCACCTGGATGGAGAGATCCTTCTTCGCATCGATGAACTTGACGAGGAGCGGAAACTCTCCTTTATAGCGCTTGAAGACTTCCTTACCCAGCATCTGCTCGCCATATTCCTGCGTCAATGACATCAGATCACGGCCTTTGAGCGGGCCATTCTTGACAACCGATTTGCTCGATGGCACGGCAGAGACTTCCCACGACTCTCCTACGGGTTCATCATCCGCAGGCAGCGACTTCATCGGCTTGAGACTGTTGCCACCCCAGACCGTTACATGGAAGTTATCTTCGAACAAAAGAGGATAGAGCATGGAAGAAATTTGAGAATGATAGAATTAAAGAATGATAGAATTGATAGTTCTCGGGAGTCAGCCGTTGTTCACTGTTCACTGTTAATTGTTAACTGTTCACTGTTAACTTCACACCATTGAGCAGCGCCTTGACCTCCATTCTTTTCTTACCTGGCAACTGCAATTCTTCCAGTGCCAGCACGCCATCGGCGCAAATCACATGGATGTATGACTTCTGATCCGTCTCTACCTTGCCAATATTCTCAGAAGGCTGTGGCACTCCTTCTTTGACGATGCTGGTGCGGAAGACCTTGACAGGAGACATCTTCTCGCCCGCTGCCGTGGTGAGTTCCGTCCACGCTGCCGGGTATGGCGAGAGGCCTCGCACGAGGTTGTGCAGCTGGCGGACAGGACGGTCATAGTGCAGCTCGCACGTCTCCTTGAAGATCTTCGGAGCCGGGCGCAGCTCAGCCACATCTTTATAAAGGGTCTCCTGATCGATGGTCGGAATCTTCTCCACCTCTCCCCCTGCCTCGACGAGCAAGTCAACGGTACGGCAGACGAGCCCCTTGCCCATCTCCATCATGCGGTCATGCACACTGCCGACGTTTTCTTCCGGAGCGATAGGCAATTCCTCCTTGAGGATGATGCGCCCTGTGTCAATCTCATGATCGAGGAAGAAGGTGGTGCAACCCGTCTTCTCATCGCCATTGATCACGGCCCAATTGAGCGGAGCCGCACCACGGTATTGTGGCAGGAGGGCAGCATGCAGGTTAAAAGTACCCATGCGAGGCATATTCCACACCGCCTCTGGCAACATACGGAAGGCCACGACGATCTGCAGGTCAGCCTTCCATTCACGCAGCGCAGCCAGAAACGCATCATCCTTGAGTTTCTCCGGCTGGAGCAATGGCAGGTCATGATCGAGTGCATACTGCTTGACAGGACTGTACTGCATCTTATGTCCGCGGCCAGCAGGCTTGTCGGGCATGGTGATTACTCCCACTACATTATAGCCACCCGTCACAAGAGCGTCGAGGGTCGGTACGGCAAAGTCTGGCGTACCCATATATACGATTCTGATATCTTTCTTTTCCATAACGCGGCAAAGATAATGATTTTTTTCGATATGACGTCTTTTTGCTTTGCAAAGTAATTCAAAAAATACGCAAAACTTGCATTTGACAAATAAAACCACTATCTTTGCAACCTGAAAAATCAAGAATCTATGGTACACATTGGTGATGCATTGGTAAGCGAAGACGTTTTAGGCGAAGCATTCTGCTGCGACCTCAACGCCTGCAAAGGTGGCTGTTGCAACAGCGAAGGCGAGAGCGGCGCGCCTCTCGACGAGGACGAACTGGCGGTGATGGACAAGATGGTCAAACTCGTCTGGGACGAACTGACACCCCGCGGGCAGCAGGTCATCCGTGAGCAGGGGCCTTACTTCAAGGACAAGGCTGGCGACTGGGTGACTTCGGTGGTCGATGGCCATGACTGTGTCTTCTGTACCTATCCTGACGAAGCGACGCTCCAGAAAGCTGGCTTGCCAAGTGGCATGTGCCTCTGCGCCATCGAGAAAGCCTTCCGCGAAGGTAAGTTTACCACCCATCCTGCCTACCGCGACGGCAAGGAGCCTTTTATGAAGCCTATCTCCTGCCATCTCTATCCCGTGCGACTCAAAAAGATAGGAGATTACACCGCTGTCAACTATGACGAACAGCCAGCAATGTGCGGCTGCGCCAAGAAACTTGGCAAGAAACTCAACGTGCACGTCTACCAGTGTCTCAAGGATGCATTGACCCGCAAATTCGGTGCTCAATGGTACGAAGAACTCGAAACTTGCGCCAAAGAAATGAAGAATCTTGGCATGATTTGATAGAAAAACGCCCTATTTTTGCAAAAATCGGGGCGTTTTTTTTGTCATATTGCAAAAAATCATTACCTTCGCACTGGAATTTTGTGTTTAAATAGGCGACTTCAGATGGTAGACTTACGAACTCTGACCACCGAGCTCAGGCAGCTCATCGGACAGCTCAAGCGCAGATGCACCGAAGCAGAGGACCGCGTGACGGACCTACAGCGCCAAGTCGAAGCATTGCAATCGAGAATTGCAGAACTGGAAGCCGAGAAGAAAGAGACAGACACCAAATACCACAATCTCCAGACAGGTCTCGCCGCCACGGGCAGACAGCCTGAGCAGGTGGCCTTGCTGAGAGAGCAATACCTCGCTATGGTAAGCGAGATTGATGCTTGCATCGCTAAATTACAAGGTTGAGCAAATACCCCCAACCACACTCTGGTAACTTAGTGAACGCAATATGGACAAGAAGATCAGAATCAATATACAAGTAGGTGACGCACGATATCCGCTGTGGGTCAATATGGACGATGAACCCATCATCCGTGAGGCCGCACGCATGGTAAACCGGCGTCTGGTAGCCTACAATACCAAATTTCGTGGTTCGGCGGGGCTCTCTTCGGAGGCTTTTCTTGCCATGGCTGCGGTAGATTTGGCAGCAACCCATCTCCGTCAGCAGGGTCAGAGTTCCAATAACGAAGCCCTGGAGGACGAGCTGAAACAGATAAGCACTGACCTTGAGCAGTTTCTCCAGCAGGAGGAATAGTCTCTTAAGATCCTAATACCCCTTCGCATCAATCTTATTCTCTCGCTTACCAGCCGCAGTTTCTGCTGTGGTCGGGATTTTTGCGTCCCCATAACAAGAGTAACTACAATTTCGATATACATTTAATTTTTAATTTCACATTTTACATTTAATATAACATGAATTCATCCGTTATCATAGCAGCAATCGTGGGTGTACTCCTCGGAGGTGGCCTCGTCTTTGCTGTATGGAATCTCTTTTTAGGGAAAACCTATAAGAATACTCTGGCTGACGCTGAGAAGGCTGGTGAGATAGCTAAAGAAAAGAAGCTGCTCGAAGCCAAGGAGAAGATCAGCAAAATGCAGAGCGAACTGGACCGTCAGGCCAATCAGCGCAATCAGAAGATCCAGCAGAATGAGCAGCGCATCAAGCAGCAGCAACAGCAGTTGCAGCAGAAGCAGAGCGAGCTGGACCGTCGTATCAATGACAATGACAACACCCGTCAGACCCTGCAGAAGCAGCTCGAAGTCGTCGAGCAGAAGAAGCAGGAGGCTGATGCTTGCATCGCAGAGGGTCGTCACATGCTCGAGCAAATTGCTGGTCTGAGCGCCGAGGAGGCCAAGAAGACGCTCGTTGAGGGACTCAAGGACGAGGCTCGCACCGAGGCTGCCAGCTACATCAACGAGATCATGGATGATGCTCGCCTCACCGCCAACAAGGAGGCTAAGTCCATCATCATCAAGACCATCCAGCGCATGGCCTCTGAGACCGCTGTCGAGAATGCCGTGACGGTCTTCCACATCGACTCTGACGAGGTCAAGGGCCGCATCATCGGTCGTGAAGGCCGTAACATCCGCGCCCTGGAGGCAGCTACCGGCGTCGAGGTAGTCGTTGACGACACACCAGAAGCTATCGTCCTCTCTTGCTTCGACCCTGTCCGTCGTGAGATTGCCCGTCTGGCGCTGCACCAGTTAGTACTCGATGGCCGAATCCATCCAGCTCGTATCGAGGAGGTGGTTGCCAAAGTCCGCAAGCAGCTCGAAGAGGAGATCATCGAGACCGGTAAGCGCACCTGTATCGACATGGGTGTCCATGGCCTGCACCCAGAGCTGATCCGCATGATCGGCAAGATGAAGTACCGCTCTTCATACGGTCAGAACCTCCTGCAGCACGCTCGTGAGACCGCCAATCTCTGTGCCATCATGGCTGCTGAGCTAGGCCTCAACGTCAAGAAGGCTCGTCGCGCCGGCCTGCTCCACGATATCGGTAAGGTACCTGATGACGAACCAGAATTGCCACACGCACTCTTGGGCGCCAAGATCGCCGAGGAGTATAAGGAGAAGCCAGATATCTGCAACGCCATCGCTGCACACCACGAGGAGTGCGAGATGACCTCGCTCATCGCTCCTATCGTACAGATCTGTGACGCCATCTCTGGTGCCCGTCCAGGTGCTCGCCGTGAAATCGTCGAGGCTTACATCAAGCGTCTCAATGACCTTGAGAACCTCGCTCAGTCATATCCTGGCGTAGTCAAGACCTACGCCATCCAGGCAGGTCGAGAGCTCCGCGTCATCGTGGGTGCCGACAAGGTGACCGACGCTGAGTCAGAGAAGCTGTCAGCAGATATCGCTACAAAGATACAGAAGGAGATGACCTATCCAGGTCAGGTGAAGATCACGGTCATCAGAGAGACTCGCTCGGTAGCATACGCGAAATAAAAGAAAATGGCAAAAAAGCATACCATAGAAATAGATAGCGTCGAACCTGTCATCTCGTTCCAGACCGAACCCTGCCAGAAGGACTCAGACGACCCACGCAGCCTGACCAACAACTGCCGCCAGAACAAGCCGCAGATGGTCTATGACTATATGGGCGATGCTCCTGAGCTCGTACAGGAGTGCGACTACGTGGAGGTTCAGTTCAAGAATACACGCAAGGGCTTCTACCTCAACGACCAGCACCTTGACCTGCACAAGGGCGACATCGTAGCCGTGGAGGGAACGCCCGGACACGACATCGGCGAGGTGACGCTCACCGGCTATCTGGTGCATCTTCAGATGAAGAAGACCAACTATCACTTCGACTCTCCCGATGCACAGAAGAAAGTGTTCCGCCTGGCGCGAGAGAACGACATGGAGCGCTACTACGAAGCCAAGGCACGCGAGCATGACACGATGCTCCGCAGCCGTCAGATTGCTGAGGATCTGGGTCTTGAGATGAAGATCGGCGACGTAGAGTATCAGGGCGACGGGCAGAAGGCCATCTTCTATTATATTGCAGACGGGCGCGTCGACTTCCGACAGCTCATCAAGGTGCTGGCCGACGTTTTCAAGATCCGTATCGAGATGAAGCAGATCGGTGCACGTCAGGAGGCGGGTCGTATCGGAGGCATCGGACCTTGCGGACGTGAGCTCTGCTGCGCCAAGTGGATGACCAAGTTCCAGAGCGTCGGCACTGCTGCTGCCCGCTTCCAGGATCTCTCGCTCAATCCGCAGAAACTGGCCGGCCAGTGCGCCAAGCTCAAGTGTTGCCTCAACTACGAGGTGGACTGTTATATGGAGGCCAACAAGGACCTGCCGAGCAAGGACATCGTGCTTTACACGCTCGACTCGGAATACCACCTCTTCAAGACCGACATCATGGCACGCCTCTGTACCTACTCTACTGGCAAGGAGGGAGGCTTCAACCTCGTGACCATCCCTGCACAGCGCGCCTTCGACGTCTATCACATGAACAAGCGCGGCGAGAAGCCAGCGAAACTCTCTATCGAGGAGGGCGAAGAGTCACGTCCTGAGTTCACCGATGGCGTAGGCGATGAGGACGAGTCGCGCTTTGACCGCCGACGCAAGAACAAGAGCCGTAAAAAGCATAACAATGACAAAGGCAATCATTCTCACGGCCATAATCATCACAACGATAAGCCTCAGCGCGTGCAGTCCGACCAGCAGTAATGCACACGCCGTGGTATACAGTACTTCGGTCGATGTCCCGCTTCAGCACTGGACGTCGACCGATACCCTATTCTACCCCATCATCATCGACGAGGAGCCGAGTTTCCAGCGCCCCATCCGCACAGACAAGGACTACCAGGCCCGTGTCTGCGTCCGTTATGCCTTAGGCTTCCCGCTCGCCCATATCCCGGCCACCCTCTTCTTGCAGGAGATGGATCAGGAGCAACTCCGCATCAAGCGCCGCTTCTCGCAGTGGGACATTGCGCCCAACGTAAAGGATCATGAAGGCATGTCGCTGGGCGAAGGCTGGGGCTCCCTCTACGAATATCAGGAGACGTTGCCCGATCTGACCATCCGTTTTGACAAGCCAGGTTCCTACCGCTTTCTGATCATCCCTGCTTTCAAGGACGTGCCTGAGGGCATTGACGGCATTGCCTCCATCGGCATAGAACTAATTGAATAACACAAGAATATGCTACAACTTAAGGACACCAATTTCACCGACCTCATGCAGCGTCGCATCTGCAACGTGCTGCTGCTGGCCAATCCGTACGATGCGTTCATGCTCGAAGACGATGGGCGCGTCGATGAGAAGATCTTTGCCGAGTATGCCCGTCTGGGACTCCGTTTCCCGCCGCGTTTCATACAGGTCTACAGTCAGGAAGAGGCTGAGCAGCACATGAGCCAGCTCGACATTGACCTGGTCATCGTCATGCCTTCGCGCACCGCTGATGCACAGGAAGAGGATGTCTTTGAGATTGCCCGCAATATCAAGCTGGCGCACGAGAACATCCCGCTCGTCGTGCTCACCCCCTTCCGTCACGGCCTCACCGAGCGAATGAAGGACGTTGACCTCTCGATCTTCGAGAACGTCTTCTGCTGGCTGGGCAATACCGACCTGCTCCTCACCATCATCAAGCTGCTGGAGGACCGCTTGAACCTCGAGCATGACTTCCAGGCAGGTGTCCGCATGATCCTCCTCGTCGAGGACAATATCCGCTTCTATTCCAGCATCCTCCCTAACCTCTATAAGTTCGTCCTCCAGCAGAGCCTTGAGTTCGCCACCGAGGCGCTCAATGCTTCGCTCGAGACCCTGCGCATGCGTGGCCGTCCGAAGATCGTGCTGGCGCGCAGCTACCAGGAGGCGTGGGAGCTCTATGATAAATATAAGGAGAACACCCTGGGTATCATCTCCGACTGCCGTTATCCGATGACTCCTCCTAAGGGTGCCAACCCTACCGACGAGGAGAAGGCAGCCGACGCCGGTTTCCTCCTGCTCGACGCCATCCGCGCCGAGGATCCTTACATGCCGCTCATCATGGAGTCGGCCGAGTCGGAGAACCAGGCCCGCGCCCTCGCCAGCGGCTACCACTTCATCGACAAAAACTCGAAGAAGATGGACGTTGACCTCAAGGACATGGTGCGCCGATGCTTCGGTTTCGGCGACCTGATCTTCCAGGTTCCCGACCCAGCCTTCCCCGACCAGCCCGAGATCACCAGGCAGCTGCGTATCCACAACCTCAAGGACCTCCAGAACAACATCCTGACCGTACCAGCCGACTCCCTGCTCTATCACATCCAGCGCAACAACGTCAGCCGCTGGCTGGGCAGCCGCGCCATGTTCCCGGTCTCTGACTTCCTCAAGCACGTCACTTGGGACTCATTGCAGGACGTCGAGGCGCACCGTCAGATCATCTTCGACGCCATCGTGGCCTATCGCCGCATGAAGAACCAGGGTGTCGTGGCTGTCTTCCAGCGCGAGCGTTTTGACCAATACTCCAACTTCGCGCGTATCGGTGACGGTTCGCTCGGCGGTAAGGGTCGTGGCCTGGCATTCATCGACCGCTTCCTCGGTCGCCACGCCGACCTGCAGGAGTGCTTCACCGAGAGCTTTAATGGCGCCAAATACAAGATCGAGGCCAACAACGCCATCACCGACACGCCTCAGCAGGCCAAGGTGATCATCCCGAAGACCGTGGTGCTCTGTACCGACATCTTCGACGAGTTCATGGAGGAGAACCAGCTCTACCCGATCGCCCTCTCCGACGCTTCGGACGAAGAGATCCTCCAGGCCTTCCTCCGTGGCCGACTGCCACAGCGACTGGTCACTGACCTCGAAGCCTTCATGGACGTCGTGCACGGCCCGTTGGCTGCCCGTTCCAGCTCATTGCTCGAAGACTCTCATTATCAGCCATTCGCAGGTATCTACTCCACCTACATGGTGCCGTATATCAGCGACAAGTACCAGCGCATGGCCATGCTCGCCAATGCCGTCAAGGCCGTCTATGCCTCGGTCTTCTATGCCGGTTCGAAGGACTACATGACCGCCACCGCCAACGTCATCGACCAGGAGAAGATGGCCGTCATCCTGCAGGAAGTCGTGGGTCAGCAGCACGGCACGCGCTTCTATCCGCACATCAGCGGCGTGGCGCGCAGCATCAACTACTATCCGCTGGGCGATGAAGAGGCTCACGAGGGCGTCGTATCGCTCGCCTTCGGCCTGGGCAAGTACATCGTCGATGGCGGCACCTCGCTCCGTGTCTGCCCGGCACACCCTGACCATGTGCTGCAGACCAGCGAGATGGAGATTGCCCTGCGTGACACCCAGACCCACTTCCTCGCGCTCGAAGTGCCTGATTCTAAGCCGATCAGCGCCGACGAGGTGCGCTCCATGTCATCGGGCGACCTGCTCAATGCGCTCGACCCGGCACACCTCAAGTTCCAGGTCGATGATGGCTTCAACCTCAAGAAGTGGAACGTACGCCAAGCCGTAGAAGACGGTACGCTGCCCCCTGTCTGCTCTACCTTCGACCCCGTGGACAACTGCATCTACGACGGCTATTACGAGGGTCGCAACCGCAAGCTCATCACCTTCGCCGGTGTCCTCCAGAATGGGCTCTTCCCATTGCCTGAGCTCATGCGCAAGGTGCTCAAGTACGGCGAGGAGGAGATGCGCCGCCCGGTAGAGATCGAGTTCGCGGTCAATCTCGGTGCCGATGGCCGCACGGGCGAGTTCTTCCTCCTGCAGATCCGTCCGATGGTCGATACCAACATGCAGCTCGACGAAGACCTCAGCGAGATTCCTGATGAGCAGTGCCTCCTCCGCAGCCACAGCGCCATCGGACATGGCATTTTCGACGACATCCAGGACGTGGTCTATGTCAAGACCGAAGACTTCTCAGCCTCTAACAATCAGACGATTGCTGATCAGATCGAGAAGATCAACCGCCAGCTCCTCGACGAGGGCCGCCGCTGCGTCTACATCGGTCCTGGCCGCTGGGGTTCGAGCGACCCATGGCTCGGCATTCCGGTCAAGTGGCCACACATCTCTGCTGCCCGTGTCATCGTCGAGGCCGGCCTCAACAACTTCCAGGTCGACCCATCGCAGGGTACGCACTTCTTCCAGAATCTCACCTCGCTCGGTGTCTCTTACTTCACCATCAACGCCTTCCGTGGCGACGGTCTCTTCAATGAGTCGTGGCTCAATGCCCTCCCTGCCGTTAACGAGACCGACTACGTCCGCCACGTCCGCCTCGACAATCCGCTCAGCATCAAGGTCGATGGTATCCACCGCGAAGGTGTTATAACTCGATAAACGCAAAAATTGTCCGACTTGGAACCAAGTCGGACAATTTTTGTTGCGGGAAGGTATCGCAGTGATTCGGGAAATACCTTCTGTCTAGAAAGAAGGTATCGCAGCGATTCGGGTAAACCCTTACTTATTGCAAGAAGGTCCTGCACAGATTCGTGTAGGACCTTCTCGTTTCTATTATCAATTTCTAAAGAATTAGAAGAAGAAAATCAGGAATGCATAGCCGATGATGCCACCGACAACACCGATGATCAGACCTGCCTTAGCCATATCGAACTGAGGGATGATACCTGTAGACGATGCGATGGCGTTAGGAGGTGTAGAGATTGGGAGGGTCATGGCGAGTGAAGCTGCCATTGCGGTTGCGCAGAGGAGGGTCTTCACACCACCCATCTCAACGAGGGCTGGGCCCATGCCGATACCGACGGCGCAGAGGATTGGGATGAGGAGCGCTGCGGTAGCTGAGTTAGAGATGAAGTTAGAGAGCAACCAGCAGATCAGACCTGAAGAAATGAGCACTACGAGTGGACTCCAGGTGTTGAATGGAATAGAGGTGACGAGGTCATTGGCCAAGCCAGACTTGTTGAAGCCAAGGCCGAGGGCGAAACCTCCAGCTACCATCCAGAGTACTGACCAGTTGATATGCTCGAGGTCTTTCTTACTCAAAAGACCGGTGAGACAGAGACAGCAGATAGGTACGAGCGCTACGACGTTAGCATCAAGGCCATTCCACTCGCCAGTGAACCAGAGGAGGACGGTGAGTGCGAAGGTAATACCTACAACCCAGGTCTTATAGCCCTTACGAGCATGACCGTCGATCTTGATCTCGATGGTCTCGCCCTTCTTGAATGGGAAGAGGAGCATGAGGGCTACCCAACCGATGGCAAGGATGAGGAGGGTGATAGGAGTCATGGCCAATACCCAGTCGAGGAAGGAGATCTGCGAAGACTCCATACCTGCTGCCTGCAGCTGCTCGATGGTCATAGGATCATTGAGGTACTTGACAGCCACACCGTTAGGAGGAGTACCGATAGGAGTAGCAATACCACCGATGTTAGCACCGAGAGGGATAGCCATTGCCAATGCGATACGACCCTTAGAGCCGTTGTCAGACTTCATCGAACGAAGTACTGGAGCCATGAAAGCAAGCATCATGGCAGCGGTAGCAGTGTTGGAAATAAATGCCGAGAAGAGCGCGGTGATGAGGATGAAGCCGAGGAGCACGAATGCTGGCTTCTTGCCGAATGGCTTGAGCATCATCTTGGCCATTGCCACGTCGAGGCCAACCTTCTCAACACCGATGGCCAATACGAAGCCACCCATGAAGAGCATGATGATAGGATCGGCGAAACAAGCCATGATAGACTTGTAGCTGATAGGGGTGCCGAGCGCTGTAGCCGAAGGATCGGTGAGCGAAGGATCGGAAGCAAACATCCAGAGCGATGAGTCACTGACGGTGAGAAGCATCACCACGATGATAAGCACGGAGGTACACCAGGTAGGGATAGCCTCAGAGAGCCACAGGATAGCTGCAGTGACGAAGATAGCCACCATACGCTGCTCGATGAGCGTGATCTGTGGCAGGCCATAGACAGAAGGATCCATGACAAGGATGCCAAAGTAAGCAATCAGCGCCAGGAGGCTTCCGATTACCGTCTTTGCATTCGATGGGTTGCGGAAATTCTTGTAGCGACGTACAAGAACATTGTTACGTAAATCCATTGGTAAAATAGGTATAAAAGTATAGAATTTTTTTATTTTTCCGGCTCCAAAGATACGCATTTTTTACTTCAATCGAAAAAATTAGATACAAAAAGAACCTAATTATTGCAAAAAATGAGTTTTTTTTCGGTTTTCTCAGTCAAATATGTTATATTTGCCCCTAATAAACACATAAATACTATGAGTATAAAGCAAAAATGGGAGGAGCTGAAGAATAATCAGGCGCTCAAGGATAAGCTCTATGATATCATCTTCGAAAGCGACACTCCGGCGGGGAAGCGCTTCGATGTGCTGCTGATGATTGCCATTGTGGTGAGCATCCTGATCACGATCTTCGACTCGATGTTTATCAATTTCTGGCCGACGCTGGCTCTGGTCATCCTGGAGTACCTGCTCACGGCATTCTTTACGTTCGAGTACCTGGCGCGACTCTATTGCTCTCCGAAGCCACGAGCCTACGCGCTGAGCTTCTTCGGTATCATCGACCTGCTGTCTATCCTGCCGATGTACCTGGGCTTCTTCATCCACGGTGCACGCTTCATGATTGTGCTGCGTTCGTTCCGTCTTATCCGTGTGTTCCGCATCTTCAAGCTGTTCACCTTCCTGCAGGAGGGCTATCTGTTGCTGGAGAGCATCAAGCAGTCGCTGCGCAAGATCTCGGTCTTCTTCCTCTTCGTGCTCATCATCGTCATCTGCCTTGGCACGGTGATGTATATGGTGGAGTGCGATGAGCCAGGTACACAGTTCACTGACATCCCAACCAGCATCTATTGGGCCATCGTCACCATGACCACCGTCGGCTATGGCGACATCACTCCGATTACGACGCTCGGCCGCTTCTTCAGCGCTATCGTCATGTTGCTGGGTTACACTATCATCGCTGTGCCAACGGGTATCGTCAGCGCCTCGATGATCCAGGCGAGCCACGATGCTGCCAACCGCGTGTGTCCGAACTGTGGAAAGGCTGGCCATGACGCCACTGCCACCCACTGCAAGTACTGCGGCTCGGCGCTGGAAGAACCATTGCAGGAGACTCAGCAAGAGTTCTTTGACCACGACTGACACATATTATATTTACACACTTTACTATCATGACCTACAAGACTCAATTCATTAGCGCCTTTGCCCTGGCTGCACTCTGCTGCACGGCCAGCCTCCAGGCACAGCGCACCACCGTTCGTCTCAGCGAAGGCTGGAAGTTCCATCAGGGTCACGCTGCTGACGTGACTAAGGACTTCATGAGCGGCACCGAGTACTTTAACTACCTTACAAAAGCCAAGGGTATCCATAACGAGGGTCCTTACATTGAGAAGTATAATGACAGCACCTGGCAGGATATCCGTGTGCCACATGACTGGGTAGAAAACCTCCCTTATCACTGGCAGGCAAGCCACAGCCACGGCTACAAGATGGTGGGCTGGCGTTATCCTGAGAATAGTGTGGGTTGGTACCGCCTTACCTTCGACCAGGCGCTGGCCGAGGCTACTGAAGCGCTGAAGGACGATGCGGGCAAGTATCACTACGAGTTGCAGTTCGATGGTATCTTCCGCAATGCCACGCTCTGGGTCAACGGTTTCTATATGGGCAATGAGCCAAGCGGCTACGTGACTCAGGTGTACGACATCTCCGACTATCTCAACTACGACGGCGAGAATAAGAATATCATCTGCGTGCGCGCCGACGCTTCGCTCGAGGAAGGCTGGTTCTATGAGGGAGCCGGTATCTATCGTGACGTATGGCTGCATCGCATGCCTATGGTGCACACGGCCACCTTCGGCACTTTCGTCTATCATAAGCTCAATGCGGACTTCAGCCAGTCGACCATGACGGTCGAGACAGAGGTGCAGAACAGTGACCTGCGTTCGCGCAAGGCTACCATCAAGCATACTTTGCTCGATGCTTCGGGCAATGTCATTGCCACCTCTGCGCCTCAGGAGCAGCTGCTGCTAGCCAAAGAGACACGCAGCAGCAAGGTGGAGATCAACGTTGAGAAGCCTCATCTCTGGAGCTGCGAGGATCCATATCTCTACACCGTCCGCACAGAAGTCACCTCTGACGGTCAGACCGATGTATATACCACCCGCACGGGTATCCGCGACGTGCGCTTCGACGCAAAGGAAGGGTTCTTCCTCAACGGCAAGCATATAAAGCTACAGGGTGTCAACCAGCACCAGGATCATGCAGGCGTGGGTGCTGCCGTACCTGATGGACTGAATCTCTGGCGTCTGCGCCAGCTCAAGAAGTGGGGTGTCAACGCCTATCGCGCATCGCACAACCCTACCACTCCTGCCACCCTCGACATGTGTGACTCGTTGGGTATCCTCGTCATCGACGAGCAGCGCCTCTCGGGTGTCAACGAGGAGCACCTCCGACTCTTGGAGCGTATGATCAAGCGCGGACGCAATCATCCGAGCATCATCCTCTGGAGCGATGGCAACGAGGAATGGGGTCTGGAGAACAACCAGCAGGGCGTGCGCGTAGCTGCCTCGATGCGTGAGTTCACCCATCGTCTCGACCCTACCCGCCTCGTCTGTATGGCCAATGCGGGTGGCGGCACGATGATTGAGTCGCTCGAAGTCCAGGGCTATAACTACATCATTCAGAACAATGTAGATAACCGTCATCAGCAGCATCCTGAGTGGATCATCGTCGGCACAGAGGAGACTACGGCCTGTGGTACCCGTGGCATTTACTTCAAGGAGGAAAGCCGCATGCCATCGATCAACCGCACCGACTCAACCTACGAGAATATCATCGAGCGTGGCTGGAAGTTCTATGCTGAGCGTCCTTGGGGTCAGGGACTCTTCTACTGGACAGGTTTCGACTATCGTGGCGAGCCTACTCCTTTTGGCTTCCCTGCCGTCGGCTCTCAGTTCGGCCTGCTCGACTACTGCGGTTTCCCGAAGGACGAGGCTTATTTCCTCAAGTCTTGGTGGACCAATGAGCCTACCCTGCATATCTTCCCACACTGGAACCTCCAGGGGCATGAGGGCGAGACCATCAGCCTCTGGGCTTACTCTAACTGCGACGAGGTTGAGCTCCGCGTCAATGGCAAGAATATGGGTCGCAAGGCCATGCCGCAGAATGGGCACCTCACCTGGGACGTCGTCTATCAGCCGGGCCGCATCGAGGCCATCGGTTATAAGAACGGTAAGCGCGTGATGACCGAGAAGCTCGAGACCACCGGCGAGGCTGCACAGATTGCGCTCAATGCGGACACAGAGCATGGGATCAGCGTCATCAGTGCTCAGCTGCTCGACAAGAAGAAGCGTTTTGTGCCTACCGCTTGCAATGAGCTGACCATCACCGTCACAGGTCCTGCACACATTCTGGGTGTGGGCAATGGTGACTGCGCATATAAGGGTGAGGAACATCCTGCAGACATCCATTGCCAGTCTTGGACGGTGCCTGCATTCAATGGATTGGCACAAATTATCATTGAGCATGAGACGGGTGCGAGTGAGCCTGTCACCGTCACGGTTTCAAGTGATGGTGTGAAGGCAGCAACAGTGACCCTCCCCTAACCCCCTTTTACTTCCCTTTTACTCCCCTAAAAAACATGGCAGAGAACTTAGAAATTATCAACGGCACCAAAGCCGAGAAATACGAAGCCCTCTATCCTCAGATCGAGGCAGTTGTCAATGCAGAACCAGACGCAGTGGCCAATATGGCCAACGTCGCTTCTATGATCCATGAGACTTTCGGGTTCTGGTGGACGGGGTTCTATCGCGTCATTGACGGCGTGCTGGTCTTAGGTCCTTTCCAGGGGCCGATGGCTTGTACCCGCATCAAGAAAGGACGTGGCGTATGTGGCACGGCGTGGGCAGAAGACCGCATACAGGTTGTGCCAGACGTTGATCAGTTCCCAGGCCATATCGCCTGCAGCTCTGCCTCCCGCAGTGAGATTGTCGTTCCACTGCACAATACTGACGGCGAGGTGATTGGTGTCCTTGACATTGACAGCGCCGACCTGAATACCTTCGACGAGACAGATGCGCTCTGGCTCGAGAAGGTTGCGAAGCTGTTTAAATAGTATTATCGGTTGCCGACAAAGACAGTATAAAAAGGACGACACCTTATATATAATAATAGCCACCCTCTTTCAACAGTGAGGGTGGCTATTATTTAGTATTTGTAAATACGGCTGCGAGCAGCCATGAATTTACCAGATGCGTACACGATCCTCAGGAGCGACATAGAGCTTGTCACCCTCCTTGATGCCGAAGGCCTCATACCACTCATCAATGTGAGGAAGAGCGGCGTTGACACGGATGTAAGAAGTTGAGTGTGGGTTGCTGAGAGTACGAGCGCGGATGTACTCCTCGCTGAGGTCGCTCTCCCAGATAGTACCGTAGCTGAGGAAGAAGCGCTGCTCAGGGGTGAAGCCATTCTCGACAGGAAGAGCCTTCTCTGCGAGGATCTTCTTCAGAGCGTTGAATGCGATCATCAAGCCACCGTGGTCAGAGAGGTTCTCGCCGAGGGTGAGGTGACCGTTGGTGTGGAGGCCTGGGAGTGGCTCGGTCTTGTCATAGAAGGCTGCGAGCTGCTCAGCTGGGACCTTAAATGCCTCAACGTCCTCGTCGCTCCACCACTGATGGAGATTACCATCCTTGTCGAACTGACGGCCGCTGTCGTCGAAGCCGTGGGTCATCTCGTGACCGATAACGACACCGATACCACCATAGTTGACTGCATCGTCAGCCTCCATGTTGAAGAATGGTGGCTGGAGGATAGCTGCTGGGAAGTTGATAGAGTTCTGTGAAGAGCTGTAAGAAGCGTTGACGGTCTGTGGAGTCATCCACCAGTCGTCCTTGTTGACTGGCTTGTTGTAGTTCTTCTCCTTGTTAAGATTGAAGCGGAACTCCTGTGCTGCGAGAGCATTCTCATAGAGGCTCTTAGCTGGATCGATGACGAGTGGAGAATAGTCATCCCACTTGTTAGGATAGCCGACCTTTACGTAGAAGCTGTTGAGCTTCTCCTTTGCTACCTTCTTGGTCTCCTCGCTCATCCATTCCTGAGCCTCGATACGGTCAGC
Organism: Bacteroidales bacterium; assembly: GCA_045598885.1. Lineage (GTDB taxonomy): Bacteria > Bacteroidota > Bacteroidia > Bacteroidales > UBA3663 > Liminaster. The sequence goes on from JAZRVB010000101.1 coordinate 38,190, forward strand.
GAATGAAGCGATGAGGTTCTGGCAGAGCTCCTCCATGCGAGCCTTGTTCTCTGCTGGGAAGTACTTCTCAACATAGAGCTGACCGACAACCCAAGCGAGGAGGCGGTTCTCAATGCCGAGAGCGCGCTTCCAGCGAGCCTCCTGTGCAGCTGCACCATTGCGGCTTGCGTTGAAGTTGAAGTTCTCAGTAACACAAGCGTCACTCATATAGTCGAGAGCGCCATTGAGGGTCTGCCACTCATAGAGGGTCTTGAGGTCAGCGAGATCACCCTTAGCGAGCTGCTGGCAAGCATACTGAACTGGCTCGATCTGACGGACATTGAGCTCAGAGGTCTGATCATAGCCGAACTCCTTGAGGTACTGATCCCAGTCGAAACCAGGGGTAAGCTTGTTGAGGTCAGCCACGGTCATCTTGTGGTAGTTAGCCTCAGGGTCGCGCATAGAGAGACGGTCCTTGCTGTTCTTAGCCATCTCGGTCTCGACCTTCATGATGGTCTCCATCTTAGCCTTGGCAGCAGCCTCATCGAGGCCAAGGAGCATATAAGAATTAATAATGTGCTGTACGTATGCGTCGCGCACCTTCTTGGTTCCAGCCTCATCGCTGAGGTAGTAGTTACGGTCACCGAGGGTAAGACCACCCTGACCGACGCTGACGATATTGACGCGAGCATCCTTAGAGTCAGCACCCACGCCGAGGCTGAAGAGGATGTTGTCATGCTGCTGAGCTGCATAGCTGATGAGTGCAGCGTTGCTCTCAATTGCATTGATCTTCTCAAGGTATGGCTTGACAGGCTCCAGGCCCTCGTTGTTGAGGCGGACACTATCCATCACCATGTTATAGACGTCAGCCACCTTCTGCTTGAGCGAACCTGGCTCATTCTGCTGAGCGGCGATACCCTGGATGAGATCACCGATGAGCTTGCTGTTCTTCTGCTCGATAAAGGTGAAAGCGGTCCAGTTTGGCTGATCTGCTGGCTTTGGAGAAACCTGTGTCCAGTTGCCTGCTGCATACTGAGCAAAGTCGTCACCAGGATTGACCGTAGTATCCATGATGGCGTAGTTAAGACCAGAACCCTTTTCTTCGGTCTTCTGGCAAGAAGCAGCCACTAAGGCTGTGGCGCAAAGTGCTGCGCCGAAAAGAAGCTTCTTCATTGATTGTGGGGGAATAGAATTAATTATAAATATTTGATTTTATACATTATTCAAGTTCATTTCGACGGCAAATTTACTCATATTTAGTAAAAATAAGAAATATTTATCTACTTAATTAAAAGAATGTATGGGAAAAAGCCTTTTTTCAATCCTTTTTTGAATAGTCGAGAATACAATTTACACTTAGTTCTCGAGGGATGCGATTCTTGCCCTTGCCATTGACCACCGCCTCGCTGTCGACTCTTATTTGGCACTTCACCAAATCAAGTCTATTATTTTTTCTTTCCATACGCTGAAAAATGTCCGGACGCACCTCAAAAAACATGTTATAAAACATCATTTTGCTAAATTTTCGCCAAAAAACACGCGATTTTTCAGTAAAAATTTGGCAAATATATAGTTTATGTGTACCTTTGCGCTGTCAAAATGCTAAAAACAACAATTAAAATCATAATACTACAACATGCTTAACATTGATGAATTAATGGCCAACCTGGAGCGCAAGCACCCAGGTGAGAAAGAATACCTCCAGGCCGTGAAGGAAGTCCTGATTTCTATCAAGGACGTCTACGACAAGCATCCTGAGTTCGAGCGCGCCTCGCTCATCGAGCGTCTCGTCGAGCCAGAGCGCATCATCACCTTCCGCGTACCTTGGGTCGATGACAATGGCAAGATCCAGGTCAACCTCGGCTATCGCGTACAGTATAACTCGGCCATTGGCCCATACAAGGGAGGTCTCCGCTTCCACGCTTCGGTCAACCTCTCGATCCTCAAGTTCCTCGGCTTCGAGCAGACCTTCAAGAATGCACTCACCACTCTCCCAATGGGTGGTGGCAAGGGCGGTTCGGACTTCTCTCCACGCGGCAAGAGCGACGGTGAGGTGATGCGATTCTGCCAGTCATTCATGACCGAGCTCTATCGCTACGTAGGTCCTGAGGTCGACGTCCCTGCAGGCGACATCGGTGTCGGAGCTCGCGAGATCGGCTATCTCTTCGGTCAGTACAAGCGCATCACTCGCGACTTCAGCGGTGTCCTCACCGGCAAGAACCTCGAGTTTGGCGGCTCACTCGTCCGTCCTGAGGCAACTGGCTTCGGAGGTCTCTACTTCGTCAATGAGATGCTCGAAACCGCAGGTCACAAGATCGCTGGCAAGACCGTTGCTATCTCAGGTTTCGGCAACGTAGCATGGGGTGCAGCCACCAAGGCTACCCAGCTTGGCGCCAAGGTTATAACGATCAGTGGTCCTGACGGATACATCTATGATCCAGAGGGAATCAGCGGCGAAAAGATCGACTACATGCTCGAACTTCGTGCATCGGGCAACGATATCGTGGCTCCATACGCAGACGAGTTCCCAGGCGCTACCTTCTATGCAGGCAAGAAGCCATGGGAGCAGAAGGCCGACATCGCGCTGCCATGTGCTACTCAGAACGAGCTCAATGGCGAGGACGCCAAGCAGCTCATCGCCAACGGTGTACTCTGCGTCGGTGAGATCTCTAATATGGGTTGTACTCCTGAGGCTATCGACACCTTTATCGAGCATAAGCTCCTCTACGCTCCTGGCAAGGCGGTCAACGCAGGTGGCGTAGCAACCTCAGGCCTCGAGATGAGCCAGAACGCCATGCACCTCTCTTGGAGCGCTGGCGATGTCGATGCTCGCCTCCACGAGATCATGCACGGCATTCATAAGCAGTGTCTGCAGTACGGCCGTCAGGCCGATGGCTACATCAACTACGTCAAGGGTGCCAACGTCGCTGGTTTCATGAAAGTTGCCAAGGCCATGATGGCACAAGGCGTTGTCTGATCCTAAGTCCCTCATTAAGAAAAGATTTCGGTCCGTCGCGACGATGATCCCACAAATTGATTATATTAACACAATATCGAAAAAAACTCATTTACGAAATACCTTTTCTTAATCTACATATTTATAAATGAGTCTCGGGTTGCCAGCATTGCTGACAGCCCGAGTTTTTTTATATGAAAATTGCGTACTGCTATTAAAAGCCAATTCTTAGGCCAAAGGATGAAGGTCCCCCTAATTCTCCGAAAACCTTAATATTATCGAACCCGAACTCCATACAAACGGGAGCAAAATAATAGGCAGAGGCCGTTGTTTTCTCATTCTTGGTGCATTTATCTCCAGACACGATAGCACACATACCGTATCCGACACTACTGTACATGTCAAAATTGATGATATGATTTGGCCACTTACTTACCGAGAACACTTTCCTAAACCAAAAGGCTCGAACAAAAGGGACAACAGCGATACGATTATTATGTGCAAAATTTTCACTACCATCTTCATTATAATACTTTCCAAATTCACGTTGATACTCATTGAGAAGTGGTTTTAAATAATTGTAATCACCTAAGTCTTCTCCGTCATATGCCCATGGTTTTACAATGCCTACTTTTTCAAATTTTTCCATCAATTCATTATAAGCATACTCACCATGACCAGAAAGGCTCTCTTGTACTGAGTACAATACACAATTAACACCTACGGCCAAATGGCTGAATAGACTATATGCATAACTTACACGAAAATTAAAGGCCGAATAGTCATGCCTAATATATCCATCGTGACCTTCAATCTTGAAATCGTCTAATATATACGAAGTTATTCCTGCATCAATGTCATGGTGTCTATAAGACTTTTCTTTCTGTGCAAAAGACAAGAATGGCGACATTGATATCAAGAATAAAAGCAGATGCTTACACAAATAATTAAGCTGATATATAATAAGCTGTTTCATAAGTTTAGTTTCGTATAAAGACCTTCTTTTTATTAGGAAGGAAGAACAATCCTTGTTTACCGAAGTTTAGAGGCTCCTTAGTTCCCCAAATTGAATACATAAAGCTCGGAGTTTCATCATCCTCAAGAGGCATTATATTTGTGTCTCTAATATTATTTTTGCGAAGGACAAAATCATCTATAGACAAAGATGTTCCTGAATAACAAACTCCTCTAATACCTATAGATATATACTGCCTGCAATTACTTGCAAATTGAAAAGAGCAGTCATGCCATTTGCCAATACGAGGTGTTGCATCGATGTATTCTACAGGACCTTTATCATTATATAAATAAACAATTATGGAATCTTTACCTATAAAACTATCTCCATATTGATGGACTTTAAAACTAAGAGTATAATCATCTTCCAAGAATAAGATTGATGGAGACATGAGCATTGAAATAGATCGGCGTGCTCGGGTCAATATAGAACCTTCAGATGTTAATTGCACATAATTATTATTAACAAAATTATTATAAGACGAAACCAAGTTCCATACTCCAGGCCCTTCAATATTTGTACTTATCCAAGAAGGTTCCAAAGATAACCAAGAATCGAAACTTTCTGACCACACGATTTCTTCACCACAATCAGGATCAATTATAGGAGTCTCGTCTCCCAGTACAACAAATAGGCTAATCACACCACTATTATCTGTAATGTCTTTGAATGAAAAACCGGCACTAGAACCATCATTACATAAAGCAGCAGGTGTTGAATTACTACTGAATAACGTATTATTTGTTGAACCAGGGAAAGGACATCCCTCGCTATTTATATCGCCATATGTTGCAGCAACAGACGTTGGTTTTCTATAAGTTGACGAAGCACAAACAATATAACAACATTGAGGATAACTTGAATTGATTTGGTCATAGATAGCTTTTTTTTCAAAACTACTATCAATATGATAAATTAGCATTCCATCACCAGGAACAGAGACATCAAAGTATTCTCGTTGTCTATTCTCTAAAAGAAAAAATTCCCCCTCTATCTTAGTATCAAGTCTATAAACTATATCACTCATAGAAGAAGAAAGCAAAGACACCTCTCCTTCAGATGTAATAGACTCTACACTGCACCAACCAAAATCATATGCCTTCACGTAAGAATTAAAATTGGCAGGACATGCACCATCTTCATTCCAACTACCTGCAGCCATTACATCCCAATTGCCTGTTCCTAAATAATTGCCATTGGTAGCATAATCAGTATCGTAATAATCCATTGCTCCCAATGCATGGCCAATTTCATGACAATGAGCTCCTATTCTTGAGATCCCAGAACCTCTGTTCGATCTCAACTCAGCAGCACAAGAATACCGATCTATCAATAGACCTTGAACACTAATTGGTTCAAAACTGGATTCATGCGCCCAAATAGTGTTCGCTGATGCACCTGCATCTTCCCCATAACCTGCGTAAACAATATGAATATTATCAATATAACCATCATCATCAGAATCATATTCAGCGAGAGAGACTTTAGCCGAAAGTTTCTCTAGGACCTCTTTAAATAGAGAGAAAACATTGACATCTTTTCCTCCCGCCGTAGTGTTTTTCCCATAATAAGACATCTTTTCCTTTGTCAAATACGGACCGACAATATCACATTGAAGTTCTAGTTTCCCATATGAAACATAGTTATAATAATCAACGACACTTCCTTTGGCTCCATCTTCATTATATCCCTGTTTATTAAATAGATCAATAAAATCTGTTTTACTTTTTGTAAGCGGGCAATCAGGGAACTGAACTAATACAATCAAGACTTTTCTTTTGCCAACAATTTGGGTTCGTTCATGAGGACGAACGATTTCTCTTTTGTTTGAGACAGACAAATAAGGGTCTGGAATCAAACCTTTTTTTTGAGTTTGAAGAAATGAAGAGATAGCACGAGTCTGCTTTTCAATGGGCAAGGCCAAGAAAGAAGACTTGACAACACGTCCAATTTCATCCGTCATTGCATAATACCAACCATCTGCATCTTGAAGCAGAGTATAACCATCTTCTGTCAGTGCATATTTATTGTTTTCATTTCCTTTCAATAATACTTTCATACTTCCATTAGGAGTATCAACAACGACAGGATAAGGGTATGCTATATTACAAAAAGCAGAAAAGGAAATAGCCCAAAAAGCTAAACAAATAAACAATCTATTCATCAACAATAAATTAGAGGTTCATATAAAAATAACCGATCAAATGCTTTTAATAAAAGATGATTATAAAAACAATCTTCAATAAAAAAACATGATCGGTTATTCTTTGTTTAATAAGAAGAACTCTACATTCTATTTTTTATTCCAAATAGAGGTTGAATTACCTTCTGTAAGCATCATTGTTTTACCTGTTATGGTTACTATTCCATTATAAACGTATGTACCATCTATAAACCAATACTGCAATGAACCCTTACCTGTCGTAGAATCAACAGAGAAAGTATATTTCAAATTGCTTGAACCACTTGGAGATGTAATGAAACCAGTTCCATCTCTGTTAAAAGTTAATCTTTCAAAATAATCAGAGGTTGAACCCTCTCGTTCCCATGTACCAACAATCGATGGTTGTGTATTGCCTGATTGATTCACTTCTATCATGGCAGAAGCTTTGCCTGCAGTGATGATAAGCATACAGCTACGACCCTCGCTATCCTCATTCTTATCCGCAGAGATAGAAAAAGCTCCATTTTTCGATCCTTGCATAGGTGAAACTCTCAACCAACTTGGAGCTCCGCTTACCATCCATTGAGTATTACTTGCTACTGGAACACTCTGAGAGCCACCGCTAGCGACCAAACTTACAGAAGACATACCTACAGATACCTCATCTTCTTCATCATCTTCATGACAAGACACGAATGACAAACTCGTCATAATTGCCAACACTAGCATTGGCAACCATTTTAAAAACTTTTTCATAGTCAAATGTGTGTCCGTAGCCGCCAACCAGACAAGTGTTATGTTTAAAAACAAAAGACGCGGGCAGCTGACTTTGTCTCGCTCCCGCATCTCTGGCCTACCACAGCCCGTAACATCAGAAACGAGCAAGTTGCAGAGGCCCACGCCGTATGAAGCTATTACACTACGGACTAATTAATGACAACACAACCAATAAAGGATAGTATTGACACAATTACCCTATAGTGGATACTACATACCCACAGGACATCTACTCTTGCCTTGTTTCTTGGATGATACTCAATTGTGGTAGTTTAGAGATGCCAAGACCAAGACGTAGTAAACGTCTTTCAATTATTTACTGACCGACACATTATACATAATAATGCACAACATCAGACTCTTAATAATACTTTGACCCACCCACAAAAGGGGACCTCTGCATTATTATAGCGCCACAAAGATATTAAAAATATTAATACAATGATTATTTTATTGCTAGTTTTTTAAAAAAAATGTTATATAACATAAAAATAAGCAGCAATCTACTTATTTTTGTAGTAAAAAGACACCCCAAAGAGCAGATTGGAAAAAGTCTTCCACAACGAGGTTGCCAGCATTGCAGACAGTCCGAGCATTTTGATTTCAACATTACGTACGCGTTGTCTGCTTTCATGATCATGGCATCGTTATCACGGTACCGTGGAAGATATGCCACGATGCAGGAATGGACGCCGTGCATCCAAAACGTCCGTTCTTGTTTTTGGGAATGGATGTCATGGACCCAAGACGTCCATTCTATTTCTTGGCAAGGCGTTTTTCAAGCTGTGGATTCGGGAACGCAGGAGTGATTACCTCTCCATTTATTCCTAAATTAATAGCTGCTTGCACGTTAGCAGGAGAATCGTCTAGGAAAAGCGTCTCTGCAGGATTGACGCCAGTAGTAGCGAAGAGATGCTGGAAGGCTCTGGTATCTGGTTTGTTATAATGTGTCTGGAAGGAAGGAAAGACTGCATCGAAGCAATCATCAATACGAAAACCTCGCTCCTCCACCGTCTCCAAAAAGTGCTGCCAGTGCATATCGCCGACATTGCTGAGCAGGAAGACGCGATGCTCCTTGCGCAGCTGGCAGAGCAAGTCGAGATGCTCAATAGGTAACGTCATCGGAACAATATACTCTGCACGTAACTGTTCGACCGTCGTTCCTTTGCACCGCTTCTGTACCTCTTTCAGAAACTCCTCTCCGCTGAGATACCCAAGATCCATCTCATTGTTGAGCTCCCACACATCAGTAGCACCCATCTCGATGAAGTGCTGGAAGATCCGTTTAGTACCGAAGTCTGCCAGGACACCGACCAGATCAAAGATATAGTTCTTGATCATAGCGATATTACAGAAGCTGCCACCAGTCAAAGTCGAAGAGCTCCTCATCACCGCCACGGAAGAGCACATAGACGTCATGCTTTCCTTCTGGTGTCTGCAGGATCTTCGTCTTAGCAATCTGCTGATTTTCACCCGCTGAGAAACTTGCAGCAGCAAAAGGCTTTCCGTCGAGCTTATCGAGATAGAACTCCACCGTACCCTCATGCTTCAGGTTACGGATAGCCGCAGTAAGCTCCTGTGCGCCACCCTTTCCGAAGTCAACCTCACGGAGCTTCACCCAGTCGCCATTGTGGATCGAAGTCACATAGTGCTCGTCTCCGGCTAGACGATCCAGCTTCACGCCATAACTGCTCGACATTGTCTCGCCCTCTACTCGCTTATAAGGATTGATGGTTCCGACAGGCTTGACGCCCTCTTTCGTAAATGGGATCATCGGGATGCTGCCATCGGCATTGAACTGGAACTCCTCAATGCAGGTAGCGCGACGGAAACCACCGCCATTTGCCAGCGCTCCGTTGTGATAGAACATATAGTCCTGACCCTTGAAGTTGATGTTACCTCCATGGATGGTGAAACTGTTCTCCGCCTCATCCATGCATCGACCCTGATAAGTCCAAGGTCCGTTGATGGTCGGAGCCGTCGAATAAGCCATGTGCTCAGGTACGCCACCCGAAGCGTATGCTGCATAGTAGATGCCGTTGCGCTTGGTCACCCACGGACCTTCCTCATACTGCGTCATCATACGCTCCTTACCGATGCTCCAATCCATTTTCGACTGAAGCGCACCGAAGCTCTTCGGATCAGTATATCCCGGAACCTCCTGATAACCATTGGCAAAAGAGATCATATCCTCATTGAGTTTGCCATACCAGAAGCCTTTGTTACCCCAGAAGAGATAAGGCGTTCCATCATCGTCAATGAAGACCGTCGGATCTATGAAACCGAATCCGATAGCCATAGGTCCGCCAATAGCATCCTTCCACGGACCCGTAGGCTTGTCGGCCACAGCTACGGCCAGCGCGTCCTTGCCGTCGGCGGTATTGCAACAGAGATACCAGTACCACTTGCCGTTACGCTCCACGGCCTGCTGCGCCCATGCACGGTCACCCTGTGCGGCCCAGGCAAAGGTAGCCGTCGAGACCTGAGCGCCGAGATACGTCCAGTTGACCATATCCTCGGTGCTGAACAAAACCCAGTCCTTCATCTTGAAGTAGATAGCATCATCCTCGTCATGATCGACGAAGAGATAGACCTTATCGCCATGCACGTATGGCGCAGGATCAGGCGTATACATGGCACTGATGGCAGGATTCTGTGCCGACAAACTGGCAGTTCCAGCCAGGAACAAAGTGGTCAGAAGTAGTGATTTTTTCATTGTAATAAAGGTAATATTAAGGGGTTACTTATCGTGCATCTGTTCAATCATAGTATCACATTTTAATAATTTCATGCGGCAAAGATAAATAGAATCTTGAAATCCTCCAAAGAAATCCTCCAAAATGAAAGGTATTCCCGTGATTTTTCTGAGATATTCCCAAACTTACGAATCTAACACTACGTCAGCAGTGTTAGTTTTCACGACCATGGCATCCTCTCCACGGTACAGTGGGAAGGATGCCATGATTCCGGACAGTCCGATCTGGTACTCAGTCGGACTATTTTGCTTCCGGGATAGTCCGACTGAGTACCAGATCGGACTGTCCCGAAGGCAGGAATGGACGTCGTGAATGCAGGACGTCCTTTCTTGCTTGCAAGATTAAACATTTTGCCTTCATGGCGTCCTTTCCTTGATCGAAATCGCCTGATTCGTCATTTTATCTGCCAAAGAATAATATTTTTTGACATTGTGACACTCAAAAAGTGTTTCAATAATTTGGAGATACAAAGAAAACTGTGTATCTTTGTCGCGCAATTATAAACATAAACACTGATCAAAAAACTCAAAAAGAACAACTAATCTTACACATATAAAATAATATATTAGCATCAAGCTATCATTGTGACACTCCTGAAACAAGCCTAGGAAACTTCACTCAGCCGAATAATGTCACGACAATGATGGTTGGCTTGTCCGTATATAGCATAGGATAGTGCCGACCCGTAAAGTATAATGATAACAAGATGCCTAACATCCTTTGGGTGTGGGCATTTCTTATACTTTACAGGGGTTCGGTTTTCCTAGGCTTGTGCCCCGGAGTGTCATAAGAAGGTTCATGCCCTTTTTGTGTCCGTTCGGGTACAAGCCGCATAACAATATACCATGATAGCCAGAATGATTGACGGTAGGTTGATGTTACCAGAAATACACATCAACCTCCTATGGCAAAGAAAACACAACTCAGTTACAAGGAGATTGAGGAGCGTCTGCGTCAGCTGAAAGAGCATACTCTGCCGGCTGATGAGATCGGCTACTCCCTTCTCTATGCTTTCGGCAAAGGCGAGCGCGATATTGCTCGTATGCGCGAAGGCAAAGGTATCATCAAGACTTTCAATCCTGGTTTGCTCATCAAGGGTGAGTTCTGCTACCGTGCCACTACCACGCTGCGACTGGTGGCAGAGCTGGAGGAGCTGAAGACCGACATTGCTGTCCGCAAGGCGGCTCCGAAGATCATTGCGGTGAGCGATGGCAAGACCATCCGCGCCTACGATCTGCGTCAGCAGGAGTCGTTTGAGCAGCAGGTCGATCGTCTCTATTGTGACTTCGAGTTTTTCTATCCACTGGCTGGCGTTGAGCGTATTGAGTACGTTGAGGAGTCGCCTGCCGACATCAAGGCCGCCGAGAAACTGGCCAAGTTGCACGATGAGATCCGTGCATATAATGAGTTTACGTCCGACTCTGATCTGCATGACCTTAACATCTTCATTGCCCGTCTGCTTTTCTGCTTCTTTGCAGAAGATACGGGTATTTTCGAACCTGCTATCTTTACCGATACCATCAAGCGCTACACGCTCGACGATGGCTCTGACCTCAACCAGTTCCTCGATGATGCTTTCCTTGCTATGTCCGTCGAGGAGAAGCTTCGTCCTGCCGATTTTCCTTCCTTCATTCGCCAGTTCCCTTTTGTCAGCGGAGGGCTTTTCACGAAGCTCATCCAGCTGCCTCAGCTGAGTGCGCGTGCTCGCAAGATTATCATCGAGTGTGGTGATCTGGATTGGCAGAACATCAATCCTGATATCTTTGGTTCGATGATTCAGGCGGTGGTCAATCCGGATGAACGAGCCACACAGGGTATGCACTATACTTCTGTGCCGAATATCATGAAGGTCATCAATCCGCTGTTCTTGGATGAATTGACCGAGGAGAAGAATCGTCTAGCAGCTCAGCTTGATGAAGAGAAGAAGCTTTTGGAACTGACGAGCAAGAATTCAAAAGACTTGAAGAAATTCTACGATAAAGGTCAGTATATCAAGCGCAGCTGTAGAAATCTGCTCCGTCGTATAGCAGCCATGAAGTTCTTCGATCCAGCCTGCGGTTCTGGAAATTTCCTGATTATTACCTATAAGCAGCTTCGACTTTTGGAGTTGGATATTCTTGCCATCATCCGTGATTGCCAGCCAGAAGGCTTGCTGGATATGGATATCTTGCAGGGAACAGTGATCAAGTTATCTCAATTCTATGGCATAGAGTTGCTTGATTTCCCTCATGAGATAGCCATGCTGTCTTTATGGCTGGCTGAGCATCAGATGAATCGCAAGCTTTATCAAGACTTTGGTGTAGTCACCAATGCTCTTCCGCTTAAAGATATCACACAAATCAAGTGTGGTAATGCTTGTCGTGTGGATTGGAATGAGGTTTGTCCGCACACTAAGGAAGAAGAGGTGTTTATCTTTGGAAATCCGCCGTACTTAGGATATGTTTTACAAGATGATAATCAAAAGACAGATTTGAGTATAAACTTTAATGGAATAACTGACTATAAGAAGCTAGATTATATTTCATCTTGGTTTATAAAAGGATCTCTGTATATTCAAAATACAAATGCAGAAGTAGCTTTTGTTAGTACAAATTCTGTCTGTCAAGGAGAACAAGTCGGGTTGCTTTGGCCTACAATATTGAGTAACAATATAGTAATAAGATTTGCCTACAAATCTTTTAAATGGACTAACAATGCCAAACATAATGCTGGTGTGACCTGCATAATAATTGGGCTATCAAATAAAGCCACTTCCTGCTTATTATACAATGGTTCTAATATCAAAAAATGCAACCAAATTAATCCATATTTGAACGATTCTGATATCCTAATAGTAAATAAGGAAAGTACATCTATTTCTCAATTACCAGAAATGCAAAAAGGATCTCAGGCTACAGATGATGGAAATCTTTTCTTTGAATCATTTGAAAAAGACAATCTTCTTATTGATCATCCAGAAGCGACTTGCTTAGTTCATCAAGCGATGGGTTCCGAAGAATTTATTAATGGGAAAACACGCTATTGTATTTGGGTGGATGAGCAACATAAAGATCTGGCATTAAGTATTCCTGCATTATCTGCTCGATTTGAAAAGATTAGAGAAAAAAGATTAGAAAGTACAAAAGCTGCGACTAGAGAATATGCATCATTACCATATTCATTTACAGAAAAACGTTATAAAGAAACTGAGGCAGTAATTATACCTTCTACATCATCCGAACGCCGCGACTATATTCCAATTGGGTATCTTGATAAGGGAGTAGTAATAACAAATTCTGCTTTTGCTATTTATGATGCCCCAATATGGTTATTCGGAGTACTCACCTCTCAGATGCACATGGATTGGGTTCGCGTTGTTGGAGGAAGATTAAAAACTGATTATCGTTATTCAGCTCAGTTATGCTACAACACCTTCCCCTTCCCCAAAATCTCCGACACCAAAAAGTCTGAGATTGAGGAAGCCGCCACAGAGATTCTCCTGACACGAGAGCCTTATCTGACAGTCGGAAAGACCTTAGCAGATCTGTATGATCCAGACACAATGCCAGATGATTTGCGTGAGGCTCATGCAAGGCTTGATGACATCGTAGAGAGCTGTTATCCAGGCTATCCTTTCGCTTCTGACGAAGCTCGACTGGAGTGTCTGTTTAAGATGTATGAAAAGATGACTAAAAAGTAATATAAACCGTACGTTCTTTGACATTTTGGAGACAAGAGTATGTAATAAAAGAAGAATTATGTCTTTTTATTTGCATTCTCTAAGAAATGTTTGTATATTTGCCGCCAAAAGTAATACTACAAATATTTCTATTTATGAAAATGCAAATTCGAGATAAGGATTTCAATATAATCGCTGAATATGAACGAGCTCCTGTTCATAAAGTTCGTGTTACATCTTATCGAACTAAATATATTAATAGGAAGGAGAAACCTGCGATGAAGATTGGTGTGTTGGAGTTTCCACAATAAGTAATATGGGAGCGTTTACACAAAAATATTCAGGGCGAGCATTTGAGATAGTGTCAGAATGCACTGTCATGCCTGCGGTTGATAATATCAATCGCGAACAATTGCCCCCAATGGTTTCTGTTAATTCTGCATTGTGGGATACAGGTGCTGATTCCACAGTAATTTCTTCAAGAATAGTACAAGCCCTCAATTTGAAGCCCTCTGGCAGAGCCGAATTAATGGGTATTAATTCTTCCTCACAAAGCAATACGTATGCAGTTCATTTGCTTCTCCCTACTGGCAATTTAGCAAGCTATGTAGAAGTCTTAGCAGATGATGGTATTGCCTATGATATGGTCATTGGTATGGATGTGATTTCAAAAGGTGATTTTGCCTTTACGAACAAAGATGGTAAGAGTGTATTCTCATTCAGATTACCAGCAGAAGAACATATAGATTTCGATAAGAAATAACCTCTTTACATACTCGCCCTAAGAATTTGATTCTTGGGGCGTTTCTGTTTCCAGAATGTCATTGAGCGTACATAATTGTGATTATTATGGACGCTATCAAACCGACCAACGACTTCGTTGATATTCATTATCAGCAGAATGGGCAATCGACGAATACCAACGCCATGGGTATGCGAGAGATGCAGGCCATGGCGTATGAAGCACGTAATCAGAAATACCTTTTAATCAAGGCACCACCGGCTTGTGGAAAGAGCCGTGCATTGATGTTCCTGGCTTTGGATAAACTCCAGAATCAGGGGATTAAGCGTGTGGTAGTGGCCGTGCCAGAGAAGAGCATCGGGCGATCGTTTGCAGACACAGACTTGAAGAAATTCGGATTCTTTGCAGATTGGAGAGTATCGTATTCGAACAATCTCTGCAACTCGATGGCCAATGATACGGACAAGGCAAAGCACTTCGTGGACTTCTTCCGCACGAAGCAGACCATCCCTGTGCTGGTGTGTGCTCATGCGACGCTTCGCAATGGCATGAAGCAACTGAACGACGAGGAGTTCAACAACTGCCTGTTGGCCATTGATGAGTTCCACCATACTTCGGCAGATGCAGAATCAGGATTGGGAGATATTGTGCGCAGAGTCATCAATAATTCTACTGGCCACATCATTGCCATGACTGGCAGCTACTTCCGTGGCGATGGCGTACCTGTGCTGCGCGTGGAGGATGAGGCCAAGTTCTATCCAGTGACCTATAATTATTATCAGCAGCTCAATGGCTATCGCTACCTGAAAAACCTCGTCTTAGGCTACCACTTCTATCATGGTTCGTATCTCGAGCATATCGCAGAGGTGCTGGACACAAGGAAGAAAACCATCATCCACATACCGAGTGTCAATAGTCGCGCTTCGACGGGAGAAGGCAAGTATGAAGAGGTTGGCAAGATCATGAAGATGATAGGAGAAGTGGTGCGCAAAGATACTTCGAGCTGCGTCTATACGGTCAAGACTCCTGACGGAAGGATGCTGAAAGTGGCTGATCTGGTGGAAGATGATCCGAATGAACGTGCACGAGTGCAGTTCTACTTGCAGAACATGAAGTCGGCAGATGACATGGATATCATCATTGCCTTAGGTACAGCCAAGGAGGGTTTCGACTGGGCATGGTGTGAGGTGTGTCTGACCATCGGCGTACGTGGCTCTTTGACTGAGGTAGTGCAGATCATCGGCCGATGCACTCGTGACTGTGAGGGCAAGGAAACTGCTAAGTTCATTAATATGATAGCCATGCCAGATGCTGAGCAAGCCGAGGTGAAGGTGGCTGTGAATGACTTCCTGAAAGCCATTACCGCCTCGCTGCTGATGGAGCAGGTGATGGCTCCGAGCTGGAAGTTCAAGACTTTGAAGGAGGATGAGGACGAAGGTAATTCGCTGGTCAACACCATCGTGGTGGAAGGTTTGAAGCCTCTGTCATCGGCCAAGACAAAGCAGATCATCGAGCAGCAACTGGATGACCTGCAGGCTGCTGTTTTGCAGGATGAGATGATGATCCGAGCCATCAGTGGCTCGACCACGGCTGAGAACATCACGCAGAATCTGATTCCGAAGGTCATCATGAAGCGTTATCCAGATTTGACCAAAGAGGAGGTAGAGGAGGTACGTCAGCACTTCCTGCTCAACACGTTGGTGAAGGGGAACAATATCACGGATGATAAGGGTGATCCTGTTGATATCACCCCAGGCATGATCCAGCCGAAGACTGATGAGGATCAGCAGAGTGAGGGTAACCGACTGATCAAGATTGCTAATAAGTTTATCAATATAGATAAGCTGAGTATCAACCTGATTGACACCATCAATCCGTATCAGCGAGCATACGAGGTGATCTCGAAATCGGTAGATGCTGAGACACTGAAGGTAATACAGGATACGATAGCTGAGCAGAAGTTTGACCTGACTGTAGAGGAGGCCATCCGTCTGTTCAAGGGTCCGCTGAAGGAATGGGTGGCAGCTCATAACGGACAGATTCCTGCGCTTGATTCGCCAAACCTACAGGAGCGAGAACTGGCTCAGGCTTATACAATGATCAAGAACCTCAAGATCCGCCGCATGATGGGTCTTGACTATAATGGAGAATAAGTATGGAATGGCCTACAGAACTCTTGGAACTCTTTGAGGATCCAATCCTGGCTGGCGTAAAGCCTGCTCCTGCCCCGGTGACGGCTGATGACCGTATGCAGAAGAAGATACAGCAGGTAAAGGAGTGGATTGCTGCTAACGGTAGAGAGCCTCAGTTGGAGAGTAAAAACATATCAGAGAAGTTGATGAGCGTGTCGCTTCAAACCCTTAAAGACTTAGGATTATGGATGTAGATAAAGAACTCAAAGATTTATTCAGCGATCCGTTGCTGGATGTATCGGATAAGGAGTTGACGCTCTTTAATCTGCCAGCGGATATGAAGCGTGTGATGGAGGGAAAGCGTTTGCAGCCAGACCATTATGCGCAGAGGAAGACGTGCGAGGACTTTGAACTGTATCGACCTTTGTTTGAAAAGGTGCAGAAAGAGCTCAATGAAGGCAAACGTGATTTGGTAAAAACCTCGAAGACTTCGAACCTTGACGAAGGTCATTACTACGTCGTAGGAGGCCAGCTTCTGTTGCTGGAGTCTATTCATGAGAAGAAGACCAATCGTAGTGGCATGATAGATGGTCGTACTCGCTGTATCTATGAAGATGGCACGGAGTCTGATATTCTGTTGCAGACATTGCGATCTAATGTGCTTTATGAAGGGTATGGTGTTACTGATCCGCAGGAAAAGACCGATCAGGAGTTTGCATCACTTGCAGAAGGAGACAAATCTACTGGTTATATCTATATCCTCCGCTCGTTGTCGCCTAATCCTGAGATCGCTGGAGTGAAGAATCTTTACAAGATTGGATTTACCATCAATGGCGTGGAGGATCGTGTGGCCAATGCAGAGCATGAGCCTACCTACCTGATGGCTCCTGTGCAGATCATATCTACGGCTCAGATTGTAAACATGAACTCGCACATGTTCGAGACCTTGGTGCATCAGGTATTTCAAGCTGTCAACTTCCAAATCAAGGTCTATGATGACAATGGTATCGAGCATGAACCAAGTGAGTGGTATGTTGCACCATTGGAAATCATAGAGTTGGTAATCCAGAAGATTGCCGACCGCTCAATCATCAACTACACGTACAACGCTGAGATGCAATGTCTGGAGAAGCGAATCGTGAAGAAGGGCTCTACATTTGATGTGAAAGGATTGCGTGTCCTGACACTGAATATCAAGAAGGAGAACTTCGACCCGATTATCTCTGGAGAGAAAAAGGTTGAAGCCCGAGGATTGACTCAGACCATGCTCAACAGATATACTTATATAGACGAGGCAGATGGCAAACGCTACCTCCGGCCATACGATGTGCTCCGTCTATACGTCGGCTATCATAAAGATCGTGAAAGCGCATTGGTGGAAGTCACAGACATTACCTACGATAAGGTTGGAGTCATTGAATATCACCTGGGAAGGGTGCTGGAAGTAATTCCATTGTAATTTTGAAGTGGGAAATTGGCCGTTCAAAGCAGAAGAACTTGGCGTGAAATAGCCCCAAGGAGGAAAACACTGCGTTATATTTGGCTGAATCTTCATGTTTTTTGAATGATTCCGTTGGATATAACGCTTTTTTTTGTATCTTTGGCCCCGAAAAATATAACAACTAAGATAAACAATATGAGCATTCCAGAACAAATACAGAAGAATCTCGATTTGAAGGAGAACTGCGAGGTGGAATACAAATCAGCCGCCGGAGGTTTTCCCATTAAAGAGTTTTGGATAACATTTTCCGCCTTTGCAAACACAAACGGAGGTGTCATTGTGCTGGGTGTGAAGCAAAAGGGTAATCAATTCATACCAGACGGGCTATCTATAGAGCAGATAGGAAAATATCGTAAACAGTTCTGGGATGATGCTCACAACAAAACGTGCATCAACTACCCAATGCTTGTGGAAAGTGATGTTACAGAGTTTGAAACGGAAAGAGGTCTGTATTTGCTTATCTTTCAGGTTCCTCGTGCTTCTTATGACCTGCGTCCTGTGTTCCTTCACGGCAATCCATTTGGCAATACTTACAAAAGAAGGGACGAGGGGGATTATCTGTGCTCAGACGATGAGGTTCGACAGATGTTCTCGGATGCTAATAACATGAAGCAATCCGCAGACTCGCGCATTCTGAGGAACTATACTATTGATGACATTGATCTCCCAACTCTGCATCAATACCGACGAGCATACGACAGAAAGCATGAAGACCATCCTTGGGTGGATGTGGACGATATGAAGTTCCTAGAAAATATTGGTGCATACAGGAAAGATCGAGCCAATTCCACAGAAGGTTTCACTGTGGCAGGTATTCTGATGTTTGGCAAGACTCAAAGTATTACTGATCCAGAATGCTGCCAAGAGTTCTTCCCTGATTACAGAGAGCGACTGAGCGATGACCCTCAGATACGTTGGACGAATCGTGTGTACCCCGATGGCACTTGGGTAGCTAACCTGTACCAGTTCTTCACGCGAGTGCTTCCAATGATACAAAATGCGTTGCCTGTACCATTCAGCCTTGACGAAAACCAAAGGCGAAACGATACCACAACGGCGCACATATCTTTGCGAGAAGCCTTGGCCAATAGCCTGATACATTGCGCCTATACAGTCCGTGGCAATATCACCGTGGATAGATACCTTGATCGTATTATTATCTCTAACCCTGGCACTATGCTCGTGAGCATGGAGGAATATCTTGAAGGAGGTCATAGTATTTGCCGAAATCCTATACTACAAAAGATGTTTGTATTCCTCGGCATAGGAGAAAAGGGAGGAACTGGTGCCGATGTGATAGCTAAAGGTTGGGCAAATAATGGTTGGTCAATACCTGTTTTGAAAGAAAGAACTTCTCCAGACAGAGTAGAAACGGTAATGTATGTGTCGGAAACTGCTACGGAAACTATGGGTACCACTACGGAAACTACTACGGAAACCATGGGCGCTACTACGGAAACTGCTACGGAAACCATACTTATGCTTATCAAAAAAAATCCTCTAATTACAGGGAAAGAATTGGCCGAAAAGTGTAACATGACCGTAGACGGTATTGCCTACCACATCAAGAAACTAAAATCTTCTGGCAAAATCAAGCGCAAAGGAGCCACAAGAAATGGAGGAGAATGGGAAGTATTATAATCTTTATTATTTGCGAGGGTGACACAACCGAGCCTAAGTAAATGTAATGAAGCGAAAAGCCACCTTATAAACTATTTTAACTAACATCATAAATTATGGAAGAACATATCTCACGCGAGGCAGCCGTCGAGCTGCTTAAGAAGTATAACAAGGATCCTTTTCATCTGCAGCATGCATACACCGTGGAGGGTGTGATGCGATGGTATGCTGTGGAGCTCGGTTATGGCGAGGATGTGGATTTCTGGGGTCTGGTAGGACTCCTGCATGACATTGACTTTGAGGAGTATCCGGAGCAGCATTGCATCAAAGCTCCTGAGCTGCTGCGAGAAGGCGGGGTCGGCGAGCAGATGATCCATGCGATCTGTAGCCATGCATACGGACTCTCGACAGACATTGCTCCTGAACACGAGATGGAGAAGGTACTTTTCGCTGCCGATGAGTTGACTGGTCTGATCTGGGCTACTGCGCTGATGCGACCATCGAAGAGCTGTCAGGACATGGAGCTCAAATCGCTCAAGAAGAAGTATAAGAACAAGGCTTTTGCTGCCGGTTGCTCACGCGAGGTGATAGAGCGTGGTGCAGAGCAGCTCGGATGGGAGCTGGAAGTGCTACAGCAGCGTACGCTCGATGCTATGAAGGCGGTGGAAGAGAGTGTGGCTCAGCAGATGAGCTGAGACAGAAGGACGACAAAGGGGGTGGGCGATTTGCCCACCCCCTTGCTATATATTATAATGTGTAGAGTTCCGTATATTCGTAAGTGTTGCCTAGGATCTCAAGGCAACGCTCCAGATCTGTGCGACGGATAACGACAGTGCCGCGGCAGTCGTTGGGATGGAAGGAAAGCGTCTCGGCCTGCTGGAGGTTGGCATCGAGGAAGAGAATGACGTGATGCTCCTCATCATTGATTAATCCGAAAGGAGAGACGCTGCCAGGCTCGAGGCCGAGGTACTTCATCATTCGCTCAGGAGAGGCGAAGCTGAGCTTACCAGGAGAATTGAAGCCAGCGGCCATAAGGCGCTCCTTGAGGCGATGCTCCATGTCGTGGATGTCCATGTCATGATCGCAATGGAAGCAGACGAGGTAGTGCTGATTGCCTTTATGATTGCGAAAGAAGAGGTTCTTGCAGTGTACGCTGCCATCGTCTTTCCACCAGCGCTTGGCTTCCTCGATGGTCTTGCCTTCGGGGTGGCTGTAGCAGGTGTAAGGTATATTATGCGCGTCGAGCCACGAGAGGACTTTCTCTGCTCGCTCGCTGATTACTTCGTGGTTCATGCGAGTGCGAACTCCTTCTTGACAGCGTCAACGTAGTCAAGCTTCTCCCAGGTGAAGAGCTCAACCTCTACGGTCTTCTGATGACCGAGACGGTCGGTGAAGGTCTTGGTGACTACCTCGCTTGGACGACCGAAGTGACCATAAGCTGCGGTCTCAGTGTAGATAGGGTTGCGAAGCTTGAGACGCTGCTCGATAGCGCGTGGAGTCATATCGAAGACGTTAGCAACCTTGGCAGAGATCTCTGCGTCAGAGAGGTTGACCTTGGCAGTGCCATAGGTATTGACGAAGAGGCTCACTGGCTGAGCTACACCGATGGCATAAGCTACCTGCACGAGCGCCTTGTCTGCAACGCCTGCTGCTACGAGGTTGTTAGCGATGTGGCGAGCAGCGTAAGCGGCTGAACGATCGACCTTTGAAGGGTCTTTGCCAGAGAATGCACCACCTCCGTGAGCACCATGACCGCCGTAGGTATCAACGATGATCTTACGGCCAGTAAGACCGGTATCGCCGTGAGGGCCACCGATGACGAACTTGCCTGTTGGGTTGACAAAGAGGGTGAAATTCTCGTCGAAGAGCGAACGCTCGTAGTCGTTGAGACGATTGTTGATGACGCGTGGAATGAGGATGTCCTTGACGTCCTGACGGATCTTGGCAAGCATCTTCTCGTCGTCAGTATCAAACTCATCGTGCTGAGTAGAGAGGACGATAGTGTGGACGCGTACTGGCTGGTTGGTCTCACCGTCATACTCTACGGTCACCTGGCTCTTGGCATCAGGACGGAGGTATGGCATTGGAGAAGGCTCCTCGCGACGGATCTTATCGAGCTCGATGAGGAGGAGATGGCTCAGCTCGAGGGTCAATGGCATGCGGTTATGGGTCTCGTTGGTAGCATAACCGAACATCATACCCTGATCGCCAGCACCCTGCTCCTCTGGAACGCTACGCTCAACGCCACGGTTGATGTCGGCGCTCTGTGCATGAAGGGCAGAGAAGATACCGCAGCTCTCGCTGTCAAATTTGTACTCGGCCTTGGTGTAGCCGATCTCCTTGATGGTCTCGCGAACAGCATCACGCAGTTCGACGTCAGCCGTGGTCTTGATCTCGCCAGCAATGACTACCTGACCGGTAGTAACGAGGGTCTCACAAGCTACCTTGCTCTGTGGATCCCAAGCGAGAAGATTGTCAAGTACTGTGTCGCTGATCTGGTCAGCGACCTTGTCTGGGTGTCCCTTTGACACCGATTCAGAAGTGAATAAGTAGTTCAACTTTTTAGATGGTTAAGATCATCAGCAACTTTTTATAAGGTTGCCAATCTTGATTGATAATAATAAAATAAACTCGTTGCAATAATAAATATAGCTTCGCGTGAGATCCTTTGTTTCTCTCAGGATGACATTGGTAGTAGTATTTAAAATGCGGGCGCAAAGATAGGAAAAATATCTCTGCGCCGCAAATATTTCGGGATAAAAATTTAGAACACGCCTAATCCGCTCAAGAAAATCAGCAAAATGCAAAGTGGAGCGAAATATCTGACAACGAAATAGAAAGCTGGGACGTACCAGCCAGAGGATGTACCGTTATTGGTGAGCGTATTGACAAATTTCTCTTTCGGCAACACCCAACCGACATAAAGGGACATCAGCATGCCACAGCCTGGCATGAGGTAGTTGGCCGTGACATTATCAAACAAATCGAAGAACGTCTTACCAAAGACACTCAACTGCTCGCTGTACACCGGACAGAACGAGAAGCAGCAGAGGATGCCAAGTAAAAGACCAATACCCGTGGTACAAAGCACCGACTTGCGGCGCGTCATGTGGAACTCCTCATGGAAGATGGCAATCGGTGTCTCGAACATCGAAATGGTGCTGGTCAGCGCAGCCAGAGAAAGCAGGAGGAAGAACATAACACACCAGAAATAACCGCCAAACATCTGGCTGAAGACCTCAGGCAAGGTAATGAAAGCCAAGCCTGGACCTGCATCTGGCATGACTCCGTATGAGAAGCAGGCCGGAAAGATAACAACACCTGAAAGGATGGCGATGAGCGTATCGAGCAAGGTGATGCTCAACGCGGTCTTGCCCATAACGGTCTTGTCTGTAAGGTAAGAACCGTATGTGAGCAGGCACCCGATACCTACGGAAATGCTGAAGAACGACTGACCCATAGCCGAAATGACTACAGACGGATTGATCTTAGAGAAATCAGGATGGAAGAGGAACGACAAGCCTTCGCCAGCACCAGGGAGCAACAAAGAGTTGACACACAGGACAACAAGCAGGAAGCCAAGGACTGGCATCATGATGTTAGAAGCTCGCTCTATGCCCTTCTGCACACCTCCTAAGACGATGACTGCATTGAGCAGGATGAAGATGACGGTGCAGAAAAGTGGAGTGGTCAAACCTGTACTGAACTGCGCAAAGTCTGGCAACATATCGAGCAAGGCGGTCACTGCATAATAGAGTGTCCAGCCAGCTACAACCGAATAGAAACCAAGGACAAGCAGCTGTGCAATAGCACCGACATAGCCTAAGATAGGCCAGGCTGTACCCGGAGAGAGATTACGATAAGTACCGACAGGATTGCTGTGTGTGGTACGTCCCAATGAGAGTTCGGCCAGCAACAGCGGAGTTCCAAGGAACAGGACACATAACAGATATATAAGGATAAAGGCGGCACCACCATTGGCGCCTGTCTCTGTCGGGAATCGCCAGATATTGCCTAAACCTACTGCTGAACCTACTGCAGCAAGGATGCCTCCGAGTTTAGTGACGAAAAGCGCGCGTTCGTTTGCCATAATAAGTAAGGATTAGAGGACTCCGATGCCACCCAGGAAGATGAGCATGATACAGATTGGAGCAAACACTCGGAGGAGCCAGAGAAGCGGCTTGAGATACCAGCCAGAGTCGTTACGCCAGTTGGAAATCGCATCGTGGATAATATCCTTGTCAAGACGCCAGCCGACATAGAGTGAGGTCAGGAAGGCTCCGATCGGCATCATATACTTAGAGGTGGCAGTATCGAGGAAGTCGAACATCTGATCTCCCATGAATGGCGCGCCTACCCACTGACCGATGATTGGCAAACAGCAGAGGCCGAGTACCAGTGAAAGGACGCAGCAGGTCAACGTAGCACGGCGACGTGTGACATGGAAGACTTCCTGCACAAATGAGATTGGCACCTCGAAGATACTCATGCATGATGTCAGACCTGCTACAGTAATGAGCAGGAAGAACAGAAGACACCAGAGATAGCCGCCAGGCATCTGCTGGAAGACGATAGGCAACGTCTTGAAAACGAGGCTCGGGCCTGCCAGATCTGCTGGCATACCAGAGGTAATGTCAGCAGGCATATCGAAGTAAGTGAAGCAGGCTGGGAAGATGACGACGCCTGCCAGAATGGCAATCACTGTATCGAGCAGCGAAACCTGCAAGGCGGTCTTTCCGATCTTGGTATTATCGCCAAGATAACTACCGTATGCGATCATGATACCCATGGCAACGCTAAGGCTGAAGAAAGCCTGTCCCATGGCAGCAATAAATGTCTCACCAGAGATGCGGGAAAAATCTGGCATGAAGAGGAATTTGAGTCCCTCAGAAGCATTATCGAGCGTAAAGCTGTTGATGACAAGGCCGAAAAGCAGTACTGCCAGCAGAGGCATCATGAATCGAGAAGCACGCTCGATGCCCTTCTGCACGCCGCCGAGCAGGATGACGGCATTGAGGCAAATGGCCAGCAGCATCCACGCCAGCATATCTGTGCTTTGGGTGAACTCCCCGAAATGAGAAGAGATTGCTTCTGCACCCTGAGGGAATCCGTTGATGATGGAAAGCCAGGTATAGTAAAGTGTCCAGCCAAGGACAACGACATAGAATCCGAGGATAAAGACAGCCACGAGAATGCCAAGTACACCGATCCAGTACCACTGAGAACCTGGATTCAAACGACGGAAAGCACTGGCCACATTACTATGAGAAGAGCGTCCGATGACAAACTCCGCAATGAGCAACGGCATACCCAAAAGGATAACCGAGAACAAATAGATGATCAGAAAGGCTCCTCCGCCATTATCGCCTACCTCATAAGGGAAACGCCAGATATTGCCAAGGCCGACAGCAGAACCTACAGCTGCAGCTACCGCTCCAAGACGGGTTGCAAACGTGGCTCGAGACTCAGTACTATTATTAGATTGTGACATAAACAGTAGTGTATAAAAGTAAGATTATTTTGCCAAATAACGCAAATGTATTCGACCTATAACGCGAGTGCAAAGATAAAGAATATTTTCGAAAAATTGAAAAAAACTCACAATTTTCCTATCAAAAAACAACATTTTTTGTTTAGAAACGCGCAAATAGAATAGCAAAATGAGCAACAAGGTTAAAAAAGATATAATTTTATAGGTTATAATTTGTGAAATTCAGGAAAAATGCGTACCTTTGACCGCTTTTTATTGACTTCACTATTGTAAAAATATAATTTTTAAGGTCACAAAATGGAGTATCACGTACCGGTAATGCTGAACGAATGTCTGGAGGGTCTGCAAATCCGTCCGGACGGCGTCTATGTAGATGTCACTTTCGGTGGAGGCGGCCATAGCAGGGCCATCCTGCAGCAGCTCGGCAAGAAGGGACATCTTTATAGCTTCGATCAGGATCCGGATGCGGAGAAGAACATTTTTAGTGAGGAATTAGGAGTGAGGAGTGAGGAGTTGTTACCAGCCAATTTTACTTTTATCCGCTCTAATTTCCGCTACCTCAAGAACTGGATGCGCTACCATGGAGTGAAGCACATTGATGGGCTCTTGGCAGATTTAGGAGTTTCGAGCCACCACCTCGATGACGCAGAGCGAGGCTTTGCATTCCGATTTGACGCGCCATTGGACATGCGAATGAACACGCGTGCCGGCAAAACAGCAGCAGACATCCTGCTGGAGGCCGACGAACAGGAGCTGACCCGTATCTTCACGCTCTATGGTGAGCTGCGACAAGCGAGACGAATGGCCCAGGCCATCGTGAAGCAGCGCCAGCAGAAAGCCATCGCTACGACAGGCGACCTGATGGCTGTGGTGAAGCCGATGATCAGTCCAAAGGCCGAAAAGAAAGAACTGGCACAGGTCTTTCAGGCTTTGCGCATTGAAGTCAATCATGAGATGCAGGCGCTTGAAGAAATGCTCAAAGCTGCCATCGAATTGTTGACCCCTCCTGACAAGAACGGAGAGAACGGAGGCCGACTGGTCGTAATGACCTACCACTCGCTGGAAGACCGTATTGTCAAAAATATCATCAAGAGCGGCAAGACAGACGGCCAAGTAGAGAAAGATTTCTATGGTCGGGTCATCGCTCCGCTCAAGGCGATCAACAACAAAGTCATTGAGGCGACGGAGGAAGAAGTGGAACGCAATCCTCGCTCTCGCAGCGCCAAGCTCCGCATCGCCGAGAAATTGGCAGACGACAAATAAACAAAAGTAAACGTGAGTACATTCGGCAACATATTTGAGGAAGTATCAAGCCTCATCCAAAGCAATGATGCGGGGGGTAAGGAGTTCCTGCATCGCAACTTCAAGAAGATCCTGGTGGTAGTCCTGCTGCTCATGGGATTCATCCAGTTGCGCTACGAGTATGAGGATTGCCTGACTGAGATCAGCAAACTCAAGGCGCAGCGAAATGACCAGCGATATACCAGCATCGAGAAATGGGGCATCCTGACGATGAAGAACCGTCCGGAATACATCATCGAGCAGGTATCAAAGAGTGACATTGAACTTATCGAGAGTGACGAACCACCTGTAGTCATCGACTAAAAAGTATTGACAGAAAAATATGTTTCTTTGGGACAAAATAAAGCAATGGAATCCTAGCTACAGCATCCGCTTCGCAATCGTATGCGGAGTGCTATTGTTGTATGTTGGGTTCATCTGTCTTTGCTCTTTCAATACGATGGTGGTGGATGGAGACAAGTACCGTGGCCTGGTCAAGAACCTGAAGAAAGACAGCATCTCGATACAGCAGATCCGAGGTGTGATCTATAGCGAGACAGGTGATATGATTGCCGCCTCATTACCGCAGTATGATGTGTACTTCGATTTCCGAAATAAGGACAATGAGATGCCTAAGCGCATCTATGATTCTTTGACACATAAGAAGCGTACGATCATGGTAAAGCTGCTGCCATCAGACACCGTGGCTCACTACTTTGCCGCCAACGGTCCAGCTGCGCAATATATGCATAAGCTGGCTCCACATAGAAGCGCAGCGGATCATGCTGCAGCATTCCGTAACGCTTATAAAACCGGCAAAAAACGATATCTGACCTTCCGCGCAGTGTCGTATCTTGATTTTAAGGAGATGAAGAAAAGCGCTCCTTTCTTCTCAAAGAATCCAAATCATATCGGACTCATCGGCGAAGAGCGTCCGCACCGCTATCGTCCATACGGAGAGTATCGCATGGCATCATCGACCATCGGCGGCGTCTTCCCAGCTGATACGATCCGCACCAACGAGGAAGGACAGAGGGTCAACATGAAGGGTCATGGCAGAAATGGCCTGGAAGAGACTTTCGACAGATATCTCTCAGGACGCGAAGGCATCGGATTCATCCAGAAGGTCAAGTCTCGCCGCATCACCATCGTGCAGCAGGAACCGGAGGATGGAGCAGACGTCTACACAACCCTCGACATGGAGATGCAGATGATTCTCGACTACGAGCTCAACAAACGCATCCTCGAACTGAGAGCTGCAGGTGGCTGGGCCGCCGTGATGGAAGTAAAGACCGGCAAGATTAAAGCCATCTCTAACCTGAAGCGCTTCGGTGACCGATGCAGCGAGGACTATAACCACTTCGTTACCGACATCTATGATCCTGGTTCGACCTTTAAGACCGTTAGCTATATGGTACTGCTCGATGACGAACAGATTACCCCAGAGACGCAGGTCAACACGGGCAACTTCCCTGATCACTCCGCTACCTGGAACTACCACGGCAAGGAGATCAGAGACGACCACCCTGTCGGTATCGTGACGGCAGACGAGGCCATGGTGCAGTCATCGAACATCTCGCTGGCCAAACTGACGACCCAGGCGTATGAGAAGAATCCACAGCGCTATCTGGAACTGATCGAAAAGACCAAGATCTTCGAGGATCTGAACCTGAACGACGAATTCTATGGAGCTCAGCGACCACGCCAGCGCAAAGTAAATGACAAGACTTGGAGCAAGGTATCTCTCGGACAGATCTCATACGGCTATGAGACGCAGATCCCGGGCATGTATATCCTCAATTTCTACAATGCCATCGCCAACGACGGCAAGCTGATGAAGCCATATATCGTTGACAAAATCGTCAAAGATGGCGAGACTTTGATTAAGTACGAACCAGAAGTGATCAATTCGAGCATCTGTAAGTCTTCGACGCTCAAAGCGCTCCACCACGCGCTGGAGGGAGTTGTTGAGCATGGCACAGCAGCTACACAATGGTATAGCGATGGTCGTATCCTTCGAGAAGGAGCCAAAAGCAAAAAGCTTAAGATTGCCGGAAAGACAGGTACTGCGCAGCGCTTTGCCAATGGTTCGTACAGTGGCAATGGACATTATGTGTCGTTTGCAGGTTATTTCCCTGCAGACGAGCCACAGTATACTTGTGTCGTCGTGATCGACGCTCGTCCTGGTGGCAACTTCGGTCGTCCGGGTGGTGGCTATATGGCAGGACCGGTGTTCCGCAACTTTGCAGAACAGATCTATGCACGTACTTGTTCTCGCAAACTCAAGGAAGTAACACCAGACTCAGCCAACGTAGCTAACTATGGTATGCTTCCAAAGGCCAAGCGCGGACCTGTAGGCATGACCAGTGAGGTGATTGACGAGCTGAACCTGAGCAAGCACCGCGATATGCTGCGATTCCAGGAAGTAGACTTGAGCAGCGGCAAGCCTGGCCGAGTGCCGGATGTCCATGGAATGGGTGCCGCAGACGCTCTCTATCTGCTGGAGAGCGCAGGTTTACGTGTCTCGGTCTTCGGCAAGGGATCAGTCGCCAGCCAGAGCATCCCGGCCGGCAGCAACTGCAGCCGAGGACAGACCATCAGCATTACGCTCAAATAATAACGACTATCAAAAAACAGAAAACTCATTTATTAACCCGATATGAAACTTAACATGCTTCTGGAGCGCGTCAGCTACACGCTGGCAGGACTCCAACAGACCGATATAGAAATCTGCAGCATCGAGCAGGACAGCCGTCAGGTCAAGGAGGGAAGTCTCTTTGTCGCTGTACGTGGCACCAATGTGGATGGTCACTCTTTCATCCCTCAGGTCCTGGCAGCAGGAGCCTGCGCCGTCGTATGCGACCAGCAGTGGATGACAGAAAATACAGCAGACATTGACAATAGCAAGACTTATGTCGTCGTAGAGGACTGTAACCTGGCACTCGCCTTGCTCGCCTCTGCATGGAACGGTTATCCAAGCGAGCAGCTCACACTCGTCGGTGTCACCGGCACCAATGGCAAGACAACGATTGCCACACTCCTTTACAATCTTTTTATGAAGCTCGGTTATCCTTGCGGATTGCTCAGCACCGTGTGCAATTATGTCATCGACCGTCCGGTTCCAGCAACACATACCACACCAGATCCTTTGGCTTTGAATGACCTGCTCCGCCAGATGGTGGAGGAAGGTTGCGCCTTTGCATTTATGGAGGTATCGTCGCACAGCGCTGATCAGAAGCGTATCGGTGGCCTGGATTTCGACGGTGGCATCTTCACCAACCTGACCCGTGACCACATGGATTATCACAAGACCGTCGAGAATTACCTCAAAGCCAAGAAGTCTTTCTTCGACGGACTCAAGAAAGAAGCATTTGCCATCAGCAACCTCGACGACAAGAATGGTGAGGTTATGCTACAGAACACCCGTGCACGCCGCAAGCTCTATAGTGTCCGCTCGATGGCCGACTATACCACCCGCATCGTGGAGGAGGATTTCGAGGGCATGTCGCTCATGCTCGAA
The DNA here is from genome assembly GCA_045598885.1 of Bacteroidales bacterium. GTDB lineage: Bacteria > Bacteroidota > Bacteroidia > Bacteroidales > UBA3663 > Liminaster. Next base: position 67,785 of record JAZRVB010000101.1, read on the forward strand.
GGACAGGAGGTGCAGACTCATTTCGTAGGCCGCTTCAATGCTTCGAACCTCATTGCCGTTTACTCCGCTGCCTGTGAAATCCTGGAGAACGCCAAGAACGAAGGCCGCGACCTCGGCATCTCCCACGAGGATCTGCTGGTGAAGGTTTCGGAACTCGTGCCAGTCAATGGCCGCTTTGAGAGTATACGCTCGCCAAAGGGCTTCAGCGCCATCATCGACTACGCTCACACGCCAGACGCGCTCATCAATGTCTTAGGGACAATTCGCGAAATCCTCGACTCCAAGTCTACGGGTCAAGTCATCACCGTAGTTGGCTGCGGAGGCAACCGCGATAAGGGCAAGCGTCCGATCATGGCCAAAGAGGCTGCTCTGCGCAGTGACCGTCTGATTCTGACTTCAGACAATCCTCGCTTCGAGGAGCCAGAGGAAATCCTTAAGGACATGCAGGCCGGTCTCGACACCGACGAACTGCGTGCCAAGGCCCTCACCATCAGTGACCGTAGTGAGGCCATCCGCACTGCAGTGATGCTGGCACAGAAGGGAGACGTGATCCTCGTCGCCGGCAAGGGTCATGAGGATTATCAGATCATCCAGGGTGTGAAGCATCACTTCGACGATCACGAGGTGGTTCGTGAGGCCATGGGTCTGTAATTTGTAATTCGTAATTTGTAATTTGCAGAATGCTTTATTATTTCTTCAGATATCTCGACGAAGCCTTTAATATCCCAGGTGCTGGCATGTGGGGCTATATCTCTACACGAGCCATCACCGCGCTGATTCTGGCACTGATTATCTCGATGGTCTTCGGCGAATGGTTTATCCGATATTCCCGTCGCAATAATCGTGTAGAAGCACAGCGCAATGCAGAGATCGATCCTTTCGGTGTTGAGAAGCGTGGCGTTCCTACCATGGGTGGCATCATCATCATCGTGGCTACGCTGATTCCTTGCCTCCTGATGGGGCGACTCCGTAACATCTATATGATCATGATGCTCGTCACCACGCTGTGGCTTGGCTTGTTGGGATTCATTGACGACTACCTCAAAGGACATAGCAAGTCTTACGACAAAATGCCAAAATGGCTGAAGCTAACCAGTGAATTTTATGGAGCCTCTGAAGCCTATCGCGAAAAAAACAAGAATGGCATGCGCCCTATCATAAAGCTCGCTGGGCAAGCAGCGCTGGGACTTTCAGTAGGTCTGGTGCTCTGGCTCTCGCCGGATGCGGTGGTGCGTGAGGGCGGCGAACTGATCAAGTCAACCGTCACCACCCTGCCATTCATCAAGGATCACAACCTCGACTACGCCGCGCTCTTCGGATGGATGGGCAGCTGGCAGCAGGCTGCGGGATGGGTCTTCTTTGTCTGCATGACCACCTTTGTCATAATGGCGGTAAGCAATGGTTCGAACCTCAATGACGGCATGGATGGCCTCTGCGCAGGCAATTCGGCCATTATGTGCATTGCTCTTGGCATGCTGGCCTACTTCAGCAGTCACGTGGAGTATGCACATTACTTCAATATCATGTATATCCCGGGGTCGCAGGAACTGGTAGTCTTTATCATGGCGTTCGTCGGAGCCTTGATCGGTTTCTTGTGGTACAATGCATATCCTGCACAGATTTTCATGGGCGATACCGGTTCGTTGCCTATCGGTGGCATCATCGCAGTCATTGCCGTGATCATCCATAAGGAGCTACTGATCCCTATCATCTGCTTCGTCTTCCTGATCGAAAGCGTATCCGTTTTGGGCCAAAACTACGTTGCAAGAAAAGGCAATCGCATCGGCAAGAAGTTCCGTTTTGTCAACCGTGCTCCTATCCATGACGCCTTCCGTCTGAAGCCAGAGCAGAAGGCTCAGCTACTCAAAATGGACAAGATCATGTTAAAGTGGCCTCGCAGTTCCTTCCACGAGAACAAGGTCACTGCTCGTTTCTGGATTCTGACCATCATTCTGGCTTCATTTGCCATCATGACACTAAAGATCCGATAAAGCAAATTCAAAGTTGAGAATTCTTAATTCATAATTTAATATGTCACGTATAGTTGTATTAGGTGGAGGCGAGAGTGGCGCAGGTGCTGCAGTACTCGCCAAGGTGAAGGGTTTCGATGTATTCCTTTCAGACATGTCGCCTATCAAGGATAAATATAAGGCTTTGCTCGATCAATACCAAATACCTTACGAGGAGGGGCATCCTCATACCGAGGAGCTCATCCTCAATGCCGATGAGGTGATCAAGTCGCCAGGTATTCCTCTCACCGCTCCGCTCATCGTGAAGTTGATGGTGCAAGGAACTCCAATCATCAGCGAGATCGAGTTCGCCGGCCGATATACTGATGCCAAGATGATCTGTATCACGGGTTCGAACGGTAAGACCACGACCACCATGATGACCTACCACATTCTCAAGACCTCCGGCCTTAACGTAGGCCTGGCCGGCAACGTGGGCAAGTCATTGGCGCTGCAGGTAGCTACCGAGAACTTCGACTACTATGTCATCGAGCTCTCAAGCTTCCAGTTGGACAACATGTATAAGTTCCGTGCCAACATCGCCGTGATCATGAACATCACGCCAGACCACATGGACCGTTATGATCACCAGATGCAGAACTATATCAACTCTAAGCTCCGCATCGTACAGAACCAGACTGCCGAGGACGCCGTCATCTACTGGAATGGTGATCCGATCGTAGCCGAGGAGATCGAGCGCCGCCTCAAAGCACCAGCAGAAGGTCTCGACTATACTGGCACCAACAACGAGCGTCCGGATCTCACCATGCCAGACGGCTCGCGCATCTATCCATTCAGCGGACACATCGAGCCACTCAAAGCCAACCTCATCCCATTCACCGGCATGAGCCTGAAGGAGATGGGCGAGAAGCCTCTCGTCCCTGGCGCATATATCAAGGACGGCAACCTCGTGATCAACGTGCTTGACGCTGCCATGAGCGTCGACACGACCGAGATTCCGCTCGACGAACTACCATTGCCTGGTCCTCACAACCTCTACAATACCATGGCAGCTACCCTCTCGGCCCGTTTGAGTGGCTTGAAGAAGGAGCAGATCCGTAAGGCGCTCGCCACCTTCAAGGGTGTGGAGCACCGACTGGAGAAATGTGGCGTCGTTGATGGCGTACAATACATCAATGACTCAAAGGCGACCAATGTCAACTCGTGCTGGTATGCACTGATGTCGATGGATAAGCCTACCGTCCTCATCCTCGGTGGCAAGGATAAGGGTAATGACTACACCGAGATCGAGCAACTCGTCAAGGACAAGTGTACAGCACTCGTCTACATGGGGCTGCACAACGAGAAGCTGCATGACTTCTTCGACAAACAGGGTAAGCCTGTAGCCGATGCACTCTCTATGCGCGAGGCTCTTGAGAAGTGCCGCGAGTTTGCACGTCCTGGCGACACCGTGCTCCTCTCGCCTTGCTGCGCCTCATTCGATCTCTTCAAGTCTTACGAGGACCGCGGCGACCAGATGAAGGCTATCGTCAAGGAGTGGATGTAATACGCTCCTGAAGCCTATAGGGTCTTCCCGAGAGGAAGGCTTGACACATATATAATATAATAATGTAATAGAAACAGTTTTTCCATGGCTGGAGAACAGAAAAAACAGACTTTCGCAGGTAGCATCATGCGTGGCGACAGCAAGATCTGGATCATCTATGTGGTCCTGATCTGCATCTCGTTCGTCGAGATATTCAGTGCCACGGCTCAGTTGGCCAATAAGTCGGTCAACGCCAGTGATCCTGCGTTCAGTCATATCAAGAACCTGCTGACAGGCTTTATCATCCTGCTTCTGACGCAGAGTATGAGCCTCAGGTCCTTCAAGGCATGGGACAAGATGTTCTATATCCTCGGCCTGCTATTCTTTGCTGCCACGGTCTTCTTAGGTACGCAACAGAAAGGCGCGGCACGTTCCATCGCAGGCTTCCAGCCGGTAGAGCTGTGTAAGATCGGAGTCATCACCATGCTCTGTGCAGCGGTCACAGCCAAGGACTATACCTACCAGCGCCTCTCCATGTTCAGGTCAAGGACTACGCTGAAGCGATACTTGACTTATATGCTGATCATCGGACTGCCGATATTATTCATCATTGGACAAAACCTCTCAAGTGCACTGATCATCATCATGGCCAGTTTCGGCATCCTCTTCATTGCCGGAGTCAAAGGCAAGTATCTGACCAATACGATCTTAATCGGAGGAGCGTTTGGTGCGGTCTTTGCGGCAGCTCTTTTCGTAGTTTATAAGACCCATCACATGGATGCAGACGCTATGGCAGAGAGTGGTGTAACCGCCAGTAGCTTTACAATTGATAAAATCATGGGACGTGCCACGACCTGGGCCAACCGTCTGTACGACCATTCTGACATCCCGCTCTGGAAAGAGGACATGGGAGGCAAGAAAGCGCAGGAGATCTACTCGCACATGGCCATTGCCAATGGCTATCCGCTAGGTCAGTTCATCGGCCGAAGCCGCCTGCGAGACTTCCTGCCAGAGGCATTCTCTGACTATATCTACGCCATCATCTTCGAAGAATGGGGATTCTTCCCCGCTTCACTGATACCTTTGCTCTACCTGCTCCTGCTGGCCCGATGCTATTATCTATCACGGCAGACGGAGAGCACCTACATACGGCTCATCATCATCGGCCTTCCGCTGATCATGGTCATCCAGGCGCTGATCCACATCGGCGTCAGCACGGGCGCCATGTTCGTCACCGGACAGCCACTGCCGCTGATCAGCCGAGGCGGTTCGAGCATCATCGCTACGAGTGCTTCCTTTGGCATGATGCTGGCACTGAGCCGACTGATCATGCAGGAGAAGCAGGAACGCGAAGCCGCGTTGCTGGCAGAGATTGAAACAACAAACAACGAACAAGAATAAAATATGCGATTTCTTATTAGCGGTGGTGGCACAGGTGGCCACATCTTTCCCGCTGTCTCGATAGCCAACGCCATCAAGAAGGCCCAGCCGGATGCGGAGATTCTCTTCATCGGTGCTCTGGGTCGTATGGAGATGGAGAAGGTCCCTGCCGAAGGATACAAGATCATCGGATTGCCCGTCCGCGGCTTTATCCGTCCTTTGTTCCATCCTGGCAATCTCATGGTGCTGATCGACCTCATGAAGAGTATCCGTCAGGCCAAGAAGATCATCCGTGACTTCAAGCCGGATGCAGCCGTCGGCGTAGGTGGCTATGCCAGTGCTGCAGCGCTGAAAGCAGCAGCCAAGCTCGGCGTCCCTTACATCCTCCAGGAGCAGAACGGCTTCGCTGGTGTGACCAACCAGAAGCTGGCCTACAATGCACAGAAGATCTGCGTTGCCTATCCGAATATGGACCGCTTCTTCCCTGCCGATCGAATCGTGATGACGGGCAATCCTGTCCGCCAGTCATTGCTCGAATGCAAGGCGTCGGTCGAAGAGTCACGCGAGGCTTTCGGCCTTGATCCGAACCTCCCGACCATCTTCGTGACCGGTGGCAGCCTTGGCGCTCGCAGCGTCAACAACGCCATCGCAGCTGGCATCAAGGAGTTTGAGGCCGCTGGCGTACAGGTTCTGTGGCAGACCGGCAAGGCGGATGGTGACAAATGGGAGAACGCAGTCCGTCATGCAGACGCCAAGCACGTACACCCTACCATCTTTGTGTCCGATATGGCCAAGGCCTACCGCGCTGCCGACATTGTCGTTTCACGCTCAGGTGCCGGTGCCGTCAATGAGGTCTGCCTCTTAGGCAAGGCGGCCATTTTCGTACCGCTTCCTACCGCTGCCGAGGATCATCAGTCGGCCAACGCTCGCAGCCTGGCCACCCGTGATGCAGCCATCCTCATCCCTGACCACGTGGCTCCTACCCGACTTGTCAAGGAAGCAATCGCTCTTGTCAAGGACAGCGCACGTATCGCTCGCTTTGAGCGCAACGCCAAGGCCATGGGTAAGGCCGATGCAGCCGACACCATCGCTGACATCGTCATCAAGATTGCAGAGAAGAAAGTGTAATTATCGAATCTGTAGTCAATCGTAAATCGACAAATCGTAAATTTTCTAATGAAATCAATATATTTCGTAGGAGCTGGCGGCATTGGCATGTCTGCTCTTGAGCGCTATTTCAAGGCCAATGGCTATAAGGTAGGCGGCTATGACAAGACGCCATCACCATTGACCGAGGCCTTGATTCAGGAAGGTATCGACATTCATTTCGAGGACAATATCGAGGCCGTGGCTCCTGAATTCAAGGATCCTGCACAGTGTATCGTCTGCTATACTCCAGCCATCCCGAAGGATCATGGAGAGCTCTGTTACTTCCAGCAGAACGGGTTCCAGGTGATGAAGCGCAGCAAGATCCTCGGCATCGTCACCGAGCAGGAGCGTGGCCTCTGTGTAGCCGGCACTCACGGCAAGACCACGACCAGCAGCATGATTGCACACGTGCTGAAGCAGAGCCATGTGGATTGCAATGCATTCCTCGGCGGCATCCTCAAACCTTACGAGAGCAATCTGATGCTTTCGGAAAAGAGCGACCTCACCGTCATCGAGGCCGATGAGTTCGACCGCTCTTTCCATACGCTGAGCCCTTACATGAGTGTCATCACCAGCTGCGATCCTGATCACCTCGACATCTATGGCACCGAAGAGGCCTACCGCGCCTCGTTTGCACACTATGTCTCGTTGATTCGTCCAGATGGTCTCCTGCTCAAGCATAAGGGCATCAAGGTCGACTGCAGCCAGCTCGTAGCGGGTGCCAAGTACGCAGAGTACAGCAGCACCGAGGAGTCAGACTTCTACGCTGCCAACGTCCGTATCGGCAATGGCACCATTCTCTTCGACCTGGCCATCCGTGAGCCTCAGCGCTGGGGCAAAGCCGAAACAGAGACACTCTACATCAAGGATATCGAGCTCGGCGTTCCTGCTCCTATTAATATAGATAATGCGGTAGCCGCTCTGGCCATCTGCTGGCTCAATGGCTGTACCGACGAGGAGCTCCGCGCCGGCATGAAGACCTTTGGTGGTGCCAAGCGCCGCTTCGACTTCTACGTCAAGCGCGACGATCTTGTAGTCATGGACGACTATGCACACCATCCTGACGAGGTCAAGGCGTCGCTCTCTTCGGTCATGCAGCTCTTTGCCGGCCGCAAGGTGACCGTCTGCTTCCAGCCACATCTCTACAGCCGTACCCACGACCTGGTCGATGGCTTTGCCGAAGCACTGGCACTTCCTGACCGTACGCTGCTCCTGCCAATCTATCCTGCTCGCGAGTTGCCAATACCTGGCGTCACCAGCGAGTGGCTGCTTGAGAAGATCCGTACACAGGCTATCAGCAAAGGCAATGACGCGTTGGCCAACGAACTGGCTGTCGTAGCCAAAGAAGACCTCGTGAGCCGACTGAAGGACTTGCGCGCCAAGGGAGAACTGGACGTTGTCGTCATGATGGGTGCAGGCGTAGACATCGAGCGCCTCGTCAAACCTGCCGCCGAAGCACTGGCATAAACCAAACAAAACGTAATCTGAATGATCAAGACCATTTTCAAGGTCATAGGCATACTGCTCATCTTAGGCTACCTGCTGGCGGCCGGACTGATGTATGGCGGCTGGCGAGATGAGCCTATCTATCGTGGAATCGAAATCAAAGTCGATTATCCTAACGAAGATGCTCACTTCGTCAACCCTTCAGACATCCGTTCGAAGATCCTGCCATCCAAGCTGAACCCGATCGGCAAGCCTTTCAGCCAGGTCAACACGATGGAGATCAGCCAGCTGGTCGAGCAGAACAAGCTCGTGCGTAATGCCGCTGTCTATCACACGCCAGACAGCCTCCTCCGCATCGACATCACACAGCGCAACCCGATCATCCGTGTCAAGAGCGCGCTGGCCGTCAAGGACTCAAAGGGAACCGCGGTGAGCGACTTCTACATCGACCTCGACGGAGAGCTCATGCCCGCTCAGCTCGGTTCGGCTATCCGACTGCCATTGGCCACCGGATACATCCGCGACCGCCACATCATGCCGCTGCACGACTTTGCGCTCTTCCTCAAGGATCATGACTTCTGGAGCGATGAGATCACTCAGATCTACGTCCGCGAAAATGGAGACATTGAACTGATTCCTCGCATCGGCGACCACACCATCCTGGTCGGCGACTTCGAGAATATCGAAACCAAGCTCAAGCACGTCCGTACTTTCTATAAAAAGGTCATGCCACAGAAAGGCTGGAACGCCTACAAGGTGATCAATGCAAAATTTGACGGACAGATTGTCGGAGAAAAAAACAACTGATAAACAATGAAAATACTTACCTGCGCCATCCAGCTTGGAACCTCTCGTATCATGGCCGTTGCTGCCTGGAAGAATACAGAGACAGGTACGCTGGAGAACATCGAGATAGAAAGCGAGAACACCAAGGGCTGCATCGCTCATGGCTGCATCTCGAACGTCGAACAGACAGCCATGCACATCAAGAGCATCATGCAGAAGCTCGGCAACCGCATGCGCACCACCATCTCTGCCGCTTACGTCGGCATGGGTGGCATCTCGCTGCATTCACTCATCCAGCTGCCATCTGTGCAGATTCCGGGCTATGACGTACTGCATGCCGAGCCAATCAGCGGAGGCCAGCACCAACTCATCGTCGGCGAGAAGCGCCTCCGTCAGGGTGTCGTGGCTGCCATGGAGCGTGCCGGCATCAAGCTGCTCGACGTCATCGTCCTGCCACAAGCCTCAGCACGTATCCTGACCGAGACAGAGCGCCAGCGCGGCTGTGTACTGATAGACATGGGTGCAGGTACGACGACCGTCTCTGTCTATAAGAACGGTGACCTCCAGCACATGGCCGTCATCCCATTGGGTGGCGACGCCGTGACCAGCGACATCCAGTCGAATGGCTGTTCGGAGGAAGAGGCAGAGCGTAACAAGATCGAGTGGAGCAACGCTTCAGAAGACTCCGCAGAAGTAGCTGCAGCAGCTCAGCAGGCCGCAGCCAACGCCGTGTTTGCCGAGAAGGCCCTCTCTATGTCGCAGGAGACGCTCAATACCATCGTTATCTGCCGCTACGAGGAGATTGCTGCCAACATCCTGCATCAGATCAATAAGACAGGACTGAAGAGCAACCTCGCAGCTGGTGCCATCCTCACCGGTGGCGCCTCGATGCAGCGTGGCATCACCTCGCTGATGAGCAAGCGCCTCGACATCAGCCGCGTCGAGATCCGCGCCTACGCCGAGCGTTCCTTCGTCGGCAGCGAGCGCAAGCCTCACCTGACCAACTTGCTCTCGATGCTCAATTTCTGCAACGAGAACTGCATGACGCCTGTGGCCAAGACCTCTGTCTCAGAGACACCCGTCACTCCTAAGTCTGCAGCAACACCAGCAGCAGAACCTGCAACCGCCAAGACTCAGTCATCACAGCTCACGCTCGATATCCCTCAGCCGGAGCCTGATCCAGAGCCAGAGATCAAGGATCCGACCATGGAGGAACCTAAAAGCAGCACGCTCTTCCGCGGCTTGAAGCATTTCCTCGGCGATCTTGTATCAGGACAGAATTAAAGAAATAAAAAGAAAAATATATGGAAAATCAGAACGAAATCAATAACGCAACGCTCGAGTTCGATTATCAGCCTGCGCAGGAGAACCACTCCATTATCAAGGTGGTCGGCGTCGGTGGCGGCGGTTCAAATGCCGTACAGCACATGTACGAAGCCGGCATTCAGGACGTCTCGTTCCTCATCATCAATACAGACAAGCAGGCGCTCAAGGGTTCCTCTATCCCTAATAAACTGCTCATCAGCGAGAAGGGTCTCGGAGCCGGAGCTCGTCCTGAGGTAGCACGTGAGTGTGCCGTAGAGTATGCCGATGCCATCCGTCAGTCTTTGAGCGACGGCACCGAGATGGTCTTCATCACCGCAGGTATGGGTGGCGGCACCGGCACAGGTGCTTCGCCAGTTGTAGCTCAAATTGCCCATGAGATGGGACTCCTCACCGTCGGTATCGTTACCATTCCATTCCAGTTTGAGGGTCGTCGCAAGATCACCGCAGCCCTTGAGGGTGTCCGTGCCATCGAGCGCTGGTGCGATGCACTCCTTGTGGTCAACAACAACCGTCTCATCAGCATCTATCCGGACTTGACCTTCGACAACGCTTTCGGTAAGGCAGATGACACGCTCACCGTTGCTGCTAAGTCTATCTCCGACATCATCAATATCCAGGGCTATATCAATCTCGACTTCGCCGACGTCAGCACCACCTTGCGCAATGGTGGCGTAGCGCTGATCTCTACCGGCCAGGCCGCTGGCGAGGGACGTCTCACCAAGGCCATCCAGGAGAGTATCACCTCTCCATTGCTCCAGGACAACAAGATCACCGACGCCAAGCACCTCCTCTTCGAGCTCTGTTTCAGCCACGACAATCCGATCTCAATGGCCGAGATCGGCGAGATGAACAAGTTCGTCGAGAGCCTCAACCCTGAGATTGAAGTTATCTGGGGTGCCATGTACGATGACAACCTCGGCGACGAGGTCCGCATCATCCTCCTGGCCAGCGGTTTCGCCATGGATCATACCACCGGTGGCGTCATTGCCGACAGTGGCATGGAGCGCAAGGTACGCGAGATGGAGCTCGAGCTCCGCGACGCTATCTGCCGCACCCAGAACAACCTCAACGAGTTTACCGACTTCCCAGAGGCTTCGAATATCCTGATGTCAGCTATCCGTCTGGCCACCAACAAGGCCGACAACATGACGCTCGATACTGACCTGGAGGAAGAGTTTGCCAAGCTCACTCAGGCCGTCGAATCAGCGCGTGCCAATATGCAGGCCAAGAAGGAGGCCGAAGAGCAGGAGCGTATCCGCAAGGAGCAGGAGGAGGCTAAGAAGAAAGCCATCGAGGAACAGATCAAGAAACTGCAGAGCGAACTCGAAGCCGCCAATGCCGCTGTCTCGACCGCTAAGACCGAACAGCCTGCCGCTCCAGTTGTGACCACAGCTCCTGAGCCTGCCGTCACTAAGCCTGCGCCTTTCACCGCGCCTATCATTAACGAGGTTCCTACAGTCACTCCTGTCAGCACTCCTGCCGCTCCTGCCAGCACCGTCCGTCCTCAGTCGACCCCACTGAAGGGCATCGAAGAGATCCGTCGCTTCTATGGTGACGAGGCTGCCAACAAGATGCTGCTCGACAATCAGCGCAAAGCCTATTACGTCCTCGACGACCAGGAGCTTTCGAACGAGGCGCTCATCGAGCGTCTGGAGCAACTCCCAGCGTATAACCGCACCCTCGAGGACCTCGGCCAGCTCAAGGCCGTATCGCGCACGCCTGCCACTCCTAAGGTCATTGGCAATCCTACCAACTATCCTGACGGAACCATCCACTTCTAATCTTCCACAGCAGAATGTCAAGACATAAACTCTCTGTCCGCCAGATCGTCATCCGCACGCTCTTCATGCTCATCGCGATTCTCCTTGTGAGCTGGTTCTTCCCTCACAACGAAGCCTTCCGCTATGAGTATGAGGTCGGTAAGCCTTGGCGCTATGGCAGACTCACGGCTCCTTACGACTTCGCCATCTATCGCAGCGACAGCGCGTTGCGAGTGATGGAAGACAGCCTTCGTCATCAGATCGTCCCTCGTTTCATGCATACCCCGGGAATCTCTGACGAAGCTCTCCGCAAGTCGCACTCCGCGAGGGAACAGCTGGCCAACGAGGCCTATCGCCACCTGCGCCACCGTCTGGAGAGTCTATACAATGATGGCATCCTGCTCGGCGAGAAGAAAGAACAGCTTCTGAAGGAAGGCTGTCAGCAGGCCATCCTGAAGACCGACACGGGTTCCACCACCCTGCCGCTATCCAGGATCCTGACGGAGATGGAGGCCTACGAGTCGCTGAAGAATGACTCCGCCTACAGCCACTCCTATAATGCGGTCAACCTGCGCGACCTCATCCACAGCAATCTCGAGCTCGACACCGCCGCCATGCGCATGGAATATGCCCGTCTCCGCCAGCAGGTCAGTGCCACCAGTGGCATCATCCTGGCCGAGAGCCGCATCATCGACCAGGGCGAGATCGTCACGCACCGCACCTACGACATCCTCGAGTCCTACCGCCGTGAGCAGCAGCAGCGACTCTCGCTCGCTGGCTCCGAGGCCACCATCTTCCTGAGCCGCACCTGCATCGTAGCAATCGTCCTCTGCAGCATCCTGCTCTTCTTGGCGCTCTATCGTCCGTGGCTCTACGTCCAGCAGGCCGAGGTCTTCGTGGCCGTAGCTGCCGTGACGCTCATGGTCATTCTCACGGCCGAAGCCAGCAAGATGGTCGTCGGTGGCGTCTATCTCGTCCCCATCGGCATCGTCACCATCCTGTTGAGCACCTTCCATGGCTCACGTACAGCTTATTACTGTCACATCGTCATGGTCTTGCTCTGCTCGTTCATCGCGCCGTCGCATTTTGAGTATCTGGTCATCCAGTGCATCGTCGGCATGATCATCGTCTTCAGCCTCAAAGACGGCCTGACCGACCGCAGCCAGCTCATGCACGTCACCATCTTCTCGGCCATCGGCTACACCGGCCTCTACGCGCTCTACACGCTGGCCACCGAGGGTTCGCTGACCAATATCTCCCTCCCGATCGTGGCCATGATGGTGATCAATGCCGTGCTGCTGCTGATGTCATACCTTATTATATATATGATGGAGAAATCCTTCGGCTTTATGAGCGGTGTGACCTTAGTCGAGCTCTGCAACCTCGGTCGTGGCCTGCTCCTGCGCCTCTCGCAGGAGGCTCCTGGCACCTTCCAGCACTCGCTGCAGGTGGCCAACCTCACTGCCAGCGCTGCCAAGGCCATCGGAGCCAACGCTTCGCTGGTGCGTACAGGTGCTATGTACCACGACATCGGCAAGCTCTGGAACCCGAACATGTATACAGAGAACCAGCAGGGGCCGAACCCGCACGAGAAGATGAAGATCGAGGAGAGCGTCGAGGTCATCAAGCGCCACGTCGCTGAGGGTCTCAAGCTGGCCAAGAAGGAGAAGCTTCCTCGCGAGATCTCCGAGTTCATCCAGTCGCATCATGGCAACAGCCTCATCAAATATTTCTACGTCACATGGTGCAACGCGCATCCTAACGAGGAGCCTGACCTGCAGATGTTCACCTACCCTTATCCCGACCCTGTCACCAAGGAGCAGGCGCTGCTGATGATGGGCGATGGCATCGAGGCCGCTTCACGCTCGCTCAAGGAATATACCCACGAAAGCATTACCAAACTGGTCAATGGCATGATAGACAACCTGGTCAGCACCGGTCGTCTCAACAATGCCAAGATCACACTGCGAGAGATACAGACCTGCAAGGATTCCTTCATCCACGACCTCGAATCCATCTATCACGCTCGCATCGAATATCCTGAATTGCATAAATAACCTATAGCATGGACAAGATTATTACCGAAATTACCCCGCTCGAAGAAAAAGACTGTTTCTATCTCGTTGACCGCAACAAGAATGTCTTCGACTATCCCCTGCACAAGCATGAGGAGCTGGAGCTGACCTTCGAGGAGAACTGTGAAGGTGCGCGCCGCATCGTCGGCGACAGCATCGAGGAGCTCGGCAAGTTTGACCTGGCTCTCATCGGCAGCAACCTGGAGCATACCTGGGAACAGAACGTGAGTCAGAGCCGACAGATGCGCGAGGTGACCATCCAGTTCTCGCCAGAGCTTTTCAGTGATAATCTGCTCAATAAGGATCAGATGTCGTCGATCCACCAGTTGCTCGAACGCGCTCACAACGGCGTGGCCTTCGGCATGAATGCCATCATGCGCATCTATGCCAAGATCAATGAGGTGGCGCAGGCCAAGCCTGGCTTCTACCGCTTCATCAAGTTGCTCGAGATCCTGCATGAGCTCTCGCTCGAAGATGACTACCACCTTCTGGCCAGCAACAGCTTTGCACACACCAAGCAGACCCCAGACAGCCGTCGCGTCCGCAAGGTCGAGGAGTATATCGATCAGCACTTCAAGGAGGAGGTTCGTCTACAGACCGTCTCAGACATCGCCGGCATGACGCCTACCGCCTTCAGCCGCTTCTTCAAGCTCCGCACCGGCAAGACGCTCTCCGACTATATCATCGACATCCGACTGGGTTACGCGGCCCGTCAGCTGGTCGACACCACCACCTCAGTCGTCGAAATCTGCTACGAGTCTGGCTTCAACAACGTCTCTAACTTCAATCGCATCTTCAAGAAGCGCAAAGGCTGCTCACCGACCTCATTCCGCGAGAACTATCATAAGAATAAGATTATGGTATGATATCATAAAAGGATATTAGGGATTTTAAGGATATTAGGGATATTAGGGACGTTACCTTCGTCTTCCGAATTCTCGTATTCTGGCACATTCGTCCCTAAAATCCCTAAAATCCCCAATATCCCTAAAATCCCCAATATCCCCAATATCCCTAAATAATTAAACACATGAAACTTCCTATCTACGCCGCTGTCCTCGCCCTTGCCGCCTCATGCGCCAGCCAGCCAGCACAGCAACAAAGCCCTTTCGTCACCGTCCGTGACGGTCATTTCTATCAGGGCGAACAAGAGTATCGTTACGTCGGCACCAACTTCTGGTACGGCGCCATCCTGGCCTCTATGGGCCGTGGCGGTAACCGCGAGCGCCTCATCCAGGAGCTCGACGACATGAAAGCCACCGGCATTGACAACGTCCGCGTCCTCGTCGGCGGAGATGGCCGCGAGGGCATCCCAAGCCACATCGCGCCTAAGCTCCAGCTCGAGCCAGGCGTCTATAACGACACCATCCTACAGGGCCTCGACTACCTCATGGTCGAACTTGAGAAGCGCGACATGAAGGCCGTCCTCTACTTCAACAACGCCTGGGAGTGGTCAGGTGGCTACGGCGCGTACCTCGACTGGGTCGGCTTCAATGCCGATGTCTATTCGAGTGACGATCAGGGCACTCCAGGTCCGGATGGCCGACTGATGAAGCACTTCGACCGCACCCCGGTCCCCACCCTCGAAGGCTGGTACGAGTACATGCAGTATGCAGGCAACTTCATCCTCAACGACTCAGCCAAGGCGCTCGCTGCCAACCACGTCCGCAATATCGTGACCCGCGTCAATACGCTCAACGGCCAACCATACGCCCAGTCGCCAGCCATCATGTCATGGGAGATTGCCAACGAGCCTCGCGCCTTCAGCACGGACTCATTGCAGAAAGCCAAGTTCGTAGAGTGGATCGACGAGCAGTCGACCCTCATCAAGAGCCTCGACCCAAATCACCTCGTCACCACCGGTAGCGAGGGCCGCAACGGCTGTGAGGAGGATATGAATCTCTTCAACGCCATCCACACCCTGCCAAACATTGACTACGCCTGCATCCACATCTGGCCGAACAACTGGGGCTGGCTCGGCAAGTTCAACCAGAACTACGACGCCGACAAGACCATCTCTGCCGATGCGCCAGATCCTATCGTCGACAACGTCGGCATAGCCTGCGAGAAGACCCTCGCCTACATCGATGAAGCCTATAGCTACATGCAGAAAGCCGGCCGCCCGATGGTGCTCGAAGAGTTCGGCTATCCTCGCGACCGCTTCCTCTTCACCCCTGGCTCTCCGACCCAAGGACGCGACACCTATTATAAATATGTCTTCGCCATCATCCGCGACAGCGGCAAGATCGCCGGCTGTAACTTCTGGGGATGGGGTGGCCGCGCCAACGTCAAGAACGTCATCTGGCAGCCCTACGACGACTACGTATGCGACCCAGCACAGGAGGAGCAAGGCCTCAACTCCGTCTTCGCCTCCGATACCACCACTCTCGCCATTATCCGCGAGATGGCAGCAGAATTGACCAAATGATTTTGAGCCGCCGACATTACAAAATTGTACAAAATCAACATTAGTTCACAAGTTTGTGGTCCACAAGTTTGTGAACTAATGTTTTTATTGTATCTTTGTACCCGTAAATCAATCAATTAGGATAATCTAAAAGATGAATAAAAAGGCATTCATATATGGTGTATCAGTGTCGGGTGAGAACTTTACGGATCGAGTAAAGGAGACACGTCGTCTCAAGATGAATTTCGAGAACGGGCAAAACGTCATTCTGCTCTCTCCCCGTCGAATGGGCAAGACTTCGCTCGTGCAGAAAGTGGCAAATGAAGTAGATGGCGAGCAGGTGAAGGTCGTATATATGGATATCTATGACTGTCGCAGCGAGCAGGAATTTTACCAGCGATTTGCCACCTCTGTGCTTCGCGCTACTGCTTCACGCGCTGATCAGCTATTGGATTTTGTCAAGCAGTTCCTGACCAGTTTAGTTCCTAAGGTGTCTTTTAGTCCTACGCCTGATTCTGATTTTTCATTCTCTTTAGGTCTGAATCTTGCCGAAAACAATGACCCTACAGAGATCCTGAATCTTCCTGAGCGAATTGCTGAGAAGACGGGGAAGCACATCGTCGTTTGTATCGATGAGTTTCAGCAGATAGGAGAAATGGCAGACTCATTGACTATCCAGAAACGCCTCAGAAGCGTATGGCAGCTGCAACAAAATGTCTCATATTGCTTGTTCGGCAGCAAGAAACACATGTTGCTCCGCTTGTTCAAAGACCGTCGCAAACCATTCTATCAGTTCGGCGACACGATTGAGCTGGGAGCCATCTCTACAGAAGACTGGACCCCATTCATCTGCCAGAAATTCAATGAGCGCAATATCTCCATCAGCGAGGAGCAGGCCGCCAGGATCTGCATCCTGGTGCGCAATTACTCTTCATACGTGCAACAATTAGCCTGGAATGTGATGCTTACCTGCGAAGAATCGGTGACCGATGAAGATATTGACATGGCCATGCAGGAAACCATCAACCAGAATATCACGCTTTTTCAGGAGCAGATCAAAGATTTAAGTTCGTATCAGATGAACTTCCTCCGCGCCATCTGTCAAGGTATTCATTCAGGATTTACGAGCAAAGATATCCTTGAACGCTTCTCCTTAGGCACAAAATCCAACATCAATCGCCTGCATACCTCACTGATCGAAAGAGAACTGATAGAAAGCATCGACCAGAAACTCTATATCATGGATCCGGTCTTTGAGAGATGGTTCACGCAATCTTTTTGAGGCTGCAAGCAAAGAGAGCGACTTTTTGTCTCCCCTCCAAATCTTTCAAGACTTTTCTGCGTAATATTCTATTAAAATTTCCAATAATTCATCCGCGAATTACCATAAATACCTATAGACAAAAAGTATTTTCGTCCAATTCTCGTCTCATTCTCGGCCATTTAGGTCAGCGCAAGCAACGACTTGATTTCAGAATACCCCGCGCAAATTGAAAGTGAAATTGTAATTGTAATCAGTAAGGAGCGTTTAAATCGGGTAGGAGGTAAATGCTAATCATAAAAGGCATTCGCCTCCTACTTTCACATTTACCGACCTCCCACACCACCACGCATGCGGTTCCGCACGTGGCGGTTCCTTGCAGTCTCCCTTAGAGGATAGACACTTTCCG
>JAZRVB010000102.1:0-1603 GCA_045598885.1 Bacteroidales bacterium
AGAACCTGAAACCATAGACTGACAAGATGTCACAGCCCGCAAGGGTAGTGGCGTGTCTTTTGTAGAATAAACCTGCGAGTTACGGTATGCAGCGAGGTTAATTGTTGGAAGACAAGGAGCCGGAGCGAAAGCGAGTCTGAACAGGGCGAGATAAGTTGCATGTCGTAGACCCGAAGCCAAGGTGATCTATCCATGAGCAGGCTGAAGGCAGGGTAAAACCTGTTGGAGGGCCGAACAGTAATCTGTTAAAAAAGGTAGTGATGACTTGTGGATCGGAGTGAAAGGCTAAACAAACCTGGAAATAGCTGGCTCTCCCCGAAATGCCTTTAGGGACAGCCTCATACAAAGCTAGCGGAGGTAAAGCACTGGATGGACAATGGGGAGTCAAATCCTACAAAGTTCAATCAAACTCTGAATGCCGCCAGCCAGCGTATGGGAGTGAGACTGTGTGCGCCAAGGTTCATAGTCGAAAGGGAAACAGCCCAAACCGGCAATTAAGGTCCCGAATCCATGCTAAGTGTTAAATGAAGTGAAGATGCACAGACAGCCAGGAGGTTGGCTTAGAAGCAGCCATTCCTTGAAAGAGTGCGTAACAGCTCACTGGTCGAGCATTTTTGCGCAGACAATGTAACGGGGCTAAGCATGGAACCGAAATTCCGGACTCATTACATAGGTAATGATTGGTAGGGGAGCATTGATATAACCGAAGAAGGAGTACCTGCGAGGGGCTCTGGAGGACTATCAAGAGAGAATGCAGGCATAAGTAACGAAAAGACGGGTGCGATCCCCGTCCGCCGAAAACCTAAGGTTTCCAGGGTAAAGGCAATCTGCCCTGGGTAAGTCGGCCCCTAAGACGAGGACGAAAGTCGTAGCCGATGGGAAATTGGTTTATAATCCAATACTTATTAAGTTTTTATGGAATGACGCATGAGGTGAAATCCGGCCGGGCGACGGTAGTCCCGGTCAAAGCAGCAAGCTGATGAGGTCCTGGTTAAAAGAAGGACTGAGGTAAGCTGTGACAGCGAGCGGAAAGAAAGTTGAAGTGAAGCGGACGTAATCAAGGTGCCGGGAAACAGTTCCTAAGTCAGGCTTAATAAACCGTACCGGAAACCGACACAGGTAGGAAGGATGAGTAATCTAAGGCGCACGAGCGAACTCACGTTAAGGAACTCGGCAAAATGCGCACGTAACTTCGGAAGAAGTGCGGCTCCTGATTGAAAGATTTGGGAGTGACACAAAGCAGGCCCAGGCGACTGTTTATCAAAAACACAGCCATCTGCGAACCAGCAATGGGACGTATAGGTGGTGACACCTGCCCGGTGCAGGAAGGTTAAGAGGAGATGTCAGAGGCAACTTGAAGCATTGAATCGAAGCCCCTGTAAACGGCGGCCGTAACTATAACGGTCCTAAGGTAGCGAAATTCCTTGTCGGGTAAGTTCCGACCCGCACGAATGGTGTAACGATTCTGGGCACTGTCTCAACGTGAGACTCGGTGAAATTTATATTCCGGTAAAGAAGCCGGATACCCATAATTAGACGGAAAGACCCCGTGAACCTTCACCGTAACTTAATATTGGGATCCTATTTATCATGTGTAGGATAG
>JAZRVB010000103.1:0-4036 GCA_045598885.1 Bacteroidales bacterium
AGTTCAATCTTCGCAATTTCTCCCTGCACCAGTGGAAGGCAGAAGACTTCGAGACACAGAAACCGTTCTATCCCTTCTTCTCCGACAGAGGAATAAACCGTGAGACGCAGAGAGCCTTCTCTGAGTATTTCTATATCACCAAAAAAGGCTGGAGCCAGCAAAACGGCAGTCCGTAACCTCTCCTTCCCAATGCGCATACCAGGAACGGCACGTGTTGTCGGTCTTGAGATGCGTGGAGCACCTGACCGCAACGGTGAGACCTTCAAGGGGATGGCACTGAACACAGATGCCACACATGGTATGTGGCTTGCTTCACCAGTCCTTGACGTAAATGTCGCCAGTGAACTTCGGAAAGCCCGTGATGTCTTTTGGTTTGAGTCTGCCTACGATGCCATGGCATTCTATCAGCTACATCCAGACAAGAGGGAACTGTCTAAAGCGGTCTTTGTCAGCACTGGCGGTTCTCCATCCATGCAGCAGTTTAGTGGTATGCTCAAACATACGGACAAGGCAAACCACCATTTGTGTTTCGACAATGATATGGCTGGAAGGATGTACGTCATCAACTTTGCCTTGGCTCGTTCAGGCAAGGACTTTTCTACTCACATTGCTACAGTAGCCGATGAGGATGCCGGTATTGCAAAGGTTGCGCAGTTGGTTGTTACCGACAAAGCAGAAAACGGTCAACGCTTCGTGCTGAACATGGAGCCGTTCGACTATGGCAGGATTAGTTCTATCCTTGAAGTCGGAAAACCAGACATGAAGGCTTTCCTTGACAGTCTCAAGGATAAGAATGACATGAAGTCGGGCAACTACGAGCTTCTTCCTGCTGATTCTTTCTCTGGTCGTCTCTTTCGGGAAATGGCAGAACAGGGAATCGACCCAACAGAGAAGAGTAAGATAGGTAAACAGTTCGTACCTGCTTTGTTCCGTGACCTACAGGCATATCATAGTCCTGGCGGCAGTATCATCTATGAGCCTTGTGACCAGCGTTTCAAGGATTACAATGACCAGCTGCTCAATCGTCCGATGCAAGAACAAAAGCCTCTGGACAAGAAGCAGATGGTTTCTGAGAACATCGTTGAGTCTTCCATTGACGGTACAGAAGGCATCTATATGGAGATCTACTCGCCTCACGAAGAGGAAGACCGTGATGTTGAAGACCGCGAGGAACAGGAACGCAAGGGTTATCATCGCAGATAGGATATGGAAGGAAACTACCACAGCATTCGCCAACCGACATACGCACCATTCAGTACCATCATCATACAGCCGCATTTCCTGCAATGGGTTATCAACCAGTTGCCGCTGATACTGCTGCTAATAAGTGGTACGCTATTGTGTGGCGTTGATGGCATTCCCTTTAGGAACCTTCTCTGTATCATGATGGGTATCTTCTCTCTCATGCTTCTTTACTCTTTCGTGTATATCCGAAGCATAGAGTACCGCATCACTGACCAGCAGATCATCATCGAGCAGGGAGTGTTCAAGCATAGTACCGACTACATGGAGCTGTATCGTGTCATCGACTTCAATGAGCATCGTAACATCATGCAGCAGATATGTGCCCTGAAGACCATCACCATCTATGCTGGCGATAAGAACATGCCTACGCTCAATATCATCGGTGTGAAGAACCATTATGACATAATCACGGAGTTACGGTCAAGAATCATCTATTCACGCGAACTGTTCAAGATTTATGAAGTTACCAATCGCATATAGGACACTGTTAATCGGAATGGCTCTATCATTCTCCCTTCCATCAAGGGCTCAGATTGTCTCTACCAATCCATTGGAATATGCCGCTCTCATTGAGGGTAACGAGATGATCAACTCGCAGATAGAGAGTCAGACGAAGAATCAGCTCAAGACAGCAGGTCTTCAGAACACGATGGCTGCTGAGTTCACGCAGATAAAGAAGTGGGAGGACAAGTATAGTAGATACCTTCAGACAGCGGAAGGCTTTGCCTTTACGCTTAAGGCAGGTACGACACTCTATCACGATGGCGTACACATCTTCCTTACATTAGGATATATCAAGAAGGCTGTCAGCGACAATCCCCAGGGACTGGTTTCGACTGCTGCCATGAACAATCTGTATATCGAGACTGCTACGGAACTCGTGGGTGTCTTCACCTTCTTGAAGGATGCCATTGCCAAAGGTGGCACTGAGAACATGCTCACAGGAGCTGAACGTGCACAGACGATGTGGCAGCTGGAGGACAAACTCGACAGGTTCAACAGGAAACTGCGTCAGCTGTATCTCTCCATCCGCTATTACACGATGGCTGAAGTATGGAACAGCTACACAGCCGGCACATGGTATAACGACAATGCCCATATCGCCCAGACAGCCTACAGCCGTTGGCGAAGGGCTGCACAAGTGGCATCACAATGAACATTGTACGACAATCACTTATAGTCTCTTTCCTGATTATCATAGGATGGTGCAAGGCATCTGCACAGGTAGATCCTGGTCTTGAGGCTCTCATCCTTCTCTATACCGAGAATGCCAAGAAAGAACTCAAGGCACAGGAACGCTCTATGATGCTGGAGACCACAGGTCATATCTGGCTTAAGGAGGAATGGGAAGAGACCACAAAGATTCAGCAGAAATATAATGACTATCTCGACCAGTTCCGTTCCATCGTGACCTATGCAGCAGAAATCTTTGGCTTCTATCATGAAATCTCCATGATGACCGATGCCATGGGAGGACTTGTCAAGCAGCTCGAAGACCATCCGACCAATGCACTGGCAGTAGCCATATCAGCAAAGCGCAATGCCATCTACCGAGAGCTCATCCTGACAAGTGTTGACATCGTGAACGACATTCGCCTGGTTTGTCTCTCTGACATCAAGATGAGCGAGAAGGAACGAGTGGAGATCGTCTTTGCCATCCGTCCCAAACTCAAGCAGATGAATTACAAGCTGAGAAGGCTGACACGAGCGGTCAAGTACACCACCTTGGGTGATGTATGGAGAGAGATAGAAGGAAATGCATACCCTCCAGCCAACAAAAAGGAAATAGCCGAACGTGCTATCAGGGACTGGAGGTATAACGGACGTAAAGTAAAATAAAATGGGATTCTGGACATCAATAGTAAACTATGGCAAGTCCGCTGCAAGAGGTAGCGGACGTGTCCTGACATATACAATGGCGCATCCTAAGCAGATTGCCATCACTGGAGCAGCAGGCTATGCCGGATGGCAATATCTTGCCAACGACAAACCTCTCATAGATTCCGCAGGTGATATGGTCGAAAAGGCCGCTGACGTTACCTTTGGCGAGAAACGTGTCGATAAGGCTGTAGAGATTGCTGGTGACGGTGTCACTGCAGTAAGCGATACCATCTCTGCCGTGGGCGACAAGATCGATTCTGCAACAGAGACTCTTTCCGGTGCGGTCAATACTGCAAAGGAAACGACCAATGCCCTCTCTGGTATCGGAAACTTCCTGCAAGGACTGACATCTGGCAATGGTCTTGGTATGATTGGAGGTTTCTTCAATAATCTGGCTCATGGTAATGTCGGTGGACTGGGTATCGCAGGACTTATTGGTGCTGCCATCCTCTGTTTCGGTCGCTTTGGTTTCTTGGGGAAGATGCTCGGAGGACTGCTTGCGATGATGGTCATCGGCAATAACTTCAAGCCTGCCTTGGCTCAAGCACAAGCACCACAACAGGCACCTGAACGACAGCAGGCTCCACAGGTATCAGCACCACTACCTACCGTAAACGAAGCCCCGGTCATGCATCGCGGACGATAATACAAAATGTATATGGAACAGGACAAGACTTTTTCAAACGACTATAACCTTGACTCTACCACTGGCTACTGCATGCCTTTCAAGGGCAATGATGATGTAAAGGTCATCACCAACTATGGGGAGCAACCCGATAACAGGGATTTCTGTCATGGCATGGTATTCCAGACCAACAATGACATGCTTAGTGCCGTAGCTGACGGACGTGTCTCTGCCGTGGGCAGTGATGCAAAGCTCGGATTGTATATTGTCATCCAATATGGCAAG